>JBELJQ010000006.1:0-61177 GCA_042090305.1 Candidatus Pelagibacteraceae bacterium | reverse complement strand
TTCTGTAGCCTTCAGGTTTTGCCATACCAAAATTATTTTTGACTCTTGAATCAAGATCATGACCTTTATCGTTGCCGATAACTAGAGAATTTTTTTCATTAAGCTTTGCAAGTCCACCCTTAATAGAGCAATCTTCTGCAAATAGTCTATCTCCTGAAATGATTTCAAACTTATCAAAGATTTCTGTGATTATATCACTAAATTTAGGTCTATCCTGATGCCGACAAACCTTTACTTTTTGTATGGGGGTTAGATTATCGTATAGTTCGTTCAGAGTTTTATCATATTTATCTTGAAGATTAGAGAGTTCATTAGCAATATTCTCACTTGAATCTTTAAGATGTCTTAGCTCTTCTATTTTAGACTTTATATCTAAAAGAGGTTTTTCAAAGTCTAAGAAGTTTTGCATTTTTATAAAACTTGCATTCTATCAACCTTCTATCAATTTAGCTTTCTCAACAAGCACCTCTGCTTGTCTGATAGAAGCTATATCGATTAGTCTTCCGTCAAGAGATACAGCGCCTTTCCCTTCTTTCTTTGCAGTTTCCATTGCCTCAAGTATTCGCTTAGCCTGATTGATTTCTTTATCAGATGGACTCATGACTTGATTGGCTAAATCAATTTGACTTGGATGGATTGCCCACTTTCCCTCACACCCAAGAGTAGCCGATCTATTTGCTTGTGCGATATATCCGTCAGGATCATTGAAGTCTCCAAAAGGTCCGTCAATAGGTCTTAACCCGTTTGCTCTAGCTGCAATGACCATCTTAGAAACTGCATGATGCCACATATCTCCCCAATGTTTTTCTCTTGGATTATCTCCATCCTTGTCAGTTAAAACATGATAATTAGGGTTTGGTCCACCAATCACAGTTGTTTTAGCTTTAGTTGAAGCGGCATAATCAGCAACACCAAAATGAAGCGATTCAAGTCTTCTAGGATATGAAGCTATTTCATTAACATTTTGCATGCCCAGGGCTGTTTCAATTATTAATTCAAAACCTATTTTTTTTTTTACTCCCATTGCATCTTCTGCCTGCGTGCAAAGCATATCAACTGCATAAACATCAGAATAGGTACCTACTTTTGGTATCATTATTAAATCTAATTTATTGGGAGCTTTTTCTATAAGATCAACAACATCTCTGTACATGTAATGAGTATCAAGACCATTTATTCGAACAGACATGGTTTTATCATTCCAGTCAATATCATTCAAAGCTTCTATTATATTTTTTCTAGCCTGTTCTTTTTCATCAGGTGCAACGGCATCCTCTAAATCTAAAAATATTACATCCACATTGCTTTTGGCAGCTTTTTCAAATAATGAAGGATTACTTCCTGGAACTGCAAGTTCACTTCTGTTTAAACGTGGTTTAGCTTGGTCAATGATTTTAAAACTCATAATTTCCTCTTTGTAAGATTTATAACAGAAATATTTATAATATGATTTAAGTTATAAACGCAAACTAAATTTTAATTAATTTATCTATTTTTTTATTTAACGAATGTTTGTTTTTTAACACATTTCTTAAACGATTACTATCTACATGGGTATAAATTTCTGTCGTAGAAATATCGCTATGACCTAAAGATTCCTGAATGAGTCTTAAATCTGCACCTTTTTGGAGTAAATGAGTTGCAAAAGAATGACGTAAAGTATGAGGAGATATCCTCTCTTTTGATAGACCATTTTTAATCCCAAGATTTTGTAGTAGCTGAAAAAATCTATTTCTGGTTATATACCCTTTTTGCGAATTTGATGGAAAGAGATACTTAGATCTTTGTTTAGATTCCAAATTCTTATTTAAATTTTTTAAGTAGTTGTGTAATGATTTTCTTACACAATCCAAAAGTGGAATTACTCTCTCTTTATCTCCTTTTGAAGTGATAATTATTGCTGAGAAATTTTCAGTGATATCTTCAATTTTTAGACTAACCATCTCTGATACTCTTATTCCTGTTCCATAAAGTAGCTCTATCATAAGTGATAACCTTAAACCCTTAAAAGTTTTATCTTCATTACTTTTTCTGATTAATTCTAGTATTTCATTTTCTGTTAATACTTTTGGAATATTTCTTGTGATCTTAGGGAAATCAATATTTGAAAAAATATTGAATTCTAAAATTCGCTTATCGTATAAAAATTTATAAAAGTTTTTAACAGAAGATAACTTTCTACAGTGCGTCCTAATAGAAAAACTTTCAGATAGATATTTTAAATAAACCTCAATTTTATTTGAATTTAAATCAGAAATACCCTTATTTTTGAATAGTCTTACATATTCGCAAATATCATTTTTATATGATTTATAAGTGTTGTTTGATAAATTTTTATTTGCAACTATAAATTCTAAGTATTTTTCAATTAAATTAAGAACTTTATTATTCATAGTAAAATTCTCTCTGTAAATTTTTCAAATTCAGAATTAAGTTCTAAATTTTTAAGTATAGTCAGAACAGTATAACTTTCTATGAGATTAAGATTCTCAAAATCTTGCGTACCAACGATATCAAATAAAATAGAGATAGAATTAAAATAATCTTTTTTACTTGATAGCTTTTCAGCTAGTAATAAGTTTTTAAAATCTTTTCCAGATATTTTTTGGTCCTTAGAAATTGACATGTCTCTAAAATTTTTCACTACTTCGTTATCTAACTCGAGGTTCATTATCATAATCATTAATAATTTTTTTAGGAATATTGATTCTTGATTTTCAATAGATTTAATAAGTTCTAAATCATTTTCTAATTCATAGTAATTTCTATCAGGTTTATAAATTAGCTCTGCCATTTCTAAAGCAATTTTTCTATAATCACTTTCAGGTTTTTTATAATTCTGCTTCAATGAGAATTTTGCCTCCTCAAACATTCTTTTTGACTGATAAATTTTTGAAATTAAAATTGAAGCTTCATGGCTCTTCATTGATGTTGAAAATTCTTCTGAGATATCAATTAAATGAGAAACTTGTTTTACAAGATTATCATTCTGAGAAACTTTGACTAAGGATACAATTTTGTCAATTTTTGTTTCTAATTTTTCATCTCTTAATATTGACTGAAATAATAATGGTCTGGCTCTATTTGGAGATAAGGTTTTGAATAACTTATTTGCCTTTTCAATTTCTGATGGTTTAAATCTTGCCAATTGATAAGCATCTGAAAGCATATCCACATCAATTCTTCCAATTTTAACAAGAATTTCAGCACAGTATATCTTTAGCTCTTTTTCAACAGATGGGTTTGAAAGCAGAGATAAAAGTCCGCTTATACTAAGTTTCTCGATTTGTTCAAAGCTAGGAGAAATATCAGCAAATTGTAGCGAAGATATAATAATAGGGTTTAACTCTTTAACCTGATTCAGTGTTTTTTTTAGCTCTTTTGAATTTAAACTATCTCTTTCCATCATCAGTGAAAAGGCTAGCTCAATAAAAAAAATATCACCAGGATTATTTTGCTCTTTCAAAAGTTGAAGTCCTAGTTTTGCTTGTTCAAACCTATTGTTAAGAATATTACACATAATCATAGTTTTGCCTAAATTAACCAGATCTTCATTGAAGTTTTTTTCAAGAATCTTGCATGCTTCAGAGTGTCTATTACGAAGAAGATTTCCTTCAATCATTTTTTGTAGTATGTAACTATCATTATTGAGCTTGGGGTTCTGAGAATAAAGAATTTCTATTTCATTAAACCTTCCAGTTATAAATAAGTTTTTAACAATAAGGTTAAAAATCTTTTTGAATTCATCAGATGAAAGTACTCTATCATCAAAAGATTTTGTTGAAGACAAAATATCAAATATAATGTTCTGTACTACTTCATCTCTGCTATTCAAAGGCAAATTATTAAAAAAACTTGAGATTTCAACAAAATTTTTGTTTTTAAATATATTTTTCCATTTATTTTCCTGATCATCTGGGAAAATTTTAAATTCGAAATTATTCGATATATTTCTATCGAAATTTGGATCATCTCCGAAAGTTATTTGTTGAGAAAATGTAGTTTTAACTAAGAATACACTCAAAACAACAATTAAGAATTTATTTTTCAAGCAAATACTCACTCTCCACTGTTTTCGGCCCAACAATAAAGTCTGTTGTTCCTAGGTAAATTATAAAAACCATTAAAACAATACAGACTGATATTAGAATTTTTAAAATAAGTTTATCCATGAGCTTATTAATTTACGCTATTATAATAAAAAAAAAAACAATTCAAATAAACTAAATATTATTATTAAATAAAATATGAGTAAATCATCAAATAATATTGTGCTTGTGGGTATGAGTGGTGTTGGAAAAACAACTGTTGGAAGGTTATTATCGAAAAAACTAGATAGAGAATTTATAGATGTTGACAATGAATTTGAAAACATTACAAAATTTAAAATTGCAGACTTTTTTTCTAAATATGGTGAAGTTGAATTCAGAAAGATTGAAAAAAAAATTATGAAGAATATAGTACTTAATAAAGATAATCTTGTTATTTCAACTGGAGGTGGTATCTTTAGTGACATTGAAATTAGGGATTTTATAATTGAAAATTCACTCACACTTTTTTTGAATTCTAGTATAGATACATTAACTGGTAGACTTAAAAAAAACTTCATGAATAGACCTCTATTAAATAAAGGTTCCTTGATCGATAATATTGAAAAGTTATATAAGAATAGGAAAAAAAATTATATGATGGCCGAACATATGGTAATTGTAGATAATTTATCAGCTGAACAGGTGGCGCAAAAGATTATAAAAGAAATTTTCTAAAATGACTCATTTACACACCATACCTGTGAAACTTGGGAATAAATCCTATAAGATTTTTATTGATGAAAAGTTTCCCTTTAAACTTAGTAGCCTAATTCCTAAATCGCATACCTATTCTAAAGTATTCATAATTACTGATAAAAACGTAAATAACGAATTTAAGATAGAGTTAGATAAACTAAAAAAAAAATTCGTTTATGAAAAAATAGTGCTGCCAGAAGGTGAGAAAACTAAAAGTTTCAAATATCTTGAGATCATATTGGATAAATTATTAAGTAAAAGAATTGATAGAAATGCTTTATTAGTTTGTATGGGAGGGGGAGTTATTGGTGATTTAACAGGATTAATCGCAAGTATCACATTAAGAGGAATAGATTTTATCCAAGTTCCTACAACATTACTCTCTCAAGTAGACAGTTCTGTTGGAGGAAAAACTGCTATTAATTCAAAATATGGAAAAAATTTAATTGGTACCTTTAATCAACCTAAAGTTGTTCTCATATCCCTATCATTTTTAAAGAAGCTTCCTAAGAGACAATTAATTTCTGGTTATGCTGAAATTTTAAAATATTCACTTATTAAAAGTAAACCTTTCTTTGATTGGTTAAATGTGAATGGTAAAAAAATAATAAATTTAAATGTTCAAGCATGTTCAAAAGCAATTAAAGAAAGTTGTAAAATTAAGTCTCAGGTTGTATCAAATGATGAAAAAGAAAAAGGCGTAAGAGAAATATTGAATTTTGGTCATACTTTTGGACACGCTTTAGAATCATTAACCGGGTATAGTAAAAAGCTTAATCACGGTGAGTCTATTATTCTAGGGATGTATATCGCAATCAAGTTCTCAGTCTTTTTAGGTTTTTGCAATAAAGAAATTATAAAAAAATATGAAAGACATCTAGAAAATTTGAATATTAAGTATAAAATTCATGATTATAAAATTAAAATATCACCAACTTTATTCATTAAACATTTAAGATTTGATAAGAAGATAAAAAATAAAAAAATTAAATTTATACTCCTCAATGACATTGGAAGGGTGAAAACATACTTTTTAGATAATGAAAAGTTACTTTTCAACTTTATTAAAAATGAGATTTTAAAATAATGGAATTTTCTATTTCAGTATTAATCGGATCAATAATTGGCTTGATAATTATTTCAGGTTTTTTTTCTGGTTCGGAAACATCATTAACATCGGCATCCAAGCCAAGAATGCATGAATTAGCAAAAACTGGTGACAAAAAGGCAAAACTATTTACTAAGATATTTAAAGATAAAGAAATTCTTATTGGAACAATTCTATTTGCAAACAACCTTGTAAATGTTTTAGCCTCTGCAATAGCAACTAAAATTCTGATTGAAATTACTGATGATGAAGGCATTGTTTATGCAACAATAATAATGACACTCATGATTCTAATTTTCGGTGAATTAATTCCAAAAACATTGGCACTATCTAATGCTGATAAACTAGCCTTACGTATAGCCCCTATAATGAGAGTGATAATATTTATTTTGTATCCACTAACAAAATTCTTAAATATTTTAGTTAGTTTTCTTCTTCGACTTCTTGGAGTTGACTACAAAACAATAAATAAAGAAGAATTATTTGAAAATAGAGAGGAAGAATTAAGAGGTGCAATCGATTTGCACGGTCAACACCCATCAACAAATGATGAGAGAAACATGTTGAAGTCAATATTAGATCTTGATGAAATAACTGCGGGGTCAATAATGGTTCCCAGAAAAGATATCTATAGTTTACCATCAAATATATTATATGACGAACTTCTTCTAAAACTAAAGGACTCTCCTCACTCTAGAATTCCAATCTGGGAAAAAAATCCCGAAAATATTATTGGTATCTTGCATGTAAAAAAATTAATAGGAATAAACTTGGAATCAAAAAGCTTTAATATTAAATCACTTTGTCAAAAGCCCTGGTTTATACCAGAATCAACCAAATTAGATATACAACTAATGGAATTTAAAAAAAGAAAAGAACACTTTTCCATAGTAGTTGACGAATATGGAGAGTTTCTTGGAATAATAACGCTTGAGGATGTAATTGAGGAAATTGTCGGAGATATTGATGATGAGTTGGATGTGCTGAAGGATTCTGAGGGGATGGAAGGTGTGAAGAAATTATCAAAAACAACTTTTTTGGTTAAAGGGACTGTCAACATAAGAGATCTTAATAAAGAATTAAATATCAATTTACCACTAAACGAAGCTTCAACTATTGCTGGGCTTGTTTTATATGAAAGTAGAATAATTCCAAAGAAAGGTCAGATTTTTTCGTTTTTTGGACTTAAATTTGAAATCTTATCAAAAAAAAATAATCAGATAACTGTTCTAAAAATATCTAAAAAAAAATAATTTTAAAATTCTTAAAAAAGTATTAGTATAAAATTGGGGAGATTTTTAAATGAAGATTCAAGATTTACTTGATAAGGTTCTAATCAATCAGAGATTGGTTTTAATAGATGATTATTCTTCTGCCTATGATGCAGCAGTTACCATGTTAAAAAATAGATGTGGAGCGCTATTAGTTTGCGATTCAAAAACACAAGATGGAACGCTTGTGGGTATAATTACGGAAAGAGATTTAGCTTTTAGGGTAATACCAAAAGGTTTAGACCCTAAAAAAACTATAGTTGGAGAGATTATGACAAAAAATGTTGATACTATTTCACCAAAAAAAACAACACTCGATGCTATACAAATCATGAAAGCTAAGGGTTTCCGTCACTTACCTGTTACAGACAAGAAAAAAATTGTTGGGATCCTCTCTATGAGGGATCTTTACGACTTTGCTAACAATCAACTACAAGATTCCCTAAAACAGCACCAAGAATTTATGTTTGGAACTGGTTATGGTTCTTAGTACATAATTTTTATTCTTAAGGCGTGAATACCATGGTTCATTTCTTTTTCAAGAACTTTAAAAATTTCTCTTTGACCCTCGAGCCTGCTTAAATTCTTCAACCTTTCACACTTAATAATTACATAAAAGTGTGAATCACCAGTGTTTGGACTACCTTCATGGTTTGCATGTTTTTCAGATTCATTCTTTATTTCTAAAAATGTTGGTGTGAAATATTCGTTTAGTTTCTTGAAGATTATTGATTCGTTCATAGATTTTATATTATGATATTATAGAAAGTAATGAAAAATAAATCTAAAAATAAATTTTTTTGTAACACTATTTCTCCAGCAAGAGAATGTGATGAGAAAAATTGTGAAGAAAATGGAGATTTTATTGCACCTAAATCTCCTAATAGTAAAGAAAATTATTTTTTTTGCCTGAAACACATCAAGTTGTATAATAAGAGATGGAATTTTTTTGCAGGAAAATCACAAAATGAAATTTATAAATATCAAAAGAACGATTTTTTTGAAGGAAGACCCACATATCCATTCTCAAGGGGAGCTAGCTCAAAGATAAAATTCGAATTCAATTTTCAATTTGAAAAAGATAGTATTGGCTTCAAAGAAAGATCAAAAAGGTTTGTAAATGATAATGTAATAAGCTTAAATGGTGATTTCAAAAAAGCCTTAAACATATTCAAACTAGATAAAAATTTCAATAAAGAAGATTTAAAAAGAAAATACAAATTGTTGGTAAAAAAATATCACCCAGATGTTAAAAACAAAATAAAAAATAAAGAAAAGAAAATGAAAGAAATTAATAATGCCTATAAAATATTAATAAATAATACTAAGGATTAAAAGTTGCAGATAGATTCTAAAAATATTGAAAATCAAATTCCCAAAAAAACAGTAGATAGTTCATTTTTATTTGGGATAAAAAAAAAATTAAAGATACCATCTTTTGAAAAAAAAAGTGATCTCGTTCCGAATATAGATGAAAACTATGTTTTTGATGAAGTAACATCTACCTCAATCTTAGTTGGATTCAAGCACAACAAAAAAGTTCTTGTTCAAGGTTTACATGGAACTGGAAAATCCTCTCATATTGAGCAAATTGCAGCTAGATTAAATTGGCCATGTTTAAGAATAAATTTAGATGGACATATAAGTAGATTTGACCTTTTGGGAAAGGACTCTATTGTTCTAAAAGACAATAAGCAAGTTACAACTTTTAAAGAGGGACTTTTACCTTGGGCAATTCAAAACCCTGTTGCCCTTGTCCTAGATGAATATGATGCTGGAAGACCGGATGTGATGTTTGTAATTCAAAGAATTTTAGAGGCTGATGGTAAGCTAACCTTACTAGATCAAAATAAAGTCATTACTCCTCACCCTTTTTTTAGAATATTTGGGACATGTAACACATTGGGTTCAGGAGATAACTCAGGACTTTACAGCGGTACTCAGAATTTGAATCAGGGGCAACTTGATAGGTGGAATATTTTTACAACTTTAAATTCTATAAAACCAGAAATTGAAAAAAAAATAATAGAGGGTAAATTAGAAAAGAATAAGACAAAAATTTCAAGTCTACTCCCATCTATGATAAAACTTGCTAATCTTGTAAGAGACGCATTTGCAAACTCAGACTTATCAGTAACTATGTCCCCAAGGACTTCAATATTGTGGGCAGAAAACTATGTAATTTTTGGAGATCTTGAGCACGCATTTAAACTTACATTTCTAAATAAGTGTGATTTTAATGATAAAAAAATTATTAAGGAACTTTATCAAAGATGTTTTGGTAAAGATTTATAATCGATCATGATTTATGAAAATGAAAGAGTTGCTAAGGTAATTTCAAAAAACAAAATTAAAATTTCATTTGATAAAGAAGTTTTTACATCAAATTCTGACAATGAACAGCTTAGTGAGGTTGTAAGTCTTTACGAAAACAAAATTCCAAAGGGATGGTTTGATTACTTCTCAATAAAAATAAGATATATAGATAAAAGCTTATTTAATAGAAATTTACCTGAAAAACACTTAAGCAAAAAATTTTTTAAAATTATTCTTGAGGCAAGATCACTTTCTTTAGGGTTTGGAGAGTTTGTTGGTTGTAAAATTAATATACAAAAAATATTTAAAGATATTAAAAAAGTTGTGTTTAAAGGAACTGAAAATAACGAACAATTATTTTTTGATTTCCTTTTTAATAAGCTACAAAAAAAAAAAGTGAATAATATTTTATTTGAACAAAAATTCTCTAAAATAATTAATACTCAATTAAGATTACTAATTAATTTGATAAATGACGATGAAGCGTTCTATAAACAAGCAAATATTATATCCAATTTGATTGAAGTGGAAAAAACACAAATAAAAGAAAAAAAAACCAATAAAACAAATAAAGAAATAGACAATACATCCCAACAAGAAAAATCTAAAAAAAAAAAAGTTCCAGTTAAAACAATTAAACAAAAAAAAAGTTCTAAGATAAAGACACCTGAAAATTTAGGTAATAGTGAAGGTGATAAACCTGTACTGAAAAGTGAAATCTACAGGACATTTACAAGAGAATTTGATATTTCAAAAAATGCAAGTCATCTCGTAAGCTTTGATGAGTTAAATCAACTACGAAAAAAATTTGATAATGAATCAAAGGACTACACAAATCTAATAAACGAACTCGTTAAAAAATTAAAAAAACTATTACTTGCTTTTGATTCGACAGCATGGAAATTTAGTCAGGATGAGGGGAATTTTGATGGTTCAAAGTTTGCAGCTTTCATAGCAAATAATAACAACTCATCTATTTATAAGTTGGAAAAAAAGAATATTGAAAAAAACACAATTGTAACACTCTTAATGGATAATTCTGGTTCAATGAGAGGAAAACCAATAATAACATCTGCAATAACTGTTGAAATTCTAGCAAAAACTCTTGAAAAATGTAATGTGAATGTTGAGATACTTGGCTTCACTACTAAAGAGTGGAAAGGAGGAGAGTCAAAAAAAAAATGGGAAAAATTAAATAAGCCTAATAACCCAGGTAGATTGAATGATTTGCTCCATATTATTTACAAGGATGCTGATATGCCTTGGCAAAATACTAAAAGAAACCTTGGACTTGTCTTAAAAGATGGAATATTAAAAGAAAATATTGATGGAGAAGCCTTAATTTGGGCCTCCGAAAGGTTAAAAAGAAGGCAGGAGAAAAAAAAAATATTGATTGTTATTTCAGATGGAGCGCCGGTAGATGACTCAACGTTATCAGTTAATAAACCAAATATTTTAGAAAATCATTTAAAAGAAACCGTCTTGGGAATAGAGCATGAAAACAAAATTAACCTGGTAGCAATAGGAATTGGTCACGATGTTTCAAAATATTACAAGAAAGCTTTCACAATTGATAGCCCAGATAAACTTGGGGATGTAATAATTGATAATTTAGCTAAAAACTTAAAAGAATGAATTTTATTTAGATTGCTTTGAGAGGATTACTTTCTTAATTTTCATAACTTCGGAACTTAGGCCAGAATCTTTAGAAGACATTAGAAAGCTATCGATACCACCTTTCTTTTCTACAGTTTTTATACCTTTTGATGTGACCTTAAGACGGATTTTTTTTCCAAGTGTCTCAGAAAAGAAAGAGACATTCTGGAGGTTAGGAAGAAACCTTCTCTTTGTCTTATTTACTGCATGACTGACGTTGTTTCCAGACATAGGCTTTTTATTTGTAATACTGCATCTTTTAACCATAATTTGTTTATAAATAAAAAATTAAATTAATCAAACTTTTTTTTAGTCAAGTGGTCATAAATAATATTGCCCACCTCATCTGATGAAATCTGATTGTTCTCTATTTTCCTAACTAGGTCATTTACTTTTTTTTTATTTTTAAATTTTTTTTCTAAATATTCTGAAAATCTTAGACTTACATCAGCCCATAAGCTTTTAATTTTTTGTTCATTTCTTAATTTATCAAACTTTTCATTTTGCTTAATTTGATCAATAAATTTTTCTATAAAGTTCCATATTTCAGTAATACCCTGATTCTTAATAGATGAACAAGTAAGAATATTTGGGTTAATATCAACTCTAGTTTTTGAACTTATCTGTGAAGCATTCTTGTATTCAATTCTTGTGAGTTCAGCTTGTTTTTCAAGAAGGCCATCTGCTTTATTAACAATTATTAGATCAGCCAACTCGATAATACCTTTTTTTATGCCTTGTAATTCATCTCCTCCTGATGGTAACAATAGAACTAGAAAAATGTCCACCATATCATAAACAGCTGTCTCAGCCTGACCAACACCCATAGTCTCTACAAAAATTACATTAAATCCATATTCCCCTAAACATTTAATAGCCTGTAGGGTTTTCTTTGCTACACCCCCAAGATGTCCTTGACTTGGTGATGGACGAACATACGCATTTTTATTGGTCGAAAGGTTTTGCATTCTTGTTTTGTCACCAAGAATAGAGCCACCAGATTGTTTGGACGATGGATCAACAGCAAGAACAGCCACTTTGAACCCTTTATTAATTAGATACATACCTATTGCTTCAATAAAAGTAGATTTTCCGACACCTGGAACACCTGTGATTCCTATCCTTATACAATTTTTCTTTTCTTTGATTTTTGATAATAAATTATTTGTAAGTAATTTATCTTTTTCTAAAGAGGATTCGATTAGCGTAATTGCCTTTGCTAAATCCCTTCTCGAGCCATTTCTAATATTTTTTAATATTTTCTCTACATATTCGATATCTATTAAAGAAATATCATTTGTACTTTGTTTATTTAAAAAAAAATCATTCGCATCTACAAGTCCATTCGACTCTTTATATATTTTATTAATAATATTTTTCTCAGGAAATCGTTCTCCATTTATATACCTAGATAATGATACGGGGGAGATGCCAATTTTTTTTGCGAAATCCTTGCTAGATATGCCGAAAGTTTTAAGAAAATGTTTAATATCCATATTTAACCATTATGGTTAAACTATCATAAAATCCGTATAATTTCAATCGCTGCCTCTTGAATATTGGTGCCAGGTCCAAAAACTTTTGAAACACCTAACTCATAAAGGAAATCATAGTCCTGAGGGGGAATGACTCCCCCACATATGACTTTAATATTTCGTGCATCATTTTTTTGAAGAGATTTCATTAATATTGGGACTAGAGTTTTATGACCGGCAGCTAGCGTGGAAACCCCTATTATGTGAACATCATTATCTAAAGCTTGCATAGCAGCTTCCTCAGGTGTTTGGAAAAGTGGACCAACGTCTACATCAAAACCTAGATCAGAGAATGCTGTCGCTATCAGCTTAGCCCCTCTATCATGACCATCTTGACCCATTTTCACTACTAACATTCTTGGTCTTCTACCATGCTTCGAAACAAAACTATCGATTTCTTTTTCTATTGAATTTAATTTTTCAGTCTGTTTTAATGATTTACCATACACACCTGAAATGGTTTTTGACGAAAGTGTATGTCTACCAAAGACTTTCTCCATCGCTTCAGTCATTTCTCCAACTGTACATCTTTTTTTTGCAGCCTCAACACAAATCTCCAGCAAATTTAAATCTTTAGATTCTGCAGCCAGAGTTACCTTATCTAAGAAGGTCTTTACCTCTTTTTTATTTCTTTTTTCTTTCAAACTTTTAAGATTATTGATTTGCCTAGTTCTTACCTCTTCATTGTCAATAGAAAGTACGTTTATATCCTGCTTTTCTGTAGGTTTATATTTATTAACACCAACAATAGTTTCTTGCATCGAATCAATTCTTGCTTGTCTTTTTGCAGAACTTTCCTCTATTCTCATTTTTGGAATACCCATCTCTATTGCTTTAACCATACCCCCAACATCGTCGACCTCTTTAATTAACTCCCTGGCCTTGGTAATTATGTCTGAAGTCAAGGATTCAACATAATATGAACCGGCCAAAGGATCTATCACCTTATTAATACCTGACTCTTCGGCTAATATAAGTTGTGTATTCCTTGCAATTCTTGCTGAAAATTTTGTCGGAAGCGCTAATGCTTCATCGAAACTATTAGTGTGAAGTGATTGAGTTCCTCCAAGTACAGCAGCCATTGCTTCTATTGTCGTTCTTACAATATTGTTATAAGCATCCTGTTCCATTAGCGAAACTCCCGAGGTTTGACAATGAGTTCTTAGTGCTAAGCTTTTTTGGTTTTTAGGTTTAAATTTTTCAATAATCTTAGCCCACATGAACCTTGCAGCTCTCATTTTTGCAATTTCCATAAAAAAATTCATTCCTATTGACCAAAAAAAGGACAATCTTGGAGCAAATTCATCAATATCCAAACCTCTGTCTAATGCAGCCTTTACATATTCCTTTCCATCAGCTAAAGTATAGGCCAACTCTTGAACCTGATTTGCTCCAGCCTCTTGCATATGATAACCACTGATTGAAATTGAATTAAACCTTGGCATTTGTTTAGATGTAAACTCGATTATATCTGATACCAATCTCATACTTGGCTCGGGTGGAAAAATAAATGTATTTCTAACCATAAATTCTTTTAATATATCGTTCTGAATGGTTCCGGTTAGTTCTTTTCTATTAACACCTTGTTCTTCACCACTTGCAATAAAACAAGCCAAAACAGGTATTACTGCACCATTCATAGTCATTGAAACACTCATTTTATTTAATGGAATATCTTTAAAAAGTGCGTTCATATCTTCAATTGAATCAATTGCAACTCCGGCATTTCCAACATCCGCTACAACACGAGGGTGATCAGAATCATACCCTCTATGAGTTGCAAGATCAAATGCTACTGAGAGTCCAGTTACCCCATTTTTTAGTCCTTCTTTATAAAATTTATTTGACTCTTCTGCTGTTGAAAAGCCTGCATATTGCCTTATAGTCCACGGTCTATTAGAATACATAGTTGCACGTGGACCTCTGGTATATGGAGGAAGACCTGGCATTCCAATTTCATGTTGAATATTATTTATATCTTCTGCGGTGTAAAGTGGCTTTACATCGATTCCTTCAGGTGTTCTCCAAACTAGGTCATCAAACTTTTTTTCTTTAAGTTCTTTCTCAGCTAATTTGTGCCATTCTTTATAAATATCTTTTGTCAAAACATTTTCCTAGATAACTAACTTTCTCATATAAAATTTAGGATAGATTTTTTTTTTTCTAATTAAATCATTTAATTTTTCTTTATCAACACCTGAATCATTATTTACCTCTCTATGGATTCCATCGGTTATTAAAAGCGAGTCTAAATTTTGATTTACAGCACCCCTTATATCATTTTCTAATGAATCTCCTATTATCAATATTTTTTTATTACTTTTTATAGGAATTTTTTTTAAACAAAAATTATAAATTTCTGAAAAAGGTTTCCCATAATAAATTACTTTTCCACCAATTGATTCATAATATTCAGCTAACAATCCAGCACATATCATAAATTTTTCACCTCTTATAACCTTTTTGTCAGGATTAGAACAAATCATAATTGGATTATACTTAACCAGATTCTCCAAGGTAGGCTTATAGTTTTCTAAATTATCATCATCGCCCCAGGGGCCTGTATTTACAATTATCTCAACTCTTTTAAAATCTTTTGTAACCTCATAACTTAATCCTTCAATTAAATGGTAATCTCTTTCAGGACCAATTAAATAACAAAATTTGTAATTCTTACCACTCAAATATTGCCACGTAATTTCACCAGATGAAATCACACTATCATAAAGTTCACGTTTAAGACCAAAATTTGATAACTGCTCTTCAATCACAAAACTCCTTCTTGGTGCATTAGTCATAAAATAAATAATTTTCTTTGACCTTTTTAATTCTTCAAGAACATCAATAATACCATCAAAAATACGAATACCATTATGTACCACACCCCATAAATCCACTATAAAATAATCATACTTATCATAGATTTTGCTCAGTTTTTTTATTTCATCAACTTTAGTCATAACTTATATTTTGCCCAACTAGATCTTTAACACTCTTAATATTTTTCTCTTTAAGTTTTATACTCAATTCTTCTAATATATTATTAACTACATTCGGACCACGATAAACTAAAGAGGTATAAAGTTGAATGAGATTTGCTCCTAGGGATATCTTTTCAAATGCGTCTCTCCCATCATAAATTCCTCCAACACCAATTATCATCAGTTTTCCTTGACAAATTTGGTAAACTTTTTCTATTAATTTATTTGATAAATTTTTTAAAGGATGACCAGATAAACCTCCACTTTCATTAATTTTCCAAGAATCATTCACTGGTTTTTTAAAAAGCATATCTCTTTCTATGGTGGTGTTAGTTAAAATCAAACCTGATATAAATTCTTCGTTCATTGAGATTTTGCAAATATTTTCCAGATTACTGTCAGATATATCAGGTGAAATTTTTATGAAAGTATTTTTTTTATTTTTTAATTTTGATATTTGAGTGATGAGTTTATCAATTTGTTTTTTACCCTGCATATCTCTAAGACCAGGAGTGTTTGGAGACGATATATTTATTGTTATATAGTCAGAGTATTTAGTGACAATTTTATACAAATTCAAATAGTCAGCCAGGTGATCACTAGAGTTTTTATTTCTTCCTATATTTATTCCAATAACATTATTACTTTCTACTTTACTTTTTTTTAAATTATTTATTAAATTTTCAATTCCAAGATTATTGAAACCTAATCTTTGAATAATAGTTTCATACTCTGGTATTTTGAAAACTCTTGGTTTTGAGTTGCCATACTGGGGCATTGGAGTCACGGTACCAACTTCCACATAACCAAAACCTAATTTAAAACAACCATCGATAGCCTCACCATTTTTATCAAAACCGGCAGCAATACCTAATGGATTAGCAATTACTTTTCCACAAAATGATGTTTTTAAATTAAGAAAAGTACTAGATTTTTTTTTGGGAATATATTTTAGATATTGAATGAAACACTTATGCAAAAACTCTGGTGGTAAAAAATTTGTGACTCTGGATACAAAGTTATAAATCATAGACATAATTCACTGCTAGAAAATACTTTATTTACCCATTTGTACTCTAACTTATTATAAAAATGGGGGAATTTAGAATTATTGGTTGAGAGTTCCCACCTCAAAAAATCTGTTAAATCTGAACTTCGTAGCTGTACAATGATCAAATTATCATTATTGTTAAAATAGTTAGAAATTGTTTGCTTAAGTTGCTCTTTTGTCGATAAATGAATAAAGCCTGATTCAAAATCCATTTCATTTCCTTCAAAAATATTAGAATTTTTAAATTTTTCAAATTCATCAGATTTAAAAATTCTATAAACAAAATCATTTTTTTTTTTCATTTAACTTATCTCGTAACAGGTTAATAGTTTCTTTGATACCAAAAAACTTAATAAAGGAACCTATTCTTGGGCCTTGATCCTGACCCAAAATTACCTGGTAAAACCCTTGAAACCAATACTTTAGTTTTTCAAATTCTAGCTCCATACCAATGTCATATACTTTAGTTTGAATATCTTCTGGATCACTCGATTCATGAATGTTCTCTAAAATATTTATTAGTTTTATAAAACCTTTCCTTTCTTTTTCTGATGGTTGTCTGTATTTTTTATTTGGTAGTACAAATTTTTTATAGTACGACACACCATAATCAAGAAGCTTTTGAATATATGGATAATCTTCTCTTTTTAATTTACCATAATAATTTTCAATAAATCCCCACATTATATCGGTGTTTTCGGCATTACATACATTCGCTAAATTTAAAATAAGATTAAATGTAATATTGTCCAGAATTCTTTGATTTGTTTCAGGTTTAATAAACCATAATGGACTATCTATTTTCTTTTCACTTTCAATAGACTCATATTCTTTACTCAACTTTATATAATCATCAGTGAATTTTGGAATAATATCAAAATATAACTTCTTCGCTCTGTTAGGGTTTTGAAACATGAAAAGTTCTAAACTTTGTTGTGGAGAAAATGCTAGCCAATCTTCAACTGAAATACCATTACCAATAGATTTAGATATTTTTTCACCATTCTGATCAAGAAATAATTCATATGTGTAATTATTGGGAGGTCTTCCACCAATCACTTTATTAATCTTGTTTGAAAGCTGAAAAGATTCAATTAAATCTTTACCATTCATTTCATAGTCTACGCCTAAGACAAACCATCTCATAGCCCAGTCAACTTTCCATTGAAGCTTACAATTACCGTCTAGGATTGAAGTTTCTATATCTTCATTTGTAAAAGGGTCAGTGTATAAAATTCTTTTATTAATTGTATCAAGCTCATTAATTTTAACTTGAAGTACTTTACCTGTCTTTTTACAAATTGGTAAAAAAGGAGAGTATGTCTCTCTTCTATCCTTTCCAAGCGTAGGTAGAATTAAATTAAGAATCTTATCATAATTATTGAGAATAGCTTCAAGTCCTTCATTAAAGAAACCTTTCTTATAGTGATCAGTTGATGATTTAAATTCATAGTCAAAATTAAACTTATCTAGAAAATTAATAAGTTTATTATTATTATGTTCAGAAAAACTTTTGAATTTACCAAATGGGTCTGGGATTGTTGAAAGTGGTTTTTCTAAGTGTTTTTCAACATTTTGCTGATTAGGTATATTCTGCGGCACTTTTCGTAGGCCGTCCATATCATCTGAAAAGACATACAATTTTGTTGGGCAGTCAGAAATTTCTTTGAACGCTTTAATAACCATGGATGTTCGTAGCACTTCTCCAAACGTCCCAATATGCGGTAATCCCGAAGGTCCATAACCAGTCTGAAAGATACATGGTTTCACATCCAGCTTATTCATTCTATTTAACAACTTGTTAGCCTCAATGAAAGGCCACAATTTTGATTTAGTGTCAGACATACTTATATAAATTAGTATGGGTAGAAGTATCATCAAGGGGAAAAAAATAATAGTACAAATATTTATTGTATAATAAATATTTAGACATTATTTTATTGTATTTATTTATAAATTATTTAAATTAATAATATATTTTTAAATATGGCAAAAAAACTTAAAGGTGAATTCTTTTTTTTATCAGCTAATGAATTAAAGTCTGGTAAGATTGTTTTCTATTCAAAGGAAGGTTGGATAGATGATTTTAAAAAAGCTACTAAAATTTCTAAAGAAGAAATAGAATCTTATGAAAAAATTTACCAAGCTGAAGAAACAAAATGTATAATCATTTCACCCACTTTTATTGAAGTCGATAAGAATGGTGAAATATTAAAGCTTAGAGATAAGATAAGAATTAATGGACTAACAATTGAAATATAAATGTATAAATACTCACAAAAAGATAAAACATTAATAAATGAAAGAGTTGAACAGTTTAAATATCAAGTTCAAAGAAGAATAGAAGGGAAACTGTCAGAAGAGGAGTTTAAACCTCTTAGACTAATGAATGGTCTTTACCTACAATTACATGCGTATATGTTAAGAGTTGCAATACCGTATGGTGAATTGTCAGCACTTCAAATGAATAAATTGGCTGAAATATCAAAAAGATATGATAGAGGATACGGTCATTTTACTACGAGACAAAATATTCAATTCAATTGGCCTAAATTAATTGATGTTCCGGACATTCTATCTGATCTATCTTCAGTTGAAATGCATGCTATTCAAACTTCAGGTAATTGTATTAGAAATATTTCTACCGATCACTTGGCGGGTTTAACTTCAGATGAAATTGAGGATCCTAGACCATGGTGTGAAATAATTAGAAAATGGTCAACATTTCATCCAGAATTTTCATTTTTACCCAGGAAATTCAAAATAGCGGTTACTGGGAGTTCCGCGGATAGAGCAGCAATAAAGTTTCACGATATAGGAATTAAAATCGTAAAAAAAAAACAAACTACAGGCTTTGAGATTTATGTTGGTGGAGGACAAGGTCGAAGTCCTTTTATTGGAAAACAAATCAATGATTTTGTAGAAAAAAAAAATTTACTGAATTATCTTGAGGCTATTCTGACTACATATAATCAATTAGGAAGAAGAGATAATATTTATAAAGCAAGAATAAAAATACTTGTGCATGAGTTGGGCATTGAAGCGTTCAAAAAGCACGTTGATGAAAACTTTAAAATATTCAGAAATAAAGATTTAGATCTAGAAGATAGTTTTATAAATCAAACAAAAGAATATTTCAAACTTCCTAATCTTAAACCCTCTAAAGAGAAAATACCCTTTTCTAAAGATATAAATTTTCATAACTGGTTAATGAGAAATTCAATTTCTCATAAAGTAAATGGTTATTCTATCATTCTCATTTCACTTAAGCCCAGAGGAAAACCACCTGGTGATGCAAGTGCTGAACAAATGAAAATTATTTCAAAGATTTCTGAAAAATTCTCTTTTAGTGAAATAAGAGTTACTCATGAACAAAATCTTGTACTACCCCATGTTAAAAATTCTAATTTATTAGAGGTTTGGAGTGAACTAAAAAAATATAACCTTGCCACCCCAAATCTTGGTTTAATCACAGATACTATTTGCTGCCCAGGAATGGACTATTGCTCACTTGCTACAGCCAGATCAATTCCAATTTCACAAAAAATTACTGAATATTACCAAAAATTTGATAAACAGAATGATATAGGGAATTTGAAGATTAAAATTTCTGGATGTATTAATGCTTGCGGTCATCATCATGTCGGTAACATCGGAATATTAGGACTAGACAGAAATGGTAAAGAATCGTATCAAATTACACTTGGTGGCTCTGCAAATCAAAATGCATCAATTGGTAAAATAATTGGTCCATCATTTCCAGAAGATAGATTATTCAATGCGATAGAAAAAATTCTAATTGTCTACAAAGAAAACAGAAAGAATTCTAACGAGGACTTTTTATCTGTATTCAATAGATTAGGTTTAGAGCCATTCAAAAAAGAAGTATATGATAGTACTTAGAAATGATTTTGAAGAAAAAAATGAATTTTCTGTTTGGAATATAGAAAGCAATAAATTTCCCAAAAAAAACGAACCGGTTATTATTACTTTAGACTTTTGGGATGAACATAAAGATGAGTTCTCAGGATTCAGTAATATTGGACTTCTAATAAACTCTGACCAAAACCTTGAAGGACTAGAGGCAGACTTAGAGGCATTTTCTATCATTCAAATTAATTTTCTTACATTTAAAGATGGGAGGCCCTTCTCTATTGCACGGCAGCTTCGTAAAAAATTCAACTTTAAAAAAGAAATTAGAGCATCTGGGTATATGTTGCCTGATCAATATGGCTACCTTTTAAGATGTGGTTTCAATACAATTGAAATTCCAAAGGAAGAAAAAGACATTTGGATCAAGGTATTAAGTTTAGAATCAAAAGAAAAATATCAACAATTTTGAAGAAAACCCTTCACTCAATTCTAGAGTGAAGGGTTTAAAATAGAAATTGGGTGCTTGATTGGTTTAGAAATCCATTCCGCCCATTCCGCCCATTCCACCCATTCCACCACCAGGTGGCATTGGAGGCATTGCACTTTCTTTCGGTTCCGGCAACTCTGCAACCATTGCTTCAGTAGTCAATAACAAACTAGCTATTGATGAGGCATTCTCTAGGGCTGTTCTTACTACCTTTACTGGATCAATAATTCCAGCCTTGACCAGATTAGTGTAACTTTCGGTTTGAGCGTCAAAACCATGATCTGTATCGTTTTGTTCTAAAAGTTTTCCTATTACAATTGAACCTTCGACCCCAGCGTTTTCTGATATTTGCCTAGCAGGGGCTTCCAAAGCTTTCCTTATGATATCTACGCCAGCATTTTGATCTGGGTTTGAACCTTTCAGGTCTTTAATAGATTTAATTGAATAAAGTAATGCTGTACCGCCACCAGGAACAATACCTTCTTCCACCGCAGCTCTTGTTGCAGCGAGAGCATCATCAACTCTATCTTTTCTTTCTTTGACCTCTACTTCTGTTGATCCACCTACATTAATTACGGCAACACCACCTGAAAGCTTTGCAAGTCTCTCTTGAAGCTTCTCTTTATCATAGTCAGAGGTCGTTGTATCAATCTGAGTTTTAATTTGCTCACATCTTGCATTAACATCCGAGGAAGTACCCCCTCCACCTACTATTGTAGTATCTTCTTTATCTATTCTGACTTTTTTGCAAGAGCCAAGATCATTTATGGTAACGTTTTCTAGTTTAATTCCTAGTTCATCGCTAATTACCTGACCACCAGTTAATATTGCTAAGTCTTCAAGCATAGCTTTTCTTCTATCACCAAAACCAGGTGCCTTTACCGCAGCAACTTTAAGACCACCTCTAAGTTTATTAACCACTAAAGTTGCTAAAGCTTCACCTTCAACATCCTCAGCGATAATAAGAAGTGGTTTACCTGATTTGACTACAGATTCTAAGAGTGGGACTAAATCCTGCAAATTAGATAATTTTCCTTCATTCAATAGAATAAAAGGATCTTCAAATTCACAAATCATCTTTTCGGCATCGGTAATGAAGTAAGGTGAAAGATACCCTCTATCAAATTGCATTCCTTCAGTGGTTTCAAGAGTAGTGTCTCTTGTTTTTGACTCTTCAACTGTAATTACACCATCTCGACCAACTTTATCCATAGCTTCAGCAATTTTTTTTCCAATCTCTTCTTCTCCATTTGCAGATATAGTGCCGACTTGGGCAATTTCAGAGGATGAACCAAGTTTTTTTGCTCTTGTTCTTAAGTCTGCTAAAACTTTCTCAACTGCTAAGTCGATACCTCTTTTTAAATCCATAGGGTTCATGCCTGAGGCAACAGTTTTTGCACCTTGTCTAACAATTGCTTGAGCAAGAACGGTTGCTGTGGTTGTGCCGTCGCCAGCTGAGTCTGAACTCTTACTAGCAACCTCTTTAACCATTTGAGCTCCCATATTTTCAAATTTATCTTTCAGTTCAATTTCTTTAGCAACTGAAACACCGTCTTTTGTTACTCTCGGAGCTCCAAAAGATTTATCTAGTATTACATTGCGGCCTTTTGGTCCTAATGTAACTTTAACTGCGTTAGCAAGTTGATCCACACCGGCGATCATTCGATCACGTGCGTCAGATCCAAACGATATACTTTTTGCTGACATTTCATTTTCTCCTTTAAAATATTTATTCTATTATTCCCATGATATCTGATTCCTTCATAATAAGTAAATCATCTCCATCTAATTTGACTTCTGTTCCAGACCATTTACCAAAAAGAATTTTATCACCAGATTTTACATTCATTGGTTTAAGTTTGCCGTCTTCAGCAACCTCTCCTGGTCCAACAGCAATGACTTCACCCTCACTGGGTTTTTCTTTTGCTGTGTCAGGGATTATTATTCCTCCAGCAGTTTTTGCGTCGCTTTCTAGTCGTTTTACTACGACTCTATCGTGTAGTGGTTTAAATTTCATAACGAATCTCCTTTTTGTTAGACAATTCAAACGATTGCTCAAGCCTTATTAGCACTCAATACAACCGAGTGCTAATTTAATATATTTTTTTTTTTTGTCAAGGTGATTTTTTTAAGAAAAACTAAATTCTTTTTTTATAAACTTATAAAGTTTACTTACACTTTGTTCAACCGAATCACTAATTGTATCAATAATTAAATCGGGAGTCTCTGGTTCTTCATAAGGAGAAGAAATACCTGTAAAATTTTTTATTTCTCCAGTTTTAGCTTTTGCGTAAAGCCCCTTTACATCTCTTTTACTACATTCGTCAACGGATGCTTTCGTATAAATCAATCTAAAAATTTCTGGCCTAACATCTCTCGCTTTTCTTCTCTCACTTCTGTAAGGCGAAATTAATGATACGATTACAATAAAACCAGCTTGAGAAAATAACTTAGCAACCTCTGCTGTTCTTCTTATATTTTCCGTTCTATCCTCAGGAGTAAAAGAAAGACCCTTATTAAGTCCTAACCTTAAATTATCTCCATCTAATGTAAAGACACTGAAATTTTCTAGGAATAATTTTTTTTCAACAGCCTTTGCAATTGTACTTTTTCCCGAACCAGATAAACCTGTTAACCATATAATTCCCGGTCTATGCTTCAGCATCATTGATCTATCGATTTCATTTATAAAAAACTCCTCAGCTACAATATTTTTATTTAAGTTTTCAGAAGACTCTCTTTGATCAGGATAATTTTTGAGATTTAATATTCCACCAGCAACTATCCCAGAATTATCCAAAAGGCAAAAGCGTCCTGTCTTTTGGTTTACTGTGAAATCATCCATAGGAATTAATTGTGAAGAATGAATAACAACTTCACAAATATCGTTCTTTAAAACATTTTTAGACGACTTTGAGTCAAGATTATCTGTATCAATTATTTTTTTTACCTCTTTAACTATTACGCTATATTCTCCAGTATTTATTTTAAATTTATATTTCTGATTTAATTTTAATTTTAGACTACTGAGCCAAAAAAGATTAGCTTCAAATCTGTTCATAAGTTTTGGGGGTGTTTCAACTTTTGCAGCAATATTACCAACATCTACAAATATCTGATCAGACAAAGTGAATCCGATACAGTCTCCTTCTGAATAGGTATCTTTTGCTTCTGGCCAAGCCTCTAAACTTTTCACCCTCACAGTTTGATTTGATGGAAGAAAAAGTAATTCATCGTCTTTTCTTATCCTACCACTTTCTATTCTTCCAATAATTACTCTTTTGTCTCCAATTTTATAAATATCCTGTACGGGGAATCTTAATGAGTTGCTAATTGTTGACTTTTCTAATGAATAATTATCAAGAACTCTGATGACATTTTTACCTTTATACCATGGTATTGATGTACTATTTTTTGAGATATTATCACCATGTTTTGCTGAAATTGGAATTGAATCATGGATATTAATATTAATTTTTTTAAGATAGTCTTCCAGATCATTTTTAACAGATAAAAAAATCTGATGATTATAATCTATTTTATCCATTTTATTATAAAGTACTATTACATTTGTCAAACCTAATAGTTTGAGTAGATAAGCATGTTTTTTTGTCTGTTCTTTGATACCTTCGTGAACATCAACAATTAAAAAGGCTATATCAGCTGAAGACGCTCCTGTTATCATATTTTTTATAAATTCTTTATGACCTGGGGCATCGATAAAAATATAATTCCTTTTTTTTGTTTTAAAAAATATTTGAGTAGTATCAATTGTAATTCCCTGATTTCGTTCATCTTGTAGTGCATCAAGCAAAAAGGCAAACTCAAATTCCATTCCCCTATTATCACTCACTTCCTTTATTTCATTAAATTTTTCTTTTGGCACATGACCGAGGTCATACATAAGTCTGCCAATAAAGGATGACTTGCCATGATCAACATGGCCAACAATAACGACTCTTGGTATTTGTATGTTTTTCATTATGCTTACATATACCCTGAAGTTCTTAATCTTTCGAATACATCTTCTTGCTCATGGTCCATTGCTCTTCCTGCCCTTTCAGATGTTTTTGTAATTTGTAATTCATCGATGATTTCCTCCAAAGTTTTAGCATCACTATCTACCGGAAAAGTAATATCCTTGTCACCCAATGATCTGTATCTCTTTCCATTTTTTGAGAAATATAAGTCTACAATAGGGATATTTTGATCTTTTATATACCTCCATATATCAATTTCTGTCCAACCCAATAATGGGTGTATTCTGATATGAACGGAGTCGGGATAGTTAAAATTTGATTGGTCCCAAAACTCAGGTGGTTGATTTTTTACATCCCATGTTCCACTCTCGTCTCTAGGGCTAAATACTCTCTCTTTTGCTCTAGTACCTTGTTCGTCTCTTCTAATTCCAGCTATGACACCCTTAAACTTATGTTCATCTAAAATCCTTTTCAACCCTTCTGTTTTTCGAGCTGCCGACCTGGCTGCTGGTGGAAGGGATGGATCAACTTCACCAATTGGTGGGCAATCTCCTTTTATAAGATCAAGTTTCCATTTCTTTTCATACTTATCTCTAAATTCATACATTTCTTTGAATTTCTTTTCAGTATCAACATGTACAACTGGGAATGGAACTTTCCCTAAAAAAGCCTTGAATGCCAACCACATCATAACATTCGAATCTTTTCCCAAGGACCAGAGCATTGCTATGTTTTTTATTGATTTATAAGATTGTCTAAAAATATAGATACTCTCATTTTCAAGTTTCTTTAAGTGATCATCCATTTTCTCACCTTCTTCTTTCAATATGTATACCACATTCTGTTTTAATTTTATTTGACCACCTACCGGATCTAGGGTCATTAATATTATTTGATTTTACAGTACAATTAGTGCACCCTATTGAAAAGAATCCTTTTTTTTGTAGTGGATGACGAGGCAAATTATTTTCAATAAAATATGAGTCAACAAAGCTTCTGTTTATATTAAACAAGGGGTTGACTACTACTTTTTTATTTATAAGTTCACAAACTTGAAGGTTTTGTCTTTCATGAAGATGAAAAGGTTTTTTTCCAGATATCCAAGCGTCGTAATCCTTTATTGAATTTTCAAGTGGTAATACCTTACGAATATTACAACATTCATCAACATTTGTTTTCCATAAGTCGTTATTTTTATCTTTTAGGCTTAAATCACTCTCTTTTGGGAAGATCTCTTTATAATTAGAGAGTTTGAGTTTATCTAAAAGCTCATTCTTGTACTGTAGAGTTTCATCAAATAAAAAGTGAGTATTTAACATCATTATTGGAAGATTTTTATCAATTTTTGAAATTAAATGAAGAATGATTGCAGATTCAGTCCCGAAAGAACATACATAAGTAATTTTTTTTTTAAAAAGTTTATTAATAACCTCTTGTAGAATAATTTCTGGTTTTTTTTTTGAAAGGTAATTGTTGAACAACTTGATGTCTTGAATCTTTAAAGCCATAATATCTAAAATATTTTATCATAATTCCACTTGAAATATATTTGTCAATAAATTATGTAAAAAATTATATTATACACAAAAATTATGTATTTTAATTTACTTGTTTATTTCCTATTAAATAATAATGGTTACTATAATAAAATCAAAATCAAAACTTTATTGGCTCTTGGTTAATGCAATCATGATTGTCTTGATGGTTAGCATAGGTGGCATAACTAGGCTCACCGACTCTGGCCTATCTATGACAGAATGGTCATTAATTGGAGGAATATTACCTCCAACAAACTATGATTCGTGGTTATTATTATTTGAGAAATATAAGTTGTCACCTGAATTTCAAATTAAAAACTATGATATGACACTCAGTGAATTTAAAAATATATTCTTCTGGGAATATTTTCACAGAATCTGGGGAAGATTAATAGGAGTTGTCTTTTTTGTTCCTTTCATATTATTCTGGATATTTAAAAGATTTTCTTTTTTTGAGAAATTTTTTTTCTCATTTCTACTGTTTCTTGGTTCATTTCAAGCATTCATGGGCTGGTTTATGGTAAAAAGTGGGTTAATTGACAAACCAGACGTTAGTCACTTCAGACTTTCAGCGCACCTTTCAATTGCATTCATAATCTACTCCTGTATTTTATATTTTGGTTGGACAAAATTTAGACTATTCAGTGGAAAGGGATTACTTAAAAATTATGACTTTTATAAAAGTAAATATAATCTAATTTTGTTAACAAGCATTATATTGACTATCTTGACAATCATCTCAGGAGCTTTTGTTGCTGGAACAAAAGCTGGATGGGCATATAATAATTTTCCTTTAATGGGTGATAATTTTTTACCACCAATTTTTATTGATAGAGATTACTCAAATTTTATTGATTTATTGTATGACCAAGGATCTATTCAATTTTTTCATAGAATACTTGCGACAACTACACTTATAATTTTGTTGTTAGGTAGTGTTTATATCAAAAGAAATGTTTTTTTTATTGGTTTTCTAGCGAAGGCTCTGATAGTAGCTTTATCTCTTCAATATCTATTAGGTATATTAATTTTAAAGTTGTATGTTCCGATTCCATTGGGTGTGATGCATCAAATCGGTTCTCTGGTTGTATTAAGTATACTGATAACTATGCTAGCTGAAAACAATATGAAGGGAGCAAAGTTCTCCTGCTCCCTAGTAAAAAATGATTAAAAACTTTTTCCAATTGAGAAAGTAACTTGATCACTATCAACATCAGCTGCGTAACCACTTACTGTAGTGAAGTTTAGGCCAAGGTCTAGTCCAAATGCACTAGTGCTTAAAGAAGCTATGTAATCAGTGTATTGATTACCTCCCTCAGTATCACTTCCACTAAAACCTGCTCCACCAGAAACTGTGAAAGGTGTATTAGGTATACCTACTTCAGCACTTACATTTTGATAATCATATCCGTAATTTCCCTGAAATCCTGTTGGAGAATAGCCGTAATAGTAAGATATTCCAATATCGGAAATTGGGTTAGGTATAGTAGCACTAAGCGAACCGTAATATTCAACAAAATCAACGTTTGCAACACCATTAGCTGTATTTTCGTCTGTCATTCCAGGATAATCATAATACAAAATTCCTCCATCCCATGCTAGATAGTCTTCTAGAAGTGGAACAGCACCGGTTAAACCACCATAATAATCCAGCTCATTTCCCGATAAAGAGTTAGTTCCACCAGAAACGTTTGAACCCCATACACCGACGTAAAGGTCAATATATGTATCAAGTAAAGTAGCACTGTAGTCCAGCCCGCCCTGAATTGCGGATTGACCATCGTTTTGTCTTTCACCTCTCCAAATGTATTGAGAATAATATCCTACGTTAGCGGATATTTCTCCATACGGACTCTTATCTGGAAATTCAAAAGATTTTGCCTCACTAAATAAAAGTGGCAAAGATAAAGCACTTGCAAGTATAATTTTTTTCATATTGTTAATTCCTTCTGTTTAATTTTTGAACAAATCTATTTATTGTATATAATTTACTCATCTGTTTTAAAATATATCAATTATCTGTAACAATTCAAGAAGTAAGAAAAAAAATAAAAAAAAATGTTGTTTTTTTACAACGTCTAATGATTTAAGAATACTTTTAAGAGTTTTTTTAATGATAGATTTTTTTTACATTTCATTACTATCTATGTTTTCATGGATATATTTGATATTTTTTCATGGAAGAAAAAATATACTAAAAGATAATTTTTTCTGGTCTAGTAATATTATTTTTGAAAATGAAGTGCGTGAAAGCAATGATACAGAAATTGAAGAAAGTATATGTGTAATAATTCCAGCAAGAAACGAAGAGGACTACATTTTATCTACATTAAGGTCCATAAGGGACCAAAAAATTAAAAAATTATCCATAATAGTCGTAGATGATCGTAGTACAGATAAAACGAATATACTCGTTAGTGAATTTAGAAAAAATAATAAAAACATAAGAATATTAACTGGAAAAAAACTTCCAAAGGGATGGGTTGGTAAAGTATGGGCATTAAAGCAAGGAGTGGATGAAGCAAAAAAAAAAGAATTCGATTATTATATTTTCATAGATTCAGATATTAAGTTAAGAAAAAAAACAATAAATAATGTTATAAATTTTTTAAAAGAACGAGATTTAGTAATGGTTTCTTTAATGGCTAAATTAAATTGTAAATCTTTTTGGGAGAAGACTCTAATTCCACCCTTTATTTTCTTCTTTCAGAAAATATATCCTTTTAACCTTGCTAATAATCCCAAAAACAAGACAGCGGCCGGAGCGGGTGGTTTTATTGCATGTAAAGCAGTATTATTTAGAAACAAAAATATCTATGAGAAGATAAAAAGTAAGGTCATCGATGATTGTAATATTGCAAAGATAATTAAGAGGAAAGGAAATATTTGGATTGGGTTAACTTATCTTGTTGAAAGTAATAGAGGTTATACAAAGTTGACAAGTATTTGGAAAATGGTTTCTCGGACAGCATTTGAACAACTATCATATTCAAAAACTCTTGTACTGATGTCAGTTTTAGGTATGTTTATTCTATATTTATCACCGGTTATAGCTATTATTTCTGCAGTCATAATGAATTTAACTAACTTATTATTATTAAACTTATTAATTTTTACGTCAATATTACTAATCTTTTTCCCTACTTTTAAATTCTATAATTTAGGGGTAATTTACATTTTTTTTGTTCCATTTTCTTCTTTTCTTTATATGTTGATGACTATTTCTTCAGCATATAGTCATTATAAATCTGGTAATGTTTGGAAAGGAAGAAGCTATTAGCAATCTTCAGGAAAAAAAAATTCTTTCGTATCTGTCAGGAAAACAGTTTAGGGACGAAAACTTCCCTGTCGCCTCCTTAATAATTTCTAAAGAGATTAGAAAAACAATAAGAATCTTTTACCAATTTGCTAGAATGTCAGATGATATTTCAGATAACAATAGGCTTTCAAAGGGTAATAAACAGAAAATACTGAACTTTTTTGAACAAAAAATAAAGGATACAGAATCTAGTGATATTTCAATATTAAACAACATAATCCAACTTTTTAAAGTTTTACCATCTGCCAAAAAATATTCATTAGAGCTCTTAAAAGCATTTATGATAGATACTAAGAAAAAAAGGTATAAAACTTTTGAAGAATTAATTTTTTATTGCAGTTATTCTGCCAATCCCGTTGGAAGATTTTTTATATATACAACATATAAATTAAAAAAAATTCAACTCGATAATAAAATAGAAATTTTCAAAAGCTCAGACAGCCTATGTACTGCATTACAGATAATCAATCATATTCAGGATTGTCAAGATGACTTTAATGATTACGATAGAGTTTATATTCCACTAGATTATTTTAGAAGATTTTCTTTAGATGTTAGTGTTCTAAAAAAGAAGAAAGCTCCAATTGATTTTATATTTCTTAAAAATGAATTAATTTCGAAAGTTGAAGATTTATTATTAGATACCGCAAATGGATTAAAATTAATTAAAGAATGGCGATTAAGAAAAGAAACATTTATAATCCTAAATGTTGCAAAAAGATTGTGTTTTTTGCTTAAAAACAACGATCCTTTAGAAAAAAAAATTAAATTGACACGTATTGATTTGATTTTTTGTTTTATAAAAGGAATAATATATGATTAATTGCAAATGATTGTCATAATGTGAGAATTCAATAATGAAACTAAAAACCGAATTATTAGATAAAATCAAATATCCGAAGGACCTAAAAAAGCTTTCTGATAAAGAACTTAAAACAGTCTGTGATGAGTTAAGGAATGAAGTTATTGACGCAGTCTCTGTTACAGGAGGTCACTTAGGTTCGGGACTAGGTGTTGTAGAATTAACAGTTGCAATTCATAGTGTTTTCAATACTCCAAAAGATAAGCTCATTTGGGACGTAGGTCATCAATGCTATCCACATAAAGTATTAACAGGTAGAAGAGATAAGATTAGAACTATAAGACAGCCTGGAGGGTTGTATGGTTTTACGAAAAGATCTGAAAGTGAATATGATCCGTTTGGTGCCGCACATTCTTCAACATCAATTTCTGCTGGCCTTGGAATGGCAGTTGCAAGAGATTTAAAAAAAGAGGACCACAATGTTGTTTGTGTAATTGGTGATGGGGCTATAAGTGCGGGTATGGCTTACGAAGCAATGAATAACGCTGGATCAATGAATGCAAAATTAATCGTTATCCTAAATGACAATGATATGTCTATAGCTCCACCTGTGGGTGCTATGAGTGCATACTTATCCAGACTTTTATCGGGTAAAACATTTCAATCTGCACGCACACTCGCAAAACATATGGCAAAAAAATTTCCGAAAAGTTTTCAAAATGTAGCAGCTAAAGCTGACGAATATATGAGAGGAATGGTAACTGGGGGTACTCTTTTTGAAGAGTTGGGATTCTTCTATATTGGCCCAATTGATGGTCATAATTTAGACCATTTATTGCCAGTCTTAAGGAACCTAGAGAGCACAGATTGGGATGGGCCAGTGTTCCTTCACGTTGTTACAAAGAAAGGTTTCGGTTATGAGCCTGCTGACAAATCTGAGGATAAATATCACGGGGTTGGAAAATTTAATGTAGTGACTGGCGAACAGGTAAAGTCTAACTCCAAAGTTCCAAGTTATACTAAAGTATTTGCTAATGCGCTTATCAAGCATGCGAATAAAGATAAAAGTGTTGTTGCAATAACAGCTGCAATGCCTTCAGGAACTGGCTTAGATCTCTTTCAGAAAACTCATCCCAATAGAACATTTGATGTTGGAATCGCTGAACAACATGCTGTAACATTCGCAGCAGGTATGGCTGCAAGAGGACTTAAACCTTATGCAGCAATATACTCCACCTTTTTACAAAGAGCTTATGACCAAGTCGTTCACGATGTGGCAATTCAATCTCTTCCCGTGAGATTTGCAATTGATAGAGCTGGTCAAGTTGGTGCTGATGGAGCCACCCATGCAGGTTCGTTTGATGTTACTTACCTTTCAACCCTTCCAAACTTTATAGTGATGGCACCTAGCAATGAAGATGAGCTTTGTGACTGCATTGCAACGTCACTAGAAATAAATGACAAACCATGTGCGTTTAGATATCCAAGAGGAGAAGGAATTGGAATTGATATAAAAAATAAGCCTGAAATCTGGGAAATTGGGAAAGCTAAGGTCCTTAAAGAAGGTGGAAAAGCCTGTATCCTATCTTTAGGAACTAGGGTAAAAGATTCATTAGTTGCCTCGGAGATACTTGCATCCTATGGATTACCAACAACAGTAGTAGATGCTCGATTTGCGAAGCCCATTGATAAAGAACTTATAAAGATTCTAGCGAAAAATCATGAGATTTTGGTAACTGTTGAAGAAGGATCGATTGGCGGATTTTCTGCTCAAGTCATGAGTTTTCTTTCAATGGAAGGTCTTCTAGATAATGGTTTAAAATTCCGACCAATATTCTTTCCTGACAAATTCATAAATCATGGCAAGCCAGATGAGCAAATAGTTGAATGTGGTGTTGACCAAGATAATATAGTAACAACCGTTTTGAATGCATTAGGAATTACAGCATCAGCAAAACTCTCACTGGAAAGAGCATAACCCCCACAAAATGCTACCATCTGATCAATCTGAAGTACAAAAGATAGTCAAAAAATCTGGGTCATCTTTCTATTGGGGCATGAGGATTCTCCCAAGCAACCAGATGAGAGCAATGTTTGCTATCTATGCGTATTGTAGAACAGTTGACGATATTGCTGATGATATTAAAGATAAAAAAATAAGACAAAAACTCCTAGTGGGTTGGGAAAATAGAATTGATAAAATATTTAAAAAAAAAGAATTTGATAGCGCCTTAGAACGTGAATTAAAAATATCTATACAGAAATTTAACCTTAAGAAAAATGATTTTTTATCAATAATCAAAGGAATGAAAATGGATTCAAGTAATACCATAGTCTTTCCATCAAAAAGGAAACTAAATCTATATTGTGACAGGGTTGCAGTAGCAGTTGGATATTTATCTATAAGAATTTTTGGTTTAACTGATTCTGCGAAAAAATATGCTTTATACTTGGGAAGAGCTTTCCAATTAACAAATATTGTAAGAGATTTTAGGGAAGATTTAGATAGAGGTAGGTGTTACATTTCTGAAGATTATTTAGAAAAATATTCAATCAGGAAAGATATAAAGATTTTAGTTAAAAGTCCTTTTTTACAAAAACTACTTCAAGACATTTTAAAAGACGCTGAAATATATTTTAATAAAGCAAAAAAGGAAACCTTAAAACTTGATAAAAATAAAATTCTTGCTTCAGAACTTATGAAATTATTTTACTTCAAAATTTTTAAAAAAATGTATGAAAAAAAAATTTATATTCAAGATAAAGTCAGACTTTCTGTGTGGGATAAATTAACAATACTCTTTATTTTTTTTATTAGGAAAATTGGTTATTAATAAATTATATATTATAGGGGCTGGTCTGGCAGGCTTATCAGCTGCATCATGGGCAATTCATAGGGGGCGTAAAGTTGAGATTTTTGAAACTTCAAGCCTGGCCGGGGGACGATGTAGATCTTTCTATGATAAAAAATTAAAAACAATTATAGATAATGGTAATCACCTAGTTTTTTCTGCAAATAAAAATTTTTATGATTTGTGTAACTTGATAAATTCAACAAATAAAATCAAGGTGCTTCAACCACACTTATTTTTTTTTGATATAGAAAATAAAAAAACTTGGGAACTTAGTTTATCAATTCTTGATTTTTTATTTAAAAAAAAAAGGGTTCCTGATGCTCATTTAAAAGATTATCTTTCTATTCTAAAAATTCTTTTTATGAGTAAAGAATCTACCATTAAAGATCTAAAAGTTAAAAATAATTTTAGAAAGTATTTTTGGGAGCCTCTTACTCTTGCAGTAATGAATACATCAGTTGATAAAGCATCAGCAAGAGTATTATCTAATGTCCTTAAAAAAACTATTTTTAAAGGAAAGAAGTATTGTAAAATTTATCAACCAGAAAAGAATTGGAATGAAACTATCATTGAACCTGCTATAAATTTTATAAGTAAGCACAATAAGATAAATTTTAACACAAGGCTCAAAAAAGTAGAAATCAAAAATAACCTAATAACTAGATTGGAATTCAATGATAAACAAATAGAAATAGGAAGAGACGATTATGTAATTAGTGCACTACCGGTAACAGCATTTGGTAAAATATTTAATAAAGTTGATGTTCCCAATGAGTTTAATACAATCTTAAACATTCATTATAAAATATCCGATAAAATAAAAAAACTGTTCACAAGTGATATTATTGGAATGATTAGTTCTCATTCTCAATGGATATTTGTTAAAAATAACTATTTATCTGTTACTGTAAGTGATGCAAATAATTTTAATAACGAATCTCAAGAAACCTTGTCTACAAAAGTGTGGGAAGAAATTTGTCTGTTAATTGGCAAAAATATAAAAATACCTAATTGTCAAATTATCAAGGAAAAGAAGGCTACGTTTGTACAATCACCAAATAATTTTGAACTAATAAAGAAAATAAAAAACCTTCCTAGAAACTTATCAATTTGTGGAGATTGGACACAATCAGATTTACCATGTACTATTGAAGGATCCATAATGTCTGGGAAAAAATCAATTGAATTTTTTGGTGTATAAATATATTAACAACTATGAAAAAATTATCTTTACTTTTAAGTTCTGAAAAAAAAAGAATCAATAAATTAATTCGAGATCAAAATAATTTTAAAAAAAAAGATGGCTCTTATGTTTACGAACTAGAAGCTGACTCAACAATTCCATCCGAGTACATTATGCTTATGCATTTTTTAGGAGACATTGATACTAAAATTGAGAAAAAAATGGTTAAGTACTTGATAAATATACAAAATAAAGAGGGTGGCTGGCCTTTATTTTTTGAGGGAGAAACAGATATTAGTGCAACTGTGAAAAGTTACTATGCTCTAAAACTAGCGGGCCTTAATGAGAACTCACCCATTCTTCGAAAAGCTAAAGAGTGCATACATCAACTTGGTGGTGCAAATAATGTGAATGTTTTTACAAAAATTTCCCTAGCTTTATTTGGTCAAATTTCTTGGAAAAAAATTCCTTTTATGCCACTAGAAATAATTTTATTCCCAAAATGGTTTCCATTTCATATCTATAAAATATCATACTGGTCTCGTGCAGTTTTAATTCCACTTTTATTAATTATGCATAATAAACCTATCGCCTCTAACCCAAATTCAGTGGAGATTGGTGAACTTTTTATTGAGTCAGACAAGAAAAAAAATAAAGATAAAAAGATTAAAATATTATTATTGACGAAATTATTTCTTTTTTTAGAGAGTCTATCTAAAGTTGTGTTTCCACTCCTTCCAAAAAAACTAAAGATCCGTTCAAAAAATGAGGTAATTAAATGGCTTCTTCCAAGATTAAATGGTGAGGATGGACTTGGAGGAATATTTCCAGCGATGGTTAATGCTCTGATAGCTTTAAAAATTGAAGATGAAGATAAGTTTAAAAATGAAATATCAATTATAAAAAAATCCATTCAGAACCTTATTGTTGAAGGGAAAGATACCGCATACTGTCAACCATGTGTTTCCCCAGTGTGGGACACAGGTTGGATGGGGCTTGTCAAGCTAGAGAATAACGAGAATGTAAATGATATTGTTGAATGGTTTCTTGAAAAAGAAATAAAAATACAAGGTGATTGGGCAGAAAAAAGAAATGCAGATCCAGGTGGTTGGGCTTTTCAATATAATAATGTATTTTATCCGGACGTTGATGATACAGCATTAGTTGGAATGTTTCTCGAAAGATATAATAGAGTTGAAAATAGAAAGGATGTTGCTGAATGTATTTTAAGAACTAAAAGATGGATAATTACTATGCAGTCTAAAAATGGCGGCTGGGGCGCATTTGATATTGATAATAACTACAGTTATCTAAATCATATTCCTTTTGCGGATCATGGTGCTCTGTTAGATCCTCCTACATCAGATGTGTCTGCTCGATGTCTAAGCTTCCTATTACAAATTGGTGAAAATCAAAAAAGTAAGTATGTTGAAAAGGGAATTAAGTTTTTAGTCTCTGAACAAGAGGAAAATGGTAGCTGGTATGGAAGGTGGGGAACAAACTATATATATGGAACTTGGTCCGTTCTATCAGCATTATGCATTGCTAATTTTGATAATAAAGAATTAGTAGTGGAAAAAGCAGTTAATTATTTAGTAAAAATGCAACGTAAGGACGGCGGTTGGGGAGAAGATGGAAAATCTTATTATAAAGGTTATGAAAATATTTCAAAAATTAGCACACCATCGCAAACTGCATGGGCATTGATGGGCTTACAAGCAGCTGGTAAAACAGAAATTAAAGAATATTATGACGGTATCAAATACTTAATTAAGAATGATCATAATTTTGATGAAAGTCACTTTACTGCAGTTGGGTTTCCAAAAGTTTTTTATTTAAAATATCATGGATATGCAAAGTATTTTCCACTGCTAGCACTAGTAAAATTAAAAAACCAAATTTCTAGAAACTCCACTAAGCCCTTATATGGAGTATAGCAATAAAAATATACTTTTAGTTTTTGGATTAAAAAAAGAATTAGAAATTTCAAGCTCTTCAAACAAGTTTAATTCATTTTTTGGATTTGGAAAAAAATCTTCGTTATTATTAAGAAAATTTATAACTAAGGATACTAAAGTCATAATAAACCTCGGCTTTTGTGGTTCTGTTGATAATAAAATTAAATGCGGTGATATTTTAGAAGCAGATATAATTTTTAATGAAAAAAAAGAGAAAATTAAGCCAAGAAAATATGATCATATAGAGTTGGAAAAAAGAATTCAAAACCTCTGTTTAAGAAAGGTAGATTTAATGACTACTAACTCTGTAAAAAACCTTTCAGAAAAAATCAAACTGAGAAAGAAAAATAATCATATATCTCTTATTGATATGGAAGCATTTCATATCCTGAAGGCTTTAGGAAATAAAAAAATTTCTTTTTACTCTATAAAGATCGTTTACGACGACTTATCCTTGGAAATTCCACAATATATTGTTAGTAATCTAGATGAAGATGGAAACTTTCTAATCGACTCAATTTTCATAAAAAATCTAATCATAAAACCTAAAAGAATTATTGAACTTTTAAGACTTGGTTTAAATTTTTACTTTTGTAAAAAAAAATTTAAAAAACTCCTTGATAACCTATTTTAAAAAAATTTTCGGTTAATGTATTTACCTAATATTTTTTATAGAAACATTATATAAATTTTAGAACTCACACTTAGTTTGTTAAATTAAATCTTTAGATGACTCTGAGACATTTAATCCGTTTAAGTTTAAAACTAGAATCTTAATAGGTAAAAATTATTAAAAACCTAACTGATACTGTGTAATTTAGTGAATGGTTTTATTTCTTAATTAAATCGCTACGAGGGCTTATAGCTGCACCAGCAGAAGGAATAGGAGATTCATTTGCTTCCCCTTTTTTATCGGCATGAAGCTTTTTCATCATATCACTCACATGAGTATCATGAACAAAGTCTGGGTCTCTTGATTTACTTATATCAATTTCCTCTGCCATAGCTCCTTGGGTTTTTGGTCCTTTAATAGCAACTAATGCAGCCTTCAAAGGATTAGTGAACACATCAGTTACTGCTGATGCCTCATAACCACAATGTGCCATGCAATCTGAACACTTGTCATAGTTTCCTGTACCATATTTGTCCCATTCAGTTTCATCCATTAGTTCTTTAAATGATTTTACGTAGCCTTCCCCAAGAAGATAGCAAGGTTTTTGCCAACCAAAAATATTTCTAGTAGGATTTCCCCAAGGTGTACATTTATATGATTGGTTGCCGGCTAGAAAATCAAGATAAAGACCAGAGTGGCTAAAATCCCACTTTTTGAAATCTTCTGATTTAAAAATATTTCTAAAAAAATTTTTTGTATTCGATCTTTTTATAAAATGCTGTTGATCAGGAGCTCTTTCATAAGCAAAACCAGGTGAAATTGTTATACCATCAACTTTGAGCTCGTCTGTAACATAGTTAAGAAATTTTTTAAGCCCATCTTCTTGTGCGTTGTCAAAAATTGTACAATTCACGTTACATCTAAATCCTAATGATTTTGCCTTTTTTATAGCAGATATACATCTATCAAAGACTCCTTCTTGACAAACTGCTTTATCATGTTCATCTTTCATACCGTCTAAATGGACTGACCATGTAAAATATGGGCTCGGTTTATATTCTGAGAGTTTTTTTTCCATCAAAACTGCGTTTGTACAAAGATAAACAAATTTTTTTCTTTTAATTAGTTCTTTTACAATTTCTGGCATTTCTCTATGTATAAGAGGTTCACCTCCTGGAATAGAAACTATAGGTGCCCCACATTCCTCAACAGAATCAATGCACTCCTTAGTCGAAAGTCTTTGATTTAAAATTTCTTTAGGGTAGTCGATTTTACCGCATCCTGCGCAAGCTAGGTTACACCTAAACAGTGGTTCTAGCATCAGGACTAGAGGATATTTAGGCCTACCTAATATCTTCTGTTTAAGTATATAAGATCCGACTCTTATTTGTTGAATTAAAGGAATTCCCATATACTAATTCACCATAGAATAATTGACTAGTTCTTTTGGAAGTTTAAAGACAACATTCTCTTCTTTACCAGGTTGTTTTTCAATGACAATCTCTCTAAAAGTTGAAATTTTATCTATTACTTCTTTTACCAACTCGTCAGGTGTTGATGCACCTGAAGTTATACCAACAGATTCTACATTAGTGAACCAATCTATAGACATATCATCCGCAGTTTCAATTAGATATGTATTTACTCCAGACTCTGAGCCAATATCTTTAAGCCTATTTGAGTTAGAACTATTTCTGGCACCAACAACTAAAACTAAATCAACACTTTTGACAAGGTCTCTAACTGCAGATTGTCTATTTTGAGTTGCATAACAAATATCTTTTACATCAGGTCCTAATATGTTTGGAAATCTATCCTGTAATGCTTTTATTACGTCCCTGGTATCATCGACCGATAATGTTGTTTGACTAACATAAGAAAGCTTATTTGGGTTATTAACTTTCAGCTTTTTCACATCTTCAGTATTTGAAACAAGGTAAACTGGTCCAGATATTCTACCCATCGTCCCTTCAACCTCAGGGTGACCCTCATGACCTATTAGAATAACTTCAAACCCCTCTTTAGAGTATCTCTGCCCTTCTTTATGCACTTTTGCAACCAAGGGGCAAGTGGCATCTAAAACAGGTAAATTTCTAAATTTAGCTGTATCTTCAACTCTTTGAGCAACACCGTGGGCACTAAAAACTGTTACTGCTCCCTCAGGAATTTGGTCAAGCTCTTGAACAAAGACTGCGCCCTTCGAACTTAAATTATTTACAACTCGTTTATTGTGAACTATTTCATGGCGAACGTATACTGGAGGACCATAAATTTCTAGTGCTTTTTCTACAATTTCAATTGCTCTCTCAACGCCGGCGCAAAAGCCTCTAGGCTGCGCTAAGATTATTTTTAGAGATTTATTATTATTAGTCATTAGATTCACAAAGTTTAAAATATATTTTCATCCAATCTACAGCATCTTTTATAGCATTTTTAACTGGACGAGGTCTATACCCAAGTTTATTTTTTGCTTTTATAGATGAAAAAAACATTTTTTTCTCTGACATCTTCAAGCTATCTACTGTTAGGCTAGGGTTTTTGTTTAGAAACATATTACACAATAATTCATTCAAGTAAGCAAATGGATAAAGCAAATTTGTCTTTAATTTAATATTTACTGTTTTAACACCTCCTAGATTGGAGACTGCATCTAAAAATTCCTTAAAATTTAAATTTTCTCCTCCAAGAATGTATTTTTCACCGATTTGACCTTTCTTTAAAGCTAAAAAGTGTCCTTCTGCTACATCATCTACATGTACAAAGTTTAAACCAGTGTCAACGTAAGCTGGCATCTTATTTTGCAGAAGGTCTAGTATTATTTTTCCAGTTGGTGTGGGCTTAGTATCTCCTGGTCCGATAGGTGTTGAGGGGTTTACAATGATAGCTTTGAGATTTTTTTTTATAAGTCTTTCAACTATCTTTTCTGCAAGATATTTTGATTTTTTGTAGTCACCAATCATATCATCAAATTTCACATCAGTTTCTTCATCATTTTCTAATTCTGAGTGACCGAGTGTTGCAACACTCGAAGTATAAATCAATTTTTTTTTATACTCTAGAGCAGCCAAAGCTATGTTCTCAGTTCCGTGAACATTTGAGTCATATAATTCACTAGGTTTACTTGACCAAAGTCTATAATCTGCAGCGACATGAAAAATTATATCGGTGTGTTTTACCGGATCGGAAACATCGTCTCGAAACCTAAGATCACCATGAAAAATCTTTATTCTCGATTTAATATCCTCTAGATTATCCATATTAGATGTTTTTCTAACAAGTACGCTTACTTTATATTTTTTTTTTAGGGCTAGTCTAGTTAAAGAGGCGCCTAAAAAACCATTTGCACCAGTAATTAATATTTTTTTAGACATTTTAGATTTATTTGATTTTTTTTTTAAGTTATAAATTCATATGGGTAAATATTTATTCAATTTTAAGTTAAAATCAATTTTTGTTTTGTTTTTATTTATTTCTTCAACAAATTTTTCTTATGTTTACGGAAATTCAATAATCCCTAAAACTCTCAAACAACTTCACAATTCTCTTCTAGATATTGGTTTAAATAAGATTAGTAAAAATGATAAAGATATTATGAATATTATTATTGAGGATACATATGCTATAAAGAAAATGTCGAAGATAATACTTGGAAAATATTGGTCGGAAGCAAGTGATATTGAAAAAAATGAATTCTCTAAAAAATTTGTTGAATTTATTTCATCAAATTATTTAAAAAGATTTGCCAATGTAAATAAACTTGAGATTAAGTACGAAAAAACTGAGGAAATTGGAGAAAAATATATAATGGTCTTTACTCAATTTAAGTTTACAATTAATGATTCACTGAAAATTAACTACCTATTAATCAGGGATGAAAAAAACTGGAAGATATTTGATGTTCTTCTTGATGGTTCAATTAGTGAAATTGCAACTAAAAAATCTGAATTTAATAAAATCTTAGAAAAAGGTGGCATTAATTCACTTATAAAAATACTTAGTGATCAATCTAAATAATTTTTAATAATTCTCCTTTACCCTTTATATTCGTATCTCCAATAAACCTAGATACTGAAAAGTTTTCTGTAATAATCTTCTTTTTTAGTTCGATACTAACAAATTGATCCAATAAATTAATAAATGCCAAAGAACACTCTCCACTTTCACTGAAGTTTGAATGTATTGTGACATCTGACAACAGAACAACCGTTCCTCTCTTCATGCCTACACAGAAATTTTTGCCTACACCTTTTTTAATAATAATTGTTCCTGCTACTAAATTATTACAACAGTTATCTCCAGCCTCTCCACCTACAAAAATTAAGCCTCTTCGCATTTGGTAAGAAAGGTATTTATCAACATTTCCATGAATAAGTATACTACCACCCATCATCCCAACTCTTTTTCCTGAAATTGAAGAACCTACAAATTTTCCAGCATTTTTTTTTATAACAATAGACCCGCCAGACATTTCAGCCCCCACGTAATTTTCACAAGAACCCTTTACAGTTATTTTACCGCTTTTCATTTTTGCACCTAGATAGGAACCAACGTTAGAATCTATTTGTAATAAATCGTTAGACCATTCAAAACCAAGAAAATCATAAAAAAAATTAGAATTTAAAAGTAAAACTTCATTCACATCATTTTTAATAGTTTGTTCTGTAACCGTAAAAAGATCTTTAATTTTTTTTTCCTTATTGCTATAGAGAATTTTTATATTCTTAATTTCTCTTAAACCCAAATTTTTATTTATAAGATTTAAGTTCTTTAAATTTAAACTATTACTTATTTTAATTTTTGGCTTGATTATTATTTTCCTCATTTCACAACATCCTTTAATTTAAAGAGGTGGGGACCTAACTTACCCCCATAATTTCCAGCAGATATTGCTAAAATTCCAGTACAGTTTGAACTAACTATTTTTTTGATTCCTACCTTCATGGCTTGAAATATATCTTCACTTTTTAATCCATCAATCACTATCTCCATTACACAGTTGTCATAAGAGTTGAGTTTAGATGCGACCAGTCCTTTCAGAGTTGGGCAATATTCAAAATTTGTGGAAGCAATTAAGTTTTTATATTTTGACCCAACTTTAGATCCCGATCTAACAATACCTCCAGGGAACGGTAAAATTATATTTTTTTTCTTATTCATTTCTCGAACAGCCAACTCACATGCTTGAAGGACACTGCCGGTATCCTTTCCCAATACTAAAAAATTTCCACCACCAATCCCATTACATTGGTAGACATAGTCTTCACATATAAATTCACCATCCATAACTGGAATTCTCCAAAATCTTTTTTTTCCTAGAACCTTAGAGATCTGGAAGCCATCACCAAAATATCTTAAGGAATTACCCAGGCTGATTTCTACATCACCATTATTACCAGAGAATACTGCGGTGGTGGGAGTTGTCATTATGCATTGTCCTGTTCTGTTAAGAATTTGTTTTGATAGTTCTTTTGAAGACATTGAAAAAATTAAAATCGATACACCCGGCCTTTTGTCAGGGGTTTGATTAGGTTTTAACTCACATTCAATACCTGCCTCACAACCACATGCTATAACAGAAGTTGCAAAACCGCAAAAGGAATTAGCAGCTTGCCTTGCCCACTTAATGTTATATGCCGTAATAATAAGTCTAGATACTTTCATTGGAAAAGCTTCTGCAAAGGTATCAATTATCTTTATTTTATTTTTCATTAACTAAAAACTTGTTCCAAAATCTGAATATTGTCAAAATAATCTGAATTTAAACTACCCTTTAATTTTATTACTTTTACTCCATCCGATCTTAATACTAAACCATCACAATCAACACCTGGAGTTTTTGTTGGAATAAAAACATCATAAGATTCTTGTTTTATTGAATTTGGGTTTCCTATCAAAATATTATATTTAAATTCAAGAAAAGACTGTTTGTCGCTAAAGTTTGAAACTGAAAACTGAATTTTTTTTTTTTTAACTATTTCTGAAGTACTAAATTCATGAGGATCAAAACTTATTCCCCAATCACTGAAATTTAATGGTCCAGGAAAACCCGACTTTATAGTACATGAATTGACATATCCACCAGAATTATTAGAACCACTCAACTTAAGAGCCTTAAAATTATCTTTTTTATTATTTATATTCATTAATGCTTGAAAGATTAACTGAGTGAATAAAAAATCTTCAGTATTGGCTATCAAGAAAACTGGATATTTTGATGCTAATAACTTGTCCACAATTGGATCTTTCTTTAAAGAATCTAAATCATTCAATCTATTTATAAAACCGTATAAATCATTATTATAAGTATGATGTTTAAAGTTAGACTTTTTTTTTGAACTTATAAAATAGACATTTCTTGGAAAAATTTTCTTCATTTTCTCAAGATATTTAATTAAAACCTTTTGGAGCGGATTATTCATTTCTCCTAAAATAATAATTGTATCTGCTCTATTTTTCATTTCATTAATCGAGATACTTGAGCAACCAAATTTATAAAATGCACTGTAAAAATTATTTATTTCGTTTTGATTAATATGACTTAACGAAAATCTCTTTTTTTCAGAGATTTGAATAACTCTATCGATAGTTTTTAAATCACAACTTAGGCCGCTAAAATGAATATTATCATTAGATATGATTTTTTTTATATGTTTTATTGCACAACTAAAACTTACTTGTTTGCCATTTACAAGTGGAACAGCTTTCTTACTATAAACTTTTTCAATATTAGGAGCGTTAGGAGTAAGGATCTCACCAAATATTTGCAACTGATCAAGCTCATTCATTTTTTACTTCTCATATTTAATGTAAGCAAACCTTGGGTCTGATGGGGTGCCTTCAAGGGATAAATTTTCTTCTTTTGGATTCCATGTTATAAATTCGTCAATTTTTTTTGCTAAGTCAAAGTCTAACTGAGTGATACCTTTTTTAGCATGATTCATAAGTTTTACTTCAACAAATGCGTAAGAAATTTGTAGATCAGGATGATGCCAAGCTGCCTCAGCTAAATGTCCAATTGAGTTTACGACCATTAGTGTTGATTTCCAACTATGAGTTTTATAGGTTTTTCGTATCCATTTACCATCGTAGGACCAACCTTTTAAATTCTTTTGAATATATTCATTTATTTCGCTTTCATCGAAAACATTTATTTCATTTTTTGTCATTCAAATACCTCATTTTGTAAAATTTAAATTTTTTATACTTGTGAATAAAATATTCATAATTATTACTTAAAATATATAAATATAAAGATAAAGAAAGAGCTTATGAAATTATTTTCGCCAGCACGAATTCATCTTGGTTTTCTGGAAATGAATCAAAGTCTACCGAGATTCTTTGGAAGTTTGGGTTTAACCATATCAAAGTATGGCTATGAGATTGAAATAAAAAATTCAGATAAATTTAAAGTCGTATCCACCAATTCTAATTTAAAAAAAAAAGTTCTTTCAATTTTAATCAAATTTAAAAAGAATATGAAAATTCCTTTTTGTAAAATAATAGTTAATAAATTTATTCCTAGTCATATAGGTTTAGGTTCTGGAACTCAATTATCGCTATCGATTGGATATTTGATTTCTTTATTCTTTGATTTAAAAATGACAATCGATGAAATTGCTATATTCTTAAAAAGAGGAAAACGTTCAGGTATTGGCATCCAATCATTTAAGAAAGGAGGATTTGCAATTGACCTAGGGAAAAAAAAAAAATCAACAGGTACGCCCCTTGAACTTATTAATCTAAAATGGCCTGATGAATGGAAAGTAATACTAATTTTTCAAAATAAAAAAAAGGGTGTTTCTGGGAATAGTGAAATATCCGAATTTAAAAAAGTTGATCGCCTTCCAATAAAAAAAAACAATTGTTCCGAACTCCTTCTCAAAATAATTCCTGGTATAATGGAAAGAGATTTTAAAACTTTTTGTCAAGGTGTACAGGCAATCCAAGAGAATATGTCGGAAACTTTTTATAGAGATAAAAGAATTTTCGCAAGTAAGGAAATTAGACAGCTATTCAAAGATTTCTCAAAAAATAAATTATGTGGTTATGGTCAAACTTCTTGGGGTCCAACGGGGTTTATATTTTGTGAAAATTCAAAAAAAAGAAATGAGTTGTTAAAATCATTAGAAAAATATATTAATTTAAAAAATTTAGATGAAATTAATTTTGTAAAGGTTGAGGGAAGAAATAAAGGGAAAATTTTATTAAAAGGAACAAAATGACAAAAAAAAATATTTTACATATGATTAGCCCTCAAGGAAATGTAAGTCCATTTGATGTGAACATGGCATGTGATGCTGGCTACGATATTGTTATTCCATACACTAATGTAAACCTTACAGATGTTAAAGGTCTAGTGCAGGATGCTATTTTTTCACGCTCAGTAAATAATGCAAAAAAAACTGGTGTTTTTATATGCGGTAAAGATGCTTCACTTGCATTGGATATGATGGATACTGCAAAAAAATCAATGGTTCCTCCTTTTGAAATCTCAGTTTTTCCAGATCCAGCTGGTTCATTTACAACAGCAGCTGCAATGGTGGCTTGTACCGAAAAAACGCTCAAAAAGAAATTCAATACCGATCTTAATAATAAAAAAATAATGATTTATGGCGGTAAAGGTATAGTTGGAGGTATTTCTGCAATAATGTGTGCCCAAAGTGGAGCTGAATGCACTATAATAGGGTATGATGGAATCAAAAATGTTGAAAAGAAAGCAGAAGAGTATAAAGCAAGATTCAACGTTAATATTAAACCAGGAGATGGTTCTTCGGATGAACTAAATTCCTCTTTTTTACCAGATGCTGATATAATCTTTTGTGCAGCAAGGGCAGGCACTCAAGTTTTAAATCATGAACAACTCAAATTAGCGGACAAGGTTTTAGTTTTAGCTGATGTAAATGCCGTGCCTCCAGCAGGTCTAGAAGGTGTTGAACTCAAAGATAATGATAGAAAACATTTTTCTGGAGGTTACTCAATTGGTCCATTAACGTCTGGAGATATAAAAGTTAAAACTCAATATAAAATGTTTGAGAAAATGTGCGCAACTGAAAAACCTCTTTATCTAAATTTTGATGAAGCATTGAAAACTGCTAGAGAAATATTAAAAGAATAATATCAAATAAAGAAATTTTTTTATTATCCTCATCTTGTGAAGATCTATCTAGATTCTTTTACCGTAGAGGGTACATTGTTTATTCCATTCACATATACGATAGCATAAATCTCAGGAAATTCTGTAAGGATTCTCTTCAACTGAAAAGTTTTAATGAAGATAAGATAAAGAAATTTTTTTATCAAGTAGATCCCTATGAAACAAAATCAGTTTTGATTGGTTCAGGCTTTGCTGAGTCATTAAATCTATCAAAAATTATTGGAAGCAGGAAAAATTACGGAAATTCAATTAAGACAAATAAAATAGTAAAATCTCAGGCGTTCTTTACAATGATGCAAAAAAAAAAAATTCTTCACCCTAATTGGTCATTAAGAATTAATAAAAACTGGTTAATAAAATATTTCAATTCTTTTGGAGGTGAAAAAGTATTTAACGGCTTGGAATCAAAAATTTTAAAAAGGCAAAATAGATATTTTCAAGAGTTAATTTTTGGTGAACATATATCAGCTCAATTCTTTGTAAATAAAAGTCAGATGAAAATATTATGTTACTGCAAGCAACACTTTTATGATAATCACAAAAAACCATTCTTAATTAAGGCTTTAACTACTTTAAATTTATCAGATAAAATTAAAAAAAAAATTTATAATATCGTAAAAAAAGTTTCATCCTTCTATAAATTAAACGGATTAAACAATCTTGACTTAGTAGTTGATAAAAATGAGAATGTTTATTTGATTGAACTCAATGCAAGGCCTGGCCTTTCAATTAATATAATTGGTAGACTTTATGCGTCAAATTATTTCCAATCTAAAGTAAAAAAAAGTCATGGGTTAGGGACCTTAATCATTTATAGTAAAAAAAAAATAACTAATAACAAAAGAATATACGATTTTTTTTACAAGATTTCTAAATCTTCAACTTATTCTGAATTACCAATCAAAGATGAGGTAATAAAAAAAAATAATCCTGTTTGTTTGTCACACTTCACTTTCTCAGAAAATGAGAATTTAGAAGAAAAGTTTAAAAAAATATCGTATAAGTTTTATAAAGAACTATCAAAATATGAAAATAAGTATTAATAAAAAGTCTGAAGAAATTTTAAATAATTTAATTTTGAATGCTGATTACCTCAATATAAAAATTAAAAAAGGGTGGTCAAATTGTACTATAATTGATGCGGGTATCGATGTGCCAGGATCAATTGAAGCAGGCCTGATGATTTCGGAAATTTGTCTTGGAGGGCTAGGAAAAGTTAATGTTAAATTTAATGACTATTTTGATCTTACGTCAATGCAAATTGATGTACATTCAGCACACCCTGTTCTGGCTTGTCTAGGTTCACAGTATGCTGGCTGGAGTCTGAGTTCAAAAGAATTTTTTGCACTTGGTTCCGGACCAGTTAGATCTATTGCTCAAAAAGAGAAAATATTTAAAGAATTAAATTATAGTGACGCACATACTAAAACATCAATAGTTTTAGAAGTAGAAAAAGAACCTCCAGAAGAAATAGTCAAAAAAATTTCTTCGGACTGTAATATGAGTCCTGAAAATTTATTTTTTATACTAACCCCCACAACCTCTATATGCGGAAATCTTCAAGTAGTGGCAAGAGTTCTTGAAGTTGCTATTCACAAGGTGCATGAGTTGAAGTTTCCTTTAGATAGAATTAAAAATGGATTTGGCTCAGCACCCATACCCCCCATAGCACAAGATTTTGTTTCTGGTATGGGAAGAACAAATGATGCAATTATTTACGGTGGAATAGTTCAATTGATTGTTGATGGACCTGAAAATGATATTATTTCATTATCAAAAAAATTACCGAGTATTTCTTCTAAAGATTATGGCAAACCATTCAAAACAATTTTTGAAGAAAATGACAAAGACTTCTATAACATTGATGGTTTTTTATTTAGCCCTGCACAAATAATTCTCAACTCAATTTCTAGCGGCAAAACATACAAGACTGGTGAGGTAAACAAAAAAATAGTAAATAATTCCTTTAGAATTTAGTTATGTATTCCATAGCAATAATTTCCGATTTACACGATTGGCATAGCAAAGAAATAGAATATCACTTAAAAAAAAAAAACTGTGAAGTAATTAAACTAAGCTTTAATGAAATTGAACTAAATTTTAGTAAGAATAAAAAAATATTTTTTAATAAAAATCTTCATCATATCGATGGAGCTTGGGTGAGATTTATTAACTCTGGTTCACTCGAAGAAATAACAACAAAGCTTACTTTTATTCATCTATTAAAAGATTCAAAGGTATACACACACAACTCAGCTGAAACAATCGAGAAAACTGTGGATAAAGTTCGTACTACTGGAATATTAAAAATAAATGGTATTGATTCTCCCGATACTATTGTTTGGATAAATAAAAAAGATAAAAAAATAAAATTCAATTCTTTATTAAAACCAATATTTGGTTCTCAAGGAAAAGGAATACAACTTTTAAAAAAGGGTGAATTACCTAGCAAAGTAAGTTCCGTGGGGAATGTATATTATTTACAGAAATTTTTAGGAAGTATTGACGATAAAAAGTTTTGTGATTTAAGAGTATTGGTAAGTAATCACAAGGTAATTGCTTGTATGAAAAGAACCTCTAGACATTATTTGACAAATATATATCAAGGAGCAGAATTTCAGAAAGGAAAACTGAGTAAAAATTTAACTTATTTATCTGAAAAAATTTCAAAGTGTCTTGGGCTTGGGTACGGTGGAATAGACTTTAAATCCCTAAATCAAAAAAATTATATTCTTGAAGTTAATGGTGTCCCATCTTGGAAGACTATCAATAAACTCTACAAAAAAGATCTATCAAAAACTTTGGTTGATGACTTTATTGTAAAAGTAAAAAAATTTAAACAATGTCGTCACTCATAATAAAAAACTTATATTTACAATCCTGTGCCGAAGAATTGAAGGTTAACAAGCCTGGTAACCACAGTGACGAGTCAAAAATATTAGGAATGTATTCAAAGAAATTTTTATACGCATCAAAGTTGTCTGCTGAATTTATGGTTGATAAAGAAAAAAGTATTGGGGAAATTATTTTTTCATCAACTAAAAAGTGTATTGATTGTTTGAATTCTAATTATAACCTGGGAATCATCCTTCTTTGTGCTCCTTTAATTAAAGCCCATCTAAATAAACCAAAAAAATTTAGAAAAGAACTTTATAAGGTCTTAAAGAATATCAATAACTATGACACAAAATTGATTTTGGATGCAATAAAGTATGCACAACCAGGGGGAATTAAAAAATATAAGGGTGAAGGTGATGTTTTTATGAAAAATATACATAATTTAAGTTTATTAAAAATCATGAAAATCTCATCTAAATGGGATAGAATTTCAAAGTGTTATATTGATAATTATAACGAAATTTTTAAAATAGGACTCCCTTTTTTAGGTGAAATTAAAAAAAAAATTACCAAGGGGAAGGCCATTCAAATGCTTTATTTAAACTTTGCATCTCGATACATGGATAGTCATATTTTAAGAAAATACGGATACCACAAAGCTAGAACAACTAAGAAAATGTTTGGGGTCACTTTTAAAAAAATTTATACTAATATTGAAAAGAATAGTTGCCAAGAAATTGATAGTTTGGACAGATATTTAAAAGAATTACATTTGAACCCTGGAACATGTGCTGATTTAACAGTAACAACCTTGCTAATGGATAAAATAAAAGATATATTCAAATATCCATTATAAACACTATTAATTAAATTGGAGGAAAAATGGCTAAAATTACAAAAATGCTTGTTGGAGAATCACTTGTAGGTGACGGCAATGAAGTCGCACATATTGATTTAATCATCGGTCCAAGAGGTACTCCTGCTGAAACATCATTTGCTAATGCTTTAACAAACAATAAGGATGGTTTTACTGCACTTCTTGCAGTTGTGGCGCCAAATTTAATGACAAAACCAGCAACTTGTATGTTTAATAAAGTAACAATCAAGGGTGCAAAACAAGCTGTTCAAATGTTTGGACCCGCACAACACGGTGTTGCAAAAGCTGTAATGGATTGTGTTGCCGAAGGTACGATTCCAGAAGATGAAGCAGACAACCTATTTATTTCTGTTGGTGTATTTATTCACTGGTTAGCAGAGGATGATAAAAAAATCCAAGAATATAATTACACAGCCACAAAAGAAGCAATCGAGAGAGCAGTTTCAGGCGATCCTAAGCCTAGTGAAGTTGTTTCTCAAAAAGATTCAGCTGAACACCCTTTTGCAGCCAAGTGAAGTTCATCCAACATGAAGCCATCGCAAAATGCTAATGGTGGCGGATGGCTTTCAAGGTTGTTCTCATTTTTCAAGGGTAACTAAATTACTAGGGACAGCTAATGTGTCCCTAGTAATGATTTTATGAATATAATTTGAGGAAATAGCACCGGTTATACCGAGTGTTGAAAGCCTTTTGAAATCCCTTAGATATTTTATTCCCCCAGCGATCATACAGTTGTGTAGTTTCAAAAGTTTGCCAACTTTTTTAATAGTTAAATAATCAACTCCTCGCCCTCCAGTTCTTTTAATAAACATTAGTATAATATTTAAATTTTTTTTTCTATACATTTTTTCAACCCAACTCATCTCATAACCATTAAAATCAATTGAAAAAAATATTTTTTTTCCAATAATAAAGTTTTCGATTCTATAGTTTTTCATAGTTTCGGTACCAACAACAAGATTATAATTTTTTAATTTTTTTTTTCTTAATGAGTTTGTTAATTTATAAATTGTAGAGGGATAGTCAAAGCCTAAATCTAAAAGGAAATTAATTTTGGGAAATAGTTTCATTAAACTATAAATTATAAATTTATTAGAAGGTTTTTTTTCAATTGCATCTAAATCGGCTAAATAAATATCATTTATTTTAAGATCTTGATAAGCCTTTTGGATTAAGGTGAATGGGCAAGAAAAGTCTTTTTTATCTAGTATAAGTGGTTTATAGTTTAATCTGAACCCAGCATATGCCTTAACAACTTTTCCATTTTTAATATCTATTGCTAAAATTAGTTTCATAAATTTAAATTCCACATGAAAAAAATAATTATTATTGAATATTTTACATCAAAAGCAGTCATCCAGTCTAAAGATAATAAAATACTTGGAGAGGCTATAAAATTAACTAATTCTCTAATAAAAGTTTTTGCTTTAAATGAAAAAATAAAAAAGGTCCTTGTGGTTAGAAATTCAAATATTGAAGAGTATGAAAATATAAAAACTAAATATTTTAAAACCCGAAATAATAAGTCATTTCTTAAGATACTAAAATTATTACCTGAATATCCAGTATTAGTTATAGCTCCAGAAACTAGAAATATATCTGTAAATTTTCAAAAAAAAATATCAAATTATTTACCCGTACTCCATTCAAGTTTATCAGTAAATAAAATATTTTCATCAAAACTAAAAACAATTAAACATTTGAATAAATATGGAATTAAGAACACAGGATTACTAAAAAAGACTAAATTCAAAAATAGGGTTATGGTTAAAAGTAACTACGGCACAGGTTCTGAGGATGTAAAACTTTTAAAAAAATTTAAAATCACACGTTCAAAGATAATACAAAATTTTTATCCTGGTATCAAAGGCAGTTTCATGATGATTTGTTACAAAAGAAAAAATTTTGTAATATCCTGTAATAAACAAATCACTGAAATATATAAAAATAGATTTGTTCAAACTGGTGTGATTGTAGGAGGACTCGAAAATGAAAGGGAAAATATTCAAAATATTGCCAATAAAATAACTAATTCAATTGAGGGGTTATTTGGAATTATTGGTGTGGATATTGTGAGATTTAAAGGGGAGTGGCATGTTATCGAAGTTAATCCAAGATTCACTTCTGCCTTCATTGGGTTATATGATTCTATTGGAAAAGATATGATGAAAATAATCACTGATTTTTATTTATTCAGAAAATTTAAAATAAGAAAACTTGAATTAGTTAATAAAGTTAGGGTTTACTTTTAATGCAATTGAGTGAAATTAAATATCTAGGAATTGATATTGGGGGGGCACATTTAAAATGTATTGGCCTAAACAAAAAGAAAGAAATTAAGCTAGTAGATTATACATCCTATAAAATTTGGTCCTCAAGTAATCAATTAGAGACAAATCTTCAGAACTTATCCAATAAGATTAGAAGTAATGAAACAATATGTGGCATTACTATGAGTGCCGAGCTCTGTGATATTTTTCCTAACAGAGAGAATGGAGTAAAAGAACTTACTAAATTATGTAAAATATTAAAATTCAATAAATCGTATTACACATGTAGTAAACCAATTTTTTCTTTAAATCCAAAGGCGAGTGAAATAATGTCAATGAACTGGCATTCAATAGGAAGATTATGTGAAAAAAAAATTAAAGATTGTATTATTATTGACTTTGGATCAACAACGACAGATTTTATTTGTATTAAAAATTTTAAATTTATAAATAAATATTTCACAGATTTTTCTAGACTCAATAATCATGAACTCTTATATACTGGTATTGTAAGAACCCCAATATTCAGCCTATTAAAAAAAATTATTATCAATAAAAATAACTATTACTTAATACCTGAATATTTTTCCGACATGTCAGATATATATAGAATAAAAAAAATATTAAGTAAGGATATTGATCTTGACGATACCAGCGATGGAAGGGGTAAGAGTCAAATTGAATCTAAAATTAGAGTATCAAGAAACTTGGGGTTTGATTATGATAAGTCTAAAAATAATATTGTTAAAAAAATTTGCAACAAACTCATTGATTGTCAATTAACGGAAATTAAAAATAATCTAGGTAAACTAAAGTCCAAATATAACCTTCCTAAAAATACAAAAATTGTACTATCAGGAATTGGCCAAGATATACTTCATAAGTTTTTCATTAAGAAAAATATAAATGCCTTAAAACTTCATGAGATTCTAAAAATTAAGAACAAAAAAAACGCTACCAATCATGCGCCAGCACTTTCTGTTGCATTACTTTTATCTGAAGTAACTTAATAAATTTAATAGCTTATCCTTACAAATAATATTTCTTTTATTGTCTATACAGACTGCAGATCTAAATCCAACTACATAAGGTTTTAATATTTTTAGCTCCTCGATATGTTCGATCCTCAGTCTTCCGGCAAGACCAACCCTAATCATTTTTGTTGAACATTTTTTTATAAATGAATCAAGATACTTTAATTCACAATAAGAAGTTAAATCGCGATTATTCTTTTTAAATGTATCAAGCAACAAAAAATTTAATTTATTTTTCTTCAGTAAGTCTAAATTTTCATCTACAAACTCTAGAACCTTCGGCTCGTCAACAAATACTACAAAAACTAATTTCGTTTGAAATTTTTTTCCCCCTATATCATTTATTAATTTTTCTAAAGCTGAAATGTTTTCTGAAAAAAATGCAAATTTTATATAATCTAGTCCCAAATTATCAAAATTAGTTAATTTATTAAGTAAGATTTTATTAGAGGAAATATCACCAATTGTTGCAGAGATCTTTTTTTTTTTTTTAAATTTCTTTACTACAGTTATTATATCATCACTTATCCATGGTCCAATTGAACCTTTTTCTGGATCTTTGAGATCAAGTATATCAATGTACTTAACTATATCGTTATCAAATTCACTTAAGTTTTTAAAGCTTATCAATAACTTCATTTTTTTTTTAATTCGTTTTCTATGAATTTTTTAATTTTTTGCCAACTTTTTAATTCATTAGTACCAGCAGTTTTTTCTACAGAAATTTTCAGATAATTTAACTCATTTTCAATCTTAATTTTATTTAACATTTTAACTCGAGTTGCCAAAATGCAAGCCTCAATAATCGCACCATTAGCTCTATTATATCCTGGATATCTCTTATGCAAGTATTCTCCAATTATTTGACATTTGAATGTAGGGCGTATTTTGTCTTCTTTTACGGATAAAACTTTTACTTCATCGTGCGCAAGCGATTGATCTAAGTAATATCCATCAATTTCATAAGATTTGGATTTCTCAAAGGTTTTTTCCCCAATTACACAATCTACAAAATAGTTACATTCATTGATGTAATTTATTACTGCGGATTTTGTAAAAATTAAATTATTCAATGTTTTAGAGGGAATGTAAGGAGAAATATATATAAATTTTTCATTTTTTTTTATTCCAAAGGGAGCAAAATTTACTTCTCCTTTATCATTAATTGTAGAAATTATTGTTTCAATTATCATTTTTTCTGAGTTGATTTTAGTTTAGGGCGTTTTTTCAAATTTTTAATTTTCTTATATGCCACTCCCCATTCCAGTTCATTATCTTGATCATAATTTTTACCTAATTGAAATGCTATTTGAGCTCTAGCTAATTCTACACCTAAATAAAATGCATGACTTGCGTCATTTTCTACACCCAAAGAATTATAAAAATCAAAGGGATCTTTTCCAATTATATTAATATGACTATTAAAAATATTTATACCCTTATCTGACAAATATATTCTAAAATTTTTATCTTTAATAAGTTTTCTTATTTCATTTAATTCAGTTGATGATTTTCTTAGAGGTTTTCTGTTAGAAGTTGTCATTAGACCCTCATTAATCCTAAATGGTAACCTTTTGTTAACCTTTGAAAAATGCATTATTTTTCTGGCAATGTCAGTCTCTTTAATGGAATTTCTACAATGGCCACTTACCTGAACTACCAGTACCCCATTAATATTCAATTCGGAAACTAAACCCATAATTGTTGCATTTACACCTGATGAATCGCTATCAGTTAATTCAGTTAAGTTACCCGTACCCATAAAAATTTTTATTTCTGGGTATTTCTTTCTAATTTTTATGTATCTCATTATTGAGTCAGAAAAACCATAGTGTATAGGATCTAATATTGGATCTGCGTAAAAATCTCTCTTTTTTTTCTTAAAAATTTCAATTATTTTCTCAAGTGATTTTAAATCACCTTGTTTAGATGGGATCAAAATAGGAACAGAATTTATCTTATCCATTATTGTTAAGTTTTTTTCGCTTAAACTTAAAATATAATCTGCTCCAGCTTTAGAACCTCTTATTAATTCACTATTATCTGCAGAGTCTATGGATACTTTTAGATTTAATGATTTAAGTGTTTTAATAACTTCTTCTAAATGTTTAAACTTAGTGTCAGGCATACAACCTAAATCAATAACATTTGCTCCTTGCCTCACGTAATCCTTAGCTATTTTAATAATTTTTCTTGTCGGTAAAATTGCTGCATCCACAATTTCAGCAAAAATATCACAATCATAATCGTTTAATTCCATTTCAGCTGATTTTACGCCGAAGTAATCAGGTAAATCTGACAAATCATCTGGACCTCTCTCCACAGGGATATCAAAATATCTACTCAATTTTTTTAAGTTGCCTCGAAATTTTCCAGGTACGATAATTTTATCAATATCATCATGTTTTCCCAACCTTCGGAGAATAATATTTTCAGACATTAACGCTGCTACATTCACTCCTATTTGATTTATTTTAAACCTAAAATCAGGTTTCATTGTTTTAAGAATTCTCTTTAATTGCCTTTCAGCAAGTTTTCCAGTTATGAAGAGTATTTTTTCAGACATTTTTCTCTTTTTAATACTTCAGATCTTAAAGATTTAAAACTAACAACTACTTTTGTTTTTTTAAATTTCTTTAGCTTTTTAACATTCTCTAAATCGATTTCTCTGGGAAATACATCAACGTATCCACTAGGTGCAAAAGTTTTAAGTTCCGGCGCAGTATCGCAAGGAAAAAAAATACAATTCACTCTACATTTTCCTGATTGAGCGAAAATATTAGTAGCAAGAGAGTCGGAAATACCGTAAACACATTTGGCCACTGTATTGCTCGATGTTGGTGCCATAACAAGTGTGTGATAGAAATCTTTATAAAACCTTCCAACAGTTACGGAACTTGAGGAATTATCTTTAAAAATTTTTACATTACTAGATAATTTTCCTTTTTTTTTATACATAGCCAAAACTTCATCTGCTGCTTTTGATACAAATAAATCAATATTTTCTAATGTATTGATTAAATCTATTGTTTCATTAAAAAAATGTCCTGAACCCGTTAAAACCCACGCCCACCTTTTTTCTTTTAAATCATTCATTTCTCAATATCACCTAAACTTTTTACAAATCCACTCCAACTAGATTCTTTTTCTAATTTTTTTAATATGTTCAATCCGACTATCTTAATCAAACCATTATAACCTGACAAATAAATTGAAATATTTTTATCGAGAATATTTGTATTTTGTAAATAATAAAGTTTATTTTTACTTTTAAAGTCTTTTAGTGACTTTATAAAAATAATACCCTCTGCCATGATATTATTAGCTAACCATGCGGCAACTGAGTCCGAGGTTGAGTCCCAATTATTTTTGTAAGAATTATTTTGACTAAGTTTTTTTGAGGGTAACCAAACACAAATTTTTTCTTTTGTAAAATTTCTAGGATTATCTATCAAACATAAATCATTATCTAACTCTTTAAGATAATCGGCAAACAACTCTGTGGATTTCAGGGCTAATTTGTTCGCTAAGTTTTCTGACATTTTTGTTTTATCATATACATCCCTGATGGAATCGGCAAAACTACCGCCTCCAGGCACAATAACAATTTCTTTATTACGTAACTTTTTAATTCTTAACAGCAAATTTTGTAAACTCGGGTTTTTTAACCAACTCCCACCGATTTTAATGATCCACATGATTAAAAGGATTATTTACTTTTTAAACTACTAATTTTTTTGAGGGGGGAGGTTTGTTTAAAATCATTTCTTGTTTTTGAAATTTCAATTCCAACGCTATGAGACTCTTCAAAAACTTCTAACTTCTCAATTTTTAACCAAACAAATAGAGCTCTAGAGTCAATAAATATGCATTCAAGAATTCTGTATGCTAACGTTTCAACTAAATCTATGTGACCCTCATTAATTATCAATTTAATGTTATTTATTACATTTTCATAAGAAACAAAGTTATTTATGTTTTCATCAACATCAGCAATATTATCATTTACTTTAATTGATAAAGATATTGAAATTTTTTGTTTTTGTTTTTTTTCATGATCGTGAATGCCAATTGAAGCGTTAAGTAGCAACTTTTCAATTTGAACATTATATGTCTGAGCAATTTTATATTCATTATTTAGGTTCGGAGGAACCCATGATCCTGTTGAAATAACTGATATATTTTTAACTTTTTTTGACATAAAATAATTTCATTGTTGAAAATTCAATAATAATAGATAATTTATATAGTCCAATGATTAAATTAAAAAATATTAATTTTCTTATCTATGTCAAGATTATATTTATTTGTTTACTAACATTTACATCGTTAAATCTTAACGCCAAGGAAGATGGTGATGAAGATTTTTCTAAAGCAGTTGACGCAGAGAAAAAAAGAGCCAAGTGGGGAACCGACGAATTTAAAGAAGAACTTATTAAGGAAATGTCTACTGCTAATATTGCACTATTCATTGACGAGCATCTAGGAAGTATCAAGGAACCTTCGAGGATTTATTATAGGTTTGAAAAAAAATCCTCAAGAGAAGATAATTTTATTGGAAACGTTGTGCTTAATATTGTTAAGATTGACGATGATGACACAAAACATATCACTTTTAGATATCTTAAAGGAAGAAATAAAGTTAGGTTTCCTCCACAGATTGGAGCTAGAGGTAATCCAGTTTTTATGTTATTTTTTGAGAGAGATTGTAGGGATATGCAAAGGCTCACGGGGGGAAATGCGCTCTTCTTTAGGAGTAGAATTAGACACACTATCGCCGCCACTGAAGTTACTGATGTTGAAATTGAACATAATGGCACTAAAATTGAGGCTAAGCGTATTTCTTTCCAACCTTTCACGCAAACAAAGTTAAAAAATAGAGTTTCTCGTTACAAAACAAAGAAGTTTGATGTTATAATGTCAGATAAAATTCCAGGGTATATCTATAAAATAGAAACCTACATAAAGGATATTGAAAATCCAGAGGATATAGTTAAAGAAGTTCTTGTTTATCAAGGTATAAGAACAAATAAAGAATTAAGACAAAATTACAAAAAGAAAAAGGGAGAAAATGAATCATGAAAAAATATCTAACAGCTATAATCTTATATTTAATTATTTTTACAGATAGTAACGTTAAATCTAACGATTTTCCAACACTTGCTAGATCAGAATTTGTATTTGCATGCATGAGTTCAAATGTTTCTAACAGAGATTTTATGGCTAAATGTTCTTGTGCAATTGATGAAATTGCAAAACGAATTAATTACGAAGAGTATGCTCAAGCAGAAGCAATTGCAAGATTACAATATGGTGCTAGTCCAAGAGAAGAGGCATATAAAAGCGTTGGGTTGTCTAAAAAAACAATGGACAAATTATATAGAGCACAAGCAGCATCTGAACTTGAATGTTTTTAATTTCTGGATACTAAATTAGATGTTGAAAATTCTTTTTTAAAGGTTTGGCCTTCACTATCCTCTACAAATACATTAATAGGTCCTCCAGAATCTTTATAGTTAAAAATGAAAGAAGGATCTTCCGAAAGAGAAATATCTGGAGTTGCTTCTAAGATTAATTCATCATCTTGTTCTATCTTAACATAATTTATAAAGTGAGCAGGTATTTCAGCTCTTGTTAATTGATTGAATTGTAAACCAGAAAAATTAGGGTGACTGACTAGAAATTCAGCAACATTATAATTTTCATTTTTACTGTCTGTTTTAATAAATTTCATTTTCATTCTTCCCAGTCTTGCCATGACTGCATCCGTATCAGCTAAGCTAGGCGCAGAGCAACCACCCGCAGCTTTTACAAAACTAGCGACCATGTATTTTTTTTTATCATTGGTTTCAGCAATTGCTCTCACGTAGGTATATTTGTCTATTCTAATTCTTGTTGTAAGACTTGCGTTTCCTGATTTAGGAGAAAAATTGAAATTGCCTACTATAGGCGAGGGGTTTTCATCAACAATCAACATCACTTTTTTAATAAATTGCTTATCTTTTTGATCAATCTTGAACTTGATTGTAATGGGAACTATCGCAGCATCCAAAGCTCGATAGGGACTTTCCATATTCATTATTTCAGAACCGTCCAGTAAGACATCTTGTTCGTCAAAAATTGCATCTTTAAGTCTAGTATTCCATGTTGTAGGTTCTGGAGAAACATCTTCAGATTTAACAGGATAAACATAAATTAAATTAAATAAAATTACGTATAGTATTAATTTTTTCATAAAACTAATATAGTACATATATCAAGCATATTAAATAAAATATTTTTAATTGAATGAATTTGATAAGATAATCACTTTTTTTATCGTTGTAAAGTACTGATTATATTGTCTATTTTTCATTTCTGAACAAAATCATATATTTTCATTCATCTTTAGTTCATATTACGAATTTTTTTTAAACTTATCCACAATTTTTTTTTACTTAAGAATTTAGATAAGTTATTGATTTATTTAGCTAAATTTTTTTATTCTTCATTTGGGACGTTGTGTTCATGTTATATTCATATTTTTTGCTTGAATAACAGCTATTCATTTATAATATGATACTGGGAGGAAATCAAATAACATAACATTCTAGTTATCGTTTGGTTTTCTAATAAACCGGGTTTGAAAAAACCCATAATACTAACCGTAAAATAGGAGAAATACTTTATGAGTATTTTGAAAAAAAGCATCATTGCTTCAGCTGCTTTAGCTCTTCCATTCGCTGTAAGTGCTAACAACAAGCTGGAAAAAATGATGAAAGATCCTAACCAATGGGTACAACAGTCTGGTGATTACGCTGGGCATCGTTACTCTGAGTTAGATCAAATCAATAAAAGTAACGTTAGTAGCTTAAAAGTCGCTTGGACTTTTTCTACTGGTGTTTTAAGAGGTCACGAAGGTGGTCCACTAGTAATTGGTGATACAATGTATGTACATACAGCTATCCCAAATATCGTGTACGCTTTAGATCTTAATGATAACCAAAGAATCATTTGGAAATATAACCCTGTAAAAGGTGGTAAATATCCTGGTGGTGAAACTATGGACAGAGTTATTTCAGTTATGTGCTGCGATAACGTAAACCGTGGTGTTAACTATCATCCAAATGGTACACTCGTTCTTCACGCTGCTGATACTTCAGTAATTGCATTAGACGCTAAAACTGGTAAAGAGAAGTGGATTACAACTAATCTACACGCTGGTACTGGTAAATATGGTGTTTCTGCATCAACTGGTTCAGGCCAACCTTTCATTATCAAAGATACTGTAGGTGTTGGTTGTTCTGGCGCTGAATTTGGTGTTAGATGTAACTGGACAAGTTATGACATCAAAAGCGGTAAAAGACTTTGGAGAGCTTACAGCATGGGTCCAGATAAGGACATGCTTGTAGATCCAAACAAAACTACTTCTATGTTAAAGCCAATCGGTAAGGATTCTTCATTGAAAACTTGGCCTGGTGATGCATGGAAAATTGGTGGTGGATCAATTTGGGGTTTCTACGGTTATGACTCTAAATTAAATACTTTGTACTACGGTACAGGTAACCCATCTACATGGAACCCAGTTGTTCGTCCTGGTGACAACAAATGGTCTATGACTATTAACGCTCGTAACCCTGACAATGGTATGGCTAAGTGGTTATATCAAATGACTCCTTATGATGAGTGGGATTACGACGGTGTTAACGAGA
>JBELJQ010000033.1:0-15120 GCA_042090305.1 Candidatus Pelagibacteraceae bacterium | reverse complement strand
TTAAGCATGCCGCCAGCGTTCGTTCTGAGCCAGGATCAAACTCTCAAGTTTGATATAATCAAGTTAAACTTGACATTTGAACCCAACACAAAGCATGTAACATTACGTTACTGAATGTGTTGGCGTATTAATTCACCACCTACACATTCCTTTATATTCAATTTTCAAACAGCTTGGTCATCAAAATAATATTTGATAATTTGTGCAGTTTGTTATATGCATAATACTATAAATGGTCAATCTTTTTTTCAAAAATATTTAAACTAATAATTAAAAAACAATGCAGGGTTCAGATAGAAAAAAAATTAACTTCATTTTAATCCTAATATTTGGATATTTTAGTATATCCAACATATCTAAGTTCAATGATTATGATGTACTAAACCCCAAAATTGAAATCGAAGAATTCACTGAAATTAACAACCAAATAGATAATTACAGATTTGATGAAAGGTTCGAACTTTTAAAAAAAGAATCTTTTGAAATATCTAAAGAAGAACTTGATGATTTAGAATTAGCCAAGATCAACCCTGAAGTAATAAAAAGTGACTATATTAATGATGAAAAGAATATGAATCTAAGTCTAATACCAATCAATGAAACAATGCTTTTTTCTGGCATCCCATACCCCGAACAAAAACCTATTCCAGAGAAAAGTGAAATATCGAAGACAACTGTTATCTCAGTTAAAAATAAGAAATCGTTGAAGAAAAATCTTGAAAAATTCCTTGAAAAGGACGAATCAACATTGGTATATGAGAGAGTCGCCAACTTCATAGATTTTAAAATTGAAGAAAACTTAAAAATTCTTTTTGATTATGGTGATAGGTTAATTGAGATCCAAACCTTTTCAAAAGATTACAAACAACTAAACACAAGAAGAAATCATAATAATGATTTTGTATTTTTCTACCTTGAAGCTCCAACAGACACAAAAGTAGTAAGGAAAAGAATGAAAGTTAAAAATAGTTTAAGTAGCACACTAAAAAAGGCTGGTATACCCAAAAAAATTGTTAAAAACTACCTTCATCACCTCAGTTATACGATGGACTTTCAAAGAGATGTCCGTGCTGGAGATACTATTGAGCTTCTTTATGAAGCGAACTTCACCAAATCTAATAATATCGTTGGGGACCCATTACTACTTTATGGTCTGGTTCATTTGAGAGACCACAAATTAGAGTTATTTAGATACCGGCTTCAAAATGGAAAGGTTGATTACTTTGATGCTAATGGAAAAAGTATTAGAAAACATCTCATGAGAACACCAGTTCAAGGGGCGAGATTAACCTCAAAATTTGGAGTAAGGAAACACCCTATCTTAGGATATAGTAAAATGCACAGAGGGGTAGATTTTGCTGCTAAACGAGGGACACCAATACTTGCCGCAGGTGATGGAAGAGTAACCTTTGCAGGAAGAAATGGGTCATTTGGTAGATTTATAGAAATTAAACATTTGAACAATTTTAAGACTAGATATGCTCATCTCTACAAGTTTTCCAAAGGTATAAAAAAAGGTAGAGTTGTTAAACAGGGTGATGTTATTGGTTATGTGGGAAACTCCGGAAGAAGTACAGGCCCACATTTACATTATGAAGTAAAGCATAAAAATAGAACAATCAATCCCATGAAACTTAGGTTACAATCAAGTTTAAATGTTGAGAAATTGGATATGCCAAACTTTTATGCTAATGTTTCTCTTACAAGAGAAAGATTTTTATCGGCAAAATTACAAAAGTCTGAGACAGCCAGTATTGACTAGTTATTAAATTTCATAAGGTTTAAGTGCTTCAATCCCATCGCTTGTAACTTTTTTGTCACTAGATTTTTTTATTTCGTGAGAATTGGAATCTGTTTCTTCACTCTGGTCATCACCTTGTTTCATTGTTTCTCTCTCATTTTTGGCATTTATTGCTCTTTGAGTTCTACTGGGCTTTTCTTGGTTAGTTTCATCTGGACTGTTGGTTCCTGAATCTTTTGGTATATTTGGCTCGTTAATTAAAACCTCGTTTAGTAATCTTTGATAATGTTCAGCATATTGGTAATAACTCTCTGCTACAATTCTGTCACCGTTAGAAAAAGCATCTTCTGCCATACCCGTATATTTTTCAAGAACCTTGGATATACCAACTTTTGACTTGGGTGCATGCATACCTTTATCAACGAAAGATCTCAAAGAACCATTAGGTCTTTTTGAACTAAATCTTGTTGGTCTTTTTTTTCTATTGTTTTTTTTTCTGTCTATCAATTTTTATAATGTAAGTGGTGTGTTAGACTCTTAAGACATATAAAGAGTATTTTTAATTTGTTTATATTTGTAGACTACAATTCTGTCAATACCTTGTAAATCTTTTTCTTTTAAAATTCTCTCAAATCTATTTGCAATAAAGATTTTATCTATTGATTTCAATTGATTCGTTCCAATTTCACAGACTATATATCCATTAGGCTTCAAGAAAGAAGCAGCTTTTTCTGCAATACTCTGATAACTCGTGAGACCTTTAACCCCGCCATCAAGAGATATTATAGGATCATATAAAACTCCCTTTTCTAGAGAGGAAATATCACGTCTTCGAATATATGGAGGGTTTGAAACGATTATATCAAACTTTGAATTAACATTTTCAAACCAATTACTAAGATTTAATTTAATCTTATTCTTTAAGTTAAATTTATCTAGATTTCTTCTTGCAACTTTAAGTGCATCTTTTGATATATCAACAGCTTCAGCACTAACATTGAATTTTTTAATTAACTTTTGAAATAATGTAATTATTATACAACCAGTCCCAGTCCCAAGATCAAGAATATCCAAATCGTTGGAATTTATTCTCTTACTAATATTTACTACAACATCAATCAAATGCTCAGTTTCTGGTCTTGGATCTAATGTTTTTATGGACGTAAAAAAATCATGCGAAAAGAATTCTTTTTTTCCAAATATTTTTGATATGGGTTTTCCTCTCGCTCTTTGAAAAGTTTTATTTAATATCATTTTTACTTTTTTTGATGAAATACTATGATTTGTATCTAACATAATTTCTAAATATTCTTTTTTTAGAACTTCCTTAAAAATTAGAATTGATTCATGTTTTGGTCTTGGCACTCCATTTACTAGAAGATGATTAGAGCTTGTCTTTAGTAATTTTTGAATTGCAATTTTCATTGGTTAGTCCTGCGATAATTTCTTCATATTATCATCAGTAATTAGTGAAGAAATTATTTCATTCAAGCCTTCTCCAGCTAGGATTTGTTCAAGCTTGTATAAAGTTAATGATATTCTATGATCCGTAACTCTTCCTTGTGGAAAATTATATGTTCTAATTCTTTCAGATCTGTCTCCACTTCCAACTTGAGATTTCCTTTCTTGAGCCCTTTCTTTTTCTTTTTTTTGTCTTTCACTTTCAAATATTCTTGTTCTTAATACTGTAAGAGCCTTTGCTTTATTCTTATGTTGAGATTTCTCGTCTTGACACTGAGCAACAACGCCTGTTGGAATATGCGTAATTCTAACTGCACTATCTGTAGTATTAACTGACTGTCCGCCAGGCCCACTTGCACGAAAAATATCAACCCTAAGATCTTTCTCTAATATATCAACATCAACATCTGAGGCTTCAGGTAATACGGCAACAGTAGCAGCTGATGTATGAATTCTTCCACCAGACTCTGTCAATGGTACTCTTTGAACCCTATGAGTCCCTGATTCAAATTTTAACTCTCCAAAGACGTTATTACCAGAAACTTTTAATACTACCTCTTTGACTCCATCATGGTCTGTTTCACTTAAATCCATTATCTCTGCTCTCCAAGACTTAACTTCTGAGTACTTGGTGTACATTCTTAAAAGATCAGATGCAAATAAAGCAGCCTCCTCACCTCCTGTACCTGCTCTAATTTCAACAATAGCATTTTTTTCATCTGATTCATCTTTTGGAATTAACATAAATTTTAATTCCTCTTCTATTTCATTTATTTTTTTTAGTAATATTTCCTTTTCGTAGACTGCTTCTTTTTTTAAATCATTATCATTCGACTCTAATAATTCCGCTAGGTCATGAAGTTCATTGTTAAATTTTTTATAGTCATTAATTTTACTAACTAATGGTTTAAGGTCAGAATACTCTTTTGATAATTTTGCAAAAATATTATAATCTTTATCTCCAATTGAACTTAATTTTTTTTCAATTTCGTTAAAGTTCTCAATAATATTATTTAGTTTCTTTTCTTCCATTATTTACAGTATTTAAAAAAAGTTTTCAGTGAATCATTTGTGCGCACATCACTAGACTCAAAAAAATTCCTTAGTTCATTCTCAAATTTTACCTTTTGAGAGGAGTTAAAATTCATCTTTTTATAAAAATTTTCTAATGATAAATTTAATTCTTTATCTGTTTCAATGATATTAATACCTGTATTATTGTCGATATTTTTGTCTGAATAAATTTGCTCCAAATCATTCAAATCAAAAAGAAAACAGTTGTTTATCAATCTAACTTTAGTATCAACATTTCCAGGAACACCGCAATCTATCATCAATAGTGGTTTTTGCTTTCTTTCTTTCAGAATTCTCCTTATTACTTTTGTATTTATAATTTTATTTCTCTCATTAAATCCAATTATAATGATATCGAATTCTTTTATACTTCTTAATGTTTTTTCAGTTTTATCAGATATTAGCTTTTCAAAAAAAGTGTCTTGAGAATCTAAAATTTTTGTTACTTTCAATGGATTTAGTTTTTTTAAGTTATCAAAAATTGTTTCTGCAATTTTTGTATTATTAATAGTTAGTACTTTTATCTTTGACCATTCACCAAATACTTGAGTTGAAACATTGATAGCAGCAATTGTAATTTGCCTAGGTTTGGAAGAGAAATCGTTTGCTACTTTTTTCATTTCTTTTGAAATTTTTTATTAATAAAATCTTTAAGATTATCAATAGATAGAGTCTCTTGTTTTCCAGAAATAAAATCTTTCCAAATAATATTTTTTGTTTTCCATTCATCTTCTCCAATTATTATGCACGCTTCAGATTTAACTTTACTGGCTTTTGTCATTTTTTTTTTGAAATTTCCTGAATTGATAAAGTTAATTTTATATTTTTCTTGAATATCAAGATTCTTGATAATTTTTAATATTTCTGGATTTAGTAAATTATTATTGGAGAAAATACTAATCACTTTTAATTGACTTTTTGTATTTATATCTAGATTTAATAGTATTCTTTCAACTCCAGCAGCCCAACCTACTCCTCCAATACTATCTCCACCCAACATATGAACAAGTCCATCAAATCGCCCTCCGGCAAGAAGTGTGTTTTGGCTTTTATCTTCCATAGTCTTATACTCGAATGTTGTATGATTATAATAATCAAGACCTCTAACAAGGCTAGAGTTAATGTTAAATATAATACCAATTTTTTTTAATCCATTAATCAAGTTTTCGAAAAAATCTTGAGACTCTTTATCATAAAATGCTTGAATTTTTGGGCAATCTTTAATTATTTCTCTATCATTTAAATTCTTTGAATCTAGAATTCTTAAGGGATTTTTTTCGATACGTCTTCTACTTTCATCAGATAGTTCAGAACTCATTTTTATAAAGTATTCCTTCAAAGATTTTGTATAATTCCTCCTAATTTCATTATTACCCAATGAATTAACTTCGAGATTTAAACTATGTCTTAATCCAATCTTTTCTAAAAATTTTTCAGCCAAAATTATAACTTCAAGATCCGAAGAAAAGTTTGCATTACCAAAACATTCTATACCAAGCTGATTAAATTGTCTTAATCTTCCAGATTGAGGTCTTTCTCTTCTAAACATCGGTCCTGAATAAAAATACTTATTTATCAACTTTTGATTAAAACTGTTAGAAATGAAAGCTCTTGCTATTGCAGCAGTCCCCTCTGGTCTTAATACTAAATGATCCCCCCCTTGATCTATAAAGTTATACATTTCTTTGGAAACAATATCCGATGACTCTCCAAGAGACCTATTAAATACTTCAGAGTGTTCAATTATGGGTGTTACAATTTTCTCATAATTAAAAAAATAGCAAATTTCTTCAAATTTATTCTTTAACCATTCATGATGAAGGAGTTCATCACCTTGCAGATCTTTAGTTCCTTTAACTGAATTAATTTTTTGCAAAACTTTAGACTTTTTTATTTTTTAATTCTTCTTGTTTTTTTTCGCATAAATCAACCAAGTGGTCTATCATATTTCCTTCTCTCAGTATATGATGTTTTTCACCATCAATGTATACCTGATGACTTTTACCACCGGTTAATCCGATATCAGTTTCTTTTGCTTCTCCCGGACCATTTACAACACAACCAATTACTGACAGTGTCATCGGTGCTGTTATATGCTCCAGTCTTTTCTCAAGTTCTCCAACAGTGTTTATTACATTAAAGTTTTGTCGTGCACATGAAGGACAAGAAATAATGTTAACACCTCTATGTCGCAGATTTAAAGACTTTAGCATATTAAATCCAACCTTAATTTCTTCTATAGGGTCAGCAGATAACGAAACTCTTATAGTATCTCCTATACCTGCCCATAGTAAAGATCCCATTCCAATCGAAGATTTTATTGTTCCGGGTATCATACCTCCAGCTTCAGTTATGCCAAGATGAATGGGATAATCGCATGCATCAGATATTCCGTAATATGCTGCAACAGCTAGAAAAACATCAGATGCCTTACAACTTATTTTAAATTCAAAGAAATCATTGTCCTCAAGTATTTTTACATGATTCAAAGCTGACTCAACCATTGCTTCTGGGCAAGGTTCTCCATACTTTTCAAGTAGTTCTCTTTCAAGACTTCCTGCATTAACCCCAATCCTGATTGAGCAACCGTTATCTTTTGCTGCTTTGATAACTTCTCTTACCCTCTCTGACTTACCAATGTTTCCAGGGTTGATACGCAAACAAGATGCTCCAGATTCTGCCGCCTCAATTGCCCTTTTGTAGTGAAAGTGAATGTCAGCGACAATTGGGATATTAACTTCTTTAACAATTTTTTTTAGAGCAAGACTTGATTCCTCGTCAGGACATGAAACTCTTACCAAATCTGCGCCAACAGCCTCAAGTGATTTTATTTGATTAACAGTAGCTTTAATATCAGTTGTAAGCGTATTGGTCATGGATTGAACTGATATTGGGGAGTCTCCTCCAATATCAACATTACCCACTTTAATCTTTTTAGTTTTTTTTCTTGTGATATCTCTCCAAGGTCTAATACTCATCTCTCATAGCCCTAACATCATAGATTGAACTTACTTTTTTTTTTACAAAGAATCCATTACTTACTTGTCCAGATAATCCAAAAGGAGCAAAAAATTCATTATTATAAAATATTTGAAATCCTCCCAAATTACCAGACTTAATAAAAAAATCAGAATCAACAGTGTCAAAAATAAATTTTAGCGACTGTCCAATATTAAATAATCCCTTTTCTATCAAATTTTTTTCCTTATCAAAAATTTCAATCCATGTCTTTTCTAGGAAAAGAATCTCAAAGAATTGGTTTTCAGCTAAAATATTATAGTCTATTGGTTCTATGTTATGTTTCAAGTTTTCAATATTTTCTTTCACTTCAATTAATTCTTCATGACCTTTTTCCTGAATTTTAAATTCACTTTTCATCGATTTTGGATTCAGTTCATTTACAGTATCTACTTTTTTAGAAAAATTGAAATAAGTAATAGCTAAAAGTAAAATACCGAAAAAAACAATAAAAAAAAAAAAACTATTTTTCTTAAATTTTTTATCTGTTTTTTTTATGTTATTTTTATGCTCTTGTTCTTCAACTAACTGTTCTAGTTCTTTGGATATATCACAATTTACCTTCTCTGAAAAAGCTCTCAAGAAACCTGTAATATGAACAGAAGGAGGAAATCCATTTATATCTCCCTCTTCAATCTGTTTTAGCATTTCAACACTTATATTAAGTTTTTTTGCTATACCATCAAGTTTTTTTCTTGAAGATTTTCTTGCTTTAGAAATTTTTTGTCCAATTTCGAGAAAGATCTCTTTTTTTAAGTCGGGTTCATTCTTTAAGATTATTCTTAACTCACTCATTCTAATTCTTACTCTTATCTAATTTAAGTTGTTCAGATGCTTGTGAAACTAATTCATCTAAAATCTCAGAAACTTTTTGTTTTTTTTTTACTAGACTAACACTTTGACCAGCCATTAATGAACCGTTCTCAATATCTCCATGAATAACTGCATTTTTGAGAGAACCTGCCCAAAAATGTTCAATTTGAAGTTGAGCTTCACTGAGTGAAATTTTTTTATTATCTAACAATGTAATTACTCTTTTTTGCTCTTCCAAAAACATTTGAGTTGCGTTATTTTCAATAGCTCTAACTGGAATAACAGGAAGCCTTTCATCTAATCTTATTGATATTTTAGAATTTCTAGCTTCAGATTTTATGAATATATTCTTAAACTTTTCATGAGCTACGGACTCTTCGGAGCATACAAGACGTGTCCCAATCTGGCAACCTGCAGCACCTAGCTCAATGAATTTTAGAAGTAATTCTCCTCTTCCAATTCCTCCAGCTACAAATACTGGTACTGAATTTACTTGAGGTAAAATTTCTTGAACCAATACATTTATGGATACTGGACCAATATGACCACCTGCTTCATTACCCTCGAGAATCAAACCGTCTATACCGTTTGATACCATTTTTTTTGCAATAACGTTGGTAGTTGCAAAACACATAGTTTTTATAAAATTATCTTTTAGTTTTTTTATTTGAGTTTTTTTTGGAAACCCTCCAGCAAAAACCACAAGCTTTACTTTTTGAGAAATACAGCATTCAATTAATTTATCAATATCTGGATGTAATAAAATTAGATTTACTCCAAATGGTTTATTAGTTTTTTTTTTAGTTTCGATAATCTCGTTTCTAAGTTGCTCACTTGACATTGAACCCGCAGCAATTATTCCAAATCCCCCAGCATTTGAAATAGCTGAAACAAGTTTTCTTTCTGAAACCCAGGTCATTGCACCGCCCATAATTGGATATTTTGTTTCCAAAAATCGACTACCTCTTTCAAAAAGTTTAAGAAGTTGATTGCTATACATTATGTTTCAAGTTTATAAGCTGAATGAAGAGCTCGTAGAGCCAAATTTTTTTTTTTCATATCTATTAAAACACTAATTTTTATTTCTGAGGTGGATATCACTTGGATATTTATATTCTTTTTTGCTAATGTTTCAAACATTTTTTCTGCCACTCCGACATTACTCCTCATACCTACTCCCACAATTGATAATTTACATATTTTATCGTCTGAGTGAATTCTGTTAAATTTTATTTTTGATTTTCTTATTTCATTCACTGCCTTTTTCTGATCATCATTAGGAACAGTAAATGTTATACTTGCAAATTTACCGTCATCAGTGATATTTTGTACGATCATATCAACATTTATTTTGTTTCTAGCCAGTAGGCCAAAGATTTTTGCAGCCACACCTGGTTTATCTGGAATGCCCTTAAGCGTAATCTTTGCATCATTTTCAGAGGAAGTAATCCCCGTGACAACTTCTTTCTCTAATTTTTTTTCTTCTTTTAAAACCATAGTACCTTCAGACTTATTAAATGAACTTCTGACATGGATTTTAATACCATATTTCATAGCTAATTCAACTGATCTTGGATGAAGTACTTTTGAACCAAGAGATGCAAGCTCAAGAATTTCTTCATAAGTTATCATTTTAATTTTTTTTGCCTCACTTACTATCCTTGGATCTGAAGTGAAAATACCATCAACATCGGTAAAAATTTCACATAACTTTGTATTTAGCGCAACACTCATTGCTATAGCAGAAGTGTCAGACCCGCCTCGACCCAAAGTAGTAATTTTTTTATTAATAGAAATACCTTGAAATCCAGCTAATACGAGGACTTTATATTTTTTAAATAAACTGTTAACATATTCTGTTTCGATATCTAAGATTCTTGCTCTAGCATGATTTTGATCTGTAACAATAGGGACTTGCCAACCTAGTAAAGATCTGGACAATATTTTATTTTTATTAAGTATTGTGCTAACTAAAGCTGATGAAAACTGTTCACCAGTTGAAACTATGTTATCATATTCTGCATTATTAATGTCTTTTTGAATTTCCTTAAAACCACTTACCAATTTATTGGTAACACCACTCATAGCTGAAACGACCATTAATATCTTATTATCACCATTGGAAATTCGATTTTTGATTAGTTTAACTATATTCATTATCCTATCAGTATTACCTACTGACGTTCCACCAAACTTCATTACTTTGATTGACATAGCTTCCAAATAGTTCTTTTATAAGTTATAAATATTTATAGTTCTAAATATATTATGATGAAAAGCAAGAAAATAAGAGATTCAGAACCTAATTATGATAGTGTCTTTGAAAATTTTTCATCAGATTGGTGGAACGTAAAAGGCGCATTTAAACCTCTTCATTCGTTCAATTTATTAAGGGTAAAATATTTGATAGACTCACTAGATTTACCAAATAAAGATTCTCTAAAAGGAATACGTATCTTAGATATTGGTTGTGGTGGTGGAATATTTTGCGAACCACTCGCAAGATTAAATGCTACTGTCTATGGAATTGATAGTAATGAAAGCTCAATTTTAGCTGCAAGGAAACATGCAAAAAAGAATAATCTTAAAATAACATATAAACAGACTGATATTGAAGAATTTAAAAGTTCAGAGAAATTTGATGTTATAACTTGTATGGAGGTTCTGGAGCATGTCGAAGATGTGCAAGCTGTGTTAAAAAAAATTAAATTAAATTTAAAGAAAAATGGTCTATTTATAGGTTCTACAATAAATAAAACTTTTTTTTCTTATATTTTTGCAATTTTGTTCGCAGAAAACATATTGAAAATTGTTCCGAAGAACACGCATGAATGGAAGAAATTTATAAAACCAAATAATCTCAAGAAAATTTTAATCTACGAAGATTTCAAATTAATTGATTTCAAAGGCACGAGTTATAACCCACTGTTAAATAGCTGGAAATACAAACAAGATAAAAGTATTAACTACATATTTAGTGCAAAGCTTTGATGGCTAATATTTATCACCATGATTTTTTGTTAAGTTTATCAAAAAAAAAAAATGGGGTGGCGCTTGATCTCGCTTGTGGTTCGTCAATATACTCAAAAATTCTTGCTAGAAATGGATGGAAAGTAGACTGTATAGATATAATCCAAGAATTGAAATTTAGAAATAGATTTTTAAATGAAAAGTTTCATAGAATTAATCTTGACAGTTTTAGAAATAATTTATATTTTAAAAAACTGGTATCAAAAAAATATAATGTCATCTTGCTTTTAAAGTATACAAATAGACCACTAATGAAAAACTTATCCAAATATTTAAAAAATGACGGGTATATCTTTTGTGAAAACTTTATGGTGAGAAAAAAAAAAAATAGGAATTATAGATTGAAAAGATTTGAGCTTCTTAATCTTTTTAGAGAAAAGCTAAGAAGGGTTAAATTCTATCAGGGTATAACTAAAGGGGATAATGAAATACAATCAGCTGTTTTTCAAAAATGACTGCATGGAAGGAATTTTTTTTCTAGACTCTAATATGATTTTTTTATCCACACTTCCATAGATTATTCCTTTTCTTCCAAGACCGTCAGAAATTATCTTACCCCATGGATCAACAATTAATGAATGACCGAAAGTTCTTCTACCATTTTCATGGAACCCAACTTGAGCTGCAGCAAAAACGAAACAACCATTTTCAATAGCTCTTGACTTAATCAATGGATGCCAATGAGCTTTTCCTGTGGTATAGGTAAAAGCAGCAGGTATCGAAAAAAAGTCCGCACCTTTAGAAGCTAACTTTTTATAAAGAGATGAAAATCTTAAATCATAACAAATACTTAAGCCAATTTTACCAAATGGAAGTTCTAGTACCTTAACATTTTTTCCTGAATCAAAATTTTTTGACTCCATATATTCTTCACTTTGACTGAGTTTCACATCAAATAGATTGATTTTATCATAATAATTATTGATTACTCCAGAGGAATCAACTAGATAAGACCTATTAAGAAACTTTCCATTTTTTTTTTTAAAGGGTACGGAACCAATTAAGATATTTGATGAATGTTTTTTTGCTTTCTCTTTAATAAAATTTAAAAAATCATTATGCCAGTCATTGAAGTAATACTGCAGTTTTCTTTTTGAGTCAGTAAAGATTGCAACACATTCTGGAAGACAAATTAATTCTACATTCTTAGAAAGTTCGGAGAACATTTTTGATAACATAGATATGTTTTTTTTGGGATCTTCAGAACTACAAACTTGAAAGCATGCTACGTTAAATTTTTTCATCGTTTAACATTTTAATTAGATACCCTTTATCAAAAATTTCTTTTAAATCGTCAAAACCACCAACATGGAAGTCATCAAAGAAAATTTGAGGAACTGAAGATTTACCATTAGCTAATTTTATCATTTTTTTCCTATTTGTTTGACTATTGTCTACTATTATTTCAAAATATTCTAGTTTTTCATTTTCAAATAACCTTTTTGCAGCTATACAATACGGACAAATTAAAGAGGAATAAATTAATATTTTTTTCATTACAATATGGTTGATAATATATTTAATACTAAAAAGTTAATCCAGTATAAAAATTCAAAAATTAAAGACTGGAACAATCATAATTTTATTTATGAGAAATTTTCAATTCATTTATTAAAGAAATTAAACGAAATTAAAAGTAATGTAGAGAATGTTTTGTTAGTTACTTCTGATCTATATGAAACATTGGAGCAATTAGAGGGCTTTGAGTGTAAACAAATATTTTTTTTTTCACAGTATGATGAATTTTTAAAATATAACAAAAATGATAAAAGATTAGTCAAATTATCTGGCTTGTTCGAAACTATTTCATTTGAAGAAAACTATTTTGATTTAGTTATTCATAACCTCTCACTAAATAACCTTAACAAACCTCAAGAGCATCTTACTAATATTTTACATTTTTTAAAAAAAGATGGATTGTTTATATGTAATTTTTTTGGGGAAAAAAACCTTGATGAGTTAAGAAAATCTTTAATATTAACTGACAATGAAATATTTAACGGTGTTTTCCCAAGAATAGAATCAAGTTTAAAAATGGTACATGTTGTAGATTTATTAAATAGAATTGGTTTCAAAGAAATAGTATCAGAGGTCTGGGATTATAAGGTTTTTTATAATCATACTCTCACTTTGTTGAATGACATTAGAGGCATAGGAGAAAATACTGTTTTTGATAAGAAAAGCAAGGGTCTAAAAACTAAAAATTATTTAAAAAAACTTAATGAAGTCTACAAAGAAAATTTTACTCAAGATAATAAACTTATATCTACTTGTAATATAGTTTCACTTACTTCATTTAAATGACCTTAGTCGCTTAAGCATTTTTAACACCTTATAGTTAGATTTCAAAATTTTAAAATTTGATAAATCATTTATTTCCACCCAATGTAAGTTTTGTTTTTCATTTGGGTAAACCTTACCTTTCCATGAATTACAAATAAAAAAATTCAGATTTAATTTTTTTTCTCTTTTAATTTGATAATTTGTAAAAAAAATCACTTTATTCAACTCTATTTTTATTTTTAATTCCTCATTAAGTTCTCGGTATAAAGCTTCCAAAGTAAATTCACCTTTTTCAACTTTTCCGCCAGGAAATTCATAATAACCACCGAATATTTTTAAAGGGGGTCTGCTAGCTATCAAAACTCTTTTATTTTTGAATAAAATACCAATTACAATGTCTATAACTTTATTAGCTTCTATAATCAGCATTTATCGATATATATTCTTTTGTAAAATCACATGTCCACATTTTACTTTTTCCAGCTCCAACACCAATATCAACTAAAATTTTAATCTCTTGATTCATAAGATACTCATTTATCTTATTTATATTTTTTGTGACATATTTTTGTCCCTTGAATAAAACACTATAATCTCCGAATTTAATAGATAATTTATCGGGGTTTATATTTGCATAAGATTTCCCTATAGCCATGACCACTCTCCCCCAATTTGAATCTGAACCTGCCATTGCAGTTTTTATCAAGGGAGAATTTATAATTGATTTAGCTATTAATTTAGCTTCATCTGAATTTTTTGCATTTTTAACTTCTACTTCAATAAATTTTGTAGCTCCCTCACCATCCCTAATAATCAAATGAGATAACTTAAGCATTAGTTTTTCAAGCTTTTTTAAAAATACTGATCTAAGTTTATTTTTGATTTTTAAGGAGTTGTGATTTTTTATAGAAAATAATAATACCATATCACTTGTAGACGTGTCGCCGTCAACAGAAATAGAATTAAATGTGTTATCCACAATTTTTTTAAAGTCTTTAGAAATATCTGAAATTTTGAAATCATAATTTGTAAATATGAATGCAAGCATTGTAGCCATATTAGGGTAAATCATACCTGAACCTTTTGCTATTCCATTGATATGGAGTAAATTATCGTTAGATAAAGTTTCTGAATGAAACTTTGAAAATGTATCTGTAGTCCTCATAGCATTTGCTGCTTGCTCCCAATTTTTTTTTTTATTACTTAGATTATCTATTAAGAAAGGTATCTTACTTATTATTTTTGATTCATCTAAGAGTTCTCCAATCACTCCTGTTGATGCAAGGTAAATTTCATTTTTAGGAATTTTTAATTTTAATGACAAATAACTAGCTATTTTATTGACTGATTTTTTCCCTGCATCTCCATTAAATACATTTGCATTACCAGAGTTAATTAAAATTGCAGAAACTTTATTTTTCTTTATTATTTTTTTATTCCATAAAACAGGTTCTCCAGGTGTTTTTGATTTTGTAAAACAACCTAAAATCTCGCCAGGACTTTTAAGTTTAATTAAAACTAAATCATCCTTTTTGTTTTTTTTTAGTCCACAGTGAGTTGATGAGACTTCCACCCCATCAATAATATTTAATGTCTTCATTTTTTTTGGAGCAAGAAAAGATTTATTTTTCATATTACATTTAATTATAAAATTAATATATATTTATCATCAAAATTATTATAAAAAAATATAATGTTAA
>JBELJQ010000032.1:0-15596 GCA_042090305.1 Candidatus Pelagibacteraceae bacterium | reverse complement strand
AGATTCAAATTTTAATGAATGTTATCTTGTCTCAAAAAACTTTGATGTTATATTAAATTGGAATAGATCAAATTATTTTGCTTTAACCGTATTTCTTTTTGCAGATGAAATTAATTAATAAATATAAATTCTTTTTTAAGATTTTAACAATTTTATTTTTGACGAGTTGTTCAGAAACAACGTTCCTTATCAATTCTGCAAAAAAAATAAGTAAGTGGGATGAAGATCCAATGTATAAAGTTGGAAATCCCTATAAAATTAATGGTAAATGGTATTATCCAGCAATTGATTACAACTATAATGAAGTTGGAATTGCCTCGTGGTATGGACCAGGTTTTCATGGAAAAAAAACTGCTAATGGAGAAGTTTTTGATCAAAATAAAATATCTGCAGCACATAAAACTCTTCCTATGCCCTCTATAGTTAAAGTAACAAATTTAGATAATGGTAAAGTTTTAGAAAATATTAGAGTAAATGACAGAGGTCCATTTGCAGGGAACAGAATAATTGATCTTTCAAAAAAAGCTGCTCAAGAATTAGGCTTTGTTAATTCTGGTGTTGCAAAAGTTAGAGTTGAGATTATGGAAAATGAATCAAGAATTTATGCATCTAAGAATAGTAAAAAAAATAGCGTTAGAAAGGCTAACAAAGCTAAGGTAGAAAAAGTTCAAAGAAAAGTTATCCCTTCTGAAAAAGATGAACAAAATTCAGATGAAGTTTCAAAGAATTCAACTGAAGATAATTTAATACTAAAAGATAAGCCAGTTATAATTCAGGTGGGTGCGTTTGGTGATCATAGAAATGCTAAGAGTCTTACTGAAAAGCTGTCGGAGTTTAAAGCGTATATTGAAAGAAAATTCATTGATAATAAATACCTTTACAGAGTTAGAATCGGACCATTATCAAATCTAGACTTGGCTAAATCAATTAAATCAAAATTATTTGAGCTTGGTCATACATCCAGTCATCTTGTGGTAAACTAGGATGAAATTTTTTTTTATATTAATAATATTTAATGTTTTTATCTATAACAGTGTATACGCAATAAGTACAACAGCCGCACAAGCTATCATTTATGATTATGAAACTAAAACTGTGATTTTCGAAAAAAATTCTAAAGAACTCGTTTCGCCAAGTTCAATGAGCAAAATTATGACAATCTACTATTTGTTTAAGAAATTAAAAGATGGCGAAATAGAATTAACCGATGAATTTAAAGTCTCAAAAAAAGCTTGGAAAAAGGGTGGCTCAAAAATGTTTGTGAATGTAGGTTCATTAGTTAAAGTTGAGGATTTAATTAGAGGAATAATTGTTCAATCTGGAAATGATGCATGCATAGTTGTAGCTGAAGCAATTTCTGGGTCAGAAGACTTATTTGCACAAGAACTTAACCTATTAGGCCAAGAAATTGGTTTAAAAAATTCAAACTTCACTAATTCAACAGGATGGCCAGACCCAGAACATTTGATGACAGTTGAAGATCTTCTAACCTTAACAATAAGAACAATCGAGGATTTCCCAGAATTTTATCATTACTATGCTGAAAAAGAATTTACTTTTAGTGATATAAAACAAAATAACAGAAACCCTTTATTATATTCCAATATCGAATCTGATGGGTTGAAGACGGGACATACTTCGCTTGGAGGATATGGAATTGTTGTTTCAGTAAAAAAAAAGGATAGAAGATTAATTTTAGTTTTAAATGGATTGAAATCATCAAAAGCTAGAGCTAAAGAATCCGAAAGATTATCTAATATTGCTATCAATCAGTATTTTAATTATTTGATTTCTGAAAAAGATAAAATTGTTAAAAATCTTAATGTATGGGGAGGTAAGAAGAAATATATAGGTGCAGTTTCAGATAAAAAAGTTATCGTTACAATACCAAAAACCTTGAAAAATAATTTGAAAATAGTTGTCAAACATAAACTTCCTCTTGTTGCTCCTTTATACAAAGACGAGCCAATAGCCGAGCTAATTGTAAAAAAGAAAAAGTCTAACACTATACTATCGAAATTTGATTTGTATCCTTCTGAAGATGTTAAAAAGTCATCTTTTCTATCAAAAATATACTATAATTTTAAATATTTAATATTCGGCGATAGTATTTTTATTGAACAATGAAAAAATTCATTTCTTTTGAAGGTGGTGAAGGTGTAGGGAAAACAACACAATCTAAATTATTATCTAAGTCTCTAAAATCTATTAATGAAAAGTATATAATAACACGCGAACCTGGTGGGACTAGAGAATCAGAAATTATAAGAGATCTAATAGTAAATAATAAATATAAAAATTTCCTACCTGAAACTGAGTTATTATTAATTTATGCAGCCAGACATGAGCACGTTAAAAAATTATTGATTCCAACTTTAAAAAAAAATAATGTTATTTGTGACAGATTTATCCATTCAACAATTTGTTATCAAATTATCATGAATAAAATTAATATAAGAAAATTAAAGTTTCTGCATAAAGAATTTGCATTCAATCTTTTACCCAATATTAGCTTTTTTTTAAACCTTAATCCGAAAGAAGGTGTTAAAAGAAGTTTATCAATAAAAAAAACAGAAATAAAATATGAGAAAAAAGAAAATAGATTTCATGAAAAAATAAGGGCTGAGTTTGAAAATTTATCAAAAAAAGATAAACATTTAATAAACGTTGATGCCTCAAACTCAATCGAATCAATTCACAGGAAAATAATTAATATTTTAAATAAAAAAAAGTTTTTTAAGAAAAATCTTCCTTACTCGATATAGAAATGAATTTACAAAGTATTGTAGGACATGAAAAACAAATTAATTTCTTGAGAAATTTAAATTTGGAAAATATTTATCATTCCTGGATTTTTCATGGAAAGAAAGGAATTGGTAAGTATTCAACGTTAGTAAGTTTTTTAAAAGATAAATTAAATAATAAAGCAAATTATCTAGAAAGCATATTTAAATTAGAATGTGATGCTGATACATCTATTGATGACATAAGGGAGATAATCAGATTTTCAAACTTAACTAATGCAACTAAAAATGGAAAAACATTTATAATATTTGACGATGCCGATTATTTAAATTTTCAATCTTGGAATGCCTTATTAAAAACAATTGAGGAACCACCCGATGATACTATAATTATTCTTATTCTAGAAAATCTTAAAAAAACTCCAAAAACAGTAATTTCAAGATGTAATTTGCTCAAATTTAACAACTTGACTATCGAAGATTTAGAGAACTATTGTAAGACAAATAACTTGACGGTAGATACAAATATTTTGAAGAAAAATGAATTTATAATCAGAGGTAGTATAGAAAGACTCAATATTGTATTTGAAGAAGATAATATTACTATTATAAACAGGTTAATGAAATTTATGGAAGATAATAATTTTAATTTGAAGGAATTTGAAAGTTTATACAGTCTATTTTTAAAAGACTATAGCAAACTAAAATTCATTCTTATGGATACAGTTTATTTTAAATTAAAAGAGATTTTTATTGAAAATAATAATGATGAGGGGAAAAAAAAGTTAACTTTAAGACTATTAAATTTTATAAAAGAAAATTTTGATGAAAATTCTAACCAAGATAAAAAACAAGAACTATTAATAATATTTTTAGAATATTTTAAAATTAAAAAAAATGAATAAAATCTATATAACTACTCCAATTTATTACGTTAATGATTTACCTCATATTGGTCATGCATATACTTCAATTATATGTGACTCAATTGCCAGATTTTATAAACTTCAAGGTTTAGAGGTGAATTTTACCACAGGAACTGATGAGCATGGACTTAAAGTTGAACAAGCTGCTAGAAAAAATAATAAATCTCCAAACAATTTTGTTGATGAAGTTTCCCTAAATTTTTTAGATTTAACAAAAAAACTTCAATTAACAAATGATGATTTTATAAGAACTACAGAGAAAAGACATCATTTAGCTGCAAGTTTTTTTTGGGAAAATCTTGAAAAAAACAATCAAGTTTATATTGATAAATATTCTGGATGGTATTCAGTAAAAGATGAAGCATATTATCAAGAAAAAGAATTAGTTAAAAATGATAACGGTGACTTAGTAACTATAGATGGTGGAAGTGTTGAATGGGTTGAAGAGGAAAGTTATTTCTTTAGATTGTCTAAATGGCAAGATAAACTTTTAGATTTTTATGAAAAAAACAAAAATTTTGTTTACCCCGATTCAAGATATAATGAGGTTAAGAGTTTTGTGAAATCTGGACTAAAAGATTTATCTATTTCTAGAACTAGCTTTAGTTGGGGGATTAAAGTTCCGAATACAAATCACGTAATGTATGTTTGGATTGATGCACTTGTAAATTATTTAACCTCTCTCGGCTACCCAGATTTAGAGAAAAAAAAAGAATATTGGCAGAATTCATATCATATTATTGGAAAAGATATATTAAAGTTTCACGCTGTTTACTGGCCCGCATTACTCCTAGCTAATAAATTAAATTTACCTAAAAGAATAATAGCGCACGGATGGTGGACAAATGAAGGTAAAAAAATTTCAAAGTCAACAGGTAACACTATTGATCCTAATGTAATGATCGATAAGTTTGGTTTAGACCAATTTAGATACTTTTTAATGAGAGAAATACCACTTGGAAATGATGGTGACTTTTCAGAGAAAGCTTTTTTAAATAGAATTAATTCTGACTTATCAAATAACTTAGGTAACTTAATACAAAGGGTTATGAAATTTATATATAAAAATTATGATAATTGCTTACCCTCAAAAATTGATTCAAAACTCAAAGGTTATAATTTAATAAATGATGGTTATGATCTATTACCGTTAATTGATGAAAAGATTCAGAATTTTGAAATAAGCAGATGTTTAGAAGAAATTTTTACATTTATCGACAAGCTTAACAAATTTGTAGACTCAAATGAGCCTTGGAAAGTTTTTAAGGTTGACAGAGACAAAGCAGGTAATGGACTATCTATATTAGTTGAAAACTTTAGAATTATTGGGATTTTACTTCAACCCTTTATTCCCAATTTTTCTACAAACCTTCTTAATCTTTTAAATATTAACGAAAATGAAAGAAACTTTAAATTTCTTAATATTGAAAATATAATAAAAAAAGATCATATATTTAATAAACCAGAGGCATTGTTTCCTAGATATGAAAAATAAAATTGTTGACTCTCACTGTCATCTAGATTTTGATGATTATAGTAATGATTTAGATACCGTTATTCGAAATGCTAAATTAAATGATGTTGAATACTTATTGAGCATTTCTGTTAATTTAGAAAAATTTAAAACCATCCATAATATAACAAAGAAATACAAAAATATTTGGTGTACAACAGGTATTCATCCAAATAATGTTCAAAAAAATATATCGGATGATCAATTTGAGTCTATAATTAAACAGCTTAAAGAAAATATCAATAAACCTAAAGTAATAGGGTTGGGTGAAACTGGATTAGATTATTTTAGAGAATCTAATAATAAAATTAATCAAATAAAGCTTTTTGAAGGGCACCTAGAAATATCAAGCTTAACTAATAAGCCCGTTATTGTTCATACACGAAATGCTGAATCAGATACGATAAGTATATTAAATAACTTTACTAAGAAAAAAAATGTTAGAGGCCTGATACATTGCTTTACTTCGACCAAAGAGATGGCAGAAGCAGCCTTAAATGTTGGCTTTTATATATCACTTTCTGGAGTTATAACTTTCAAGAATGCAAAAGATTTAGTCGATATTGTAAAGTATATTCCCACAGATAAATTATTAGTTGAAACTGATTCACCATATTTGTCACCTGTCCCAAATAGAGGAAAAAGAAATGAACCATCAAATACTAAGTTTACTTTAGAAAAGTTAGCTGAAATCAAGAGCACTTCAGTTGAGAATATGGCAAAAATAACAACAGATAATTTTTTTTCATTATTTAAAGAAATCTAAAAGTGGAATTATCAGTCCAAATATTAGGTTGTGGAAGTTCATCGGGCGTTCCAGCTGTAGGAAATAATTGGGGGGCTTGTAACCCAAACAACCCGAGAAACAGAAGGTTAAGGTCCTCAATTTATATTAAGACACATAACACCGATATTCTAATTGATGCAACTCCAGATTTAAGACAACAGTTACTAAATGCTAATATTACAAACTTGGATGCAGTTTTTATTACACACACCCATGCTGACCATATAAATGGTATCGATGACTTTAGATTTCTAAATGTTCTTATGAATAAGCATATAAACCTTTATGCTTCAAAGAAAAGTATAAATGATATAAAAGAAAGGTTCTCCTATGTCTTTGAGGAATTATCACCTGAAGCTAATGGTTTTTATTATAAACCCTGTCTGATACCTAATGTGGTAAAAAAAAATTTTTTGTTGAATGATCTTAAGGTTTTAAGTTTTCCGCAAGATCATGGATTTTCAGAATCTACTGGTTTTAGAATTAATGACATGGCCTATTGTACAGATGTTATCGATTTTTGTGATGAGTCTTTTAATCTGCTATCAAAATTAGATCTATTAATTATTGATTGTTTGAGATTTTCACCCCATAAAACTCATGCACACCTTGATAAGGTTTTAATGTGGATAGAGAAGTTAAAACCAAAAAGATCTGTTTTGACTCATATGAACTATGATGTTGATTATGATCATATAAATTCAATGTTACCTAAAAATTGTGAGGCAGCTTACGATGGACTTATTCTAAAGTGCTAAGGATCTATTTGAGATCTTTAAATTCTCTCTTATTATTTCTGTTAAAAACTTACAAACTACTTTAATTCTTTGTAGCTTAAATAGGTTTTCATGAACAATCATCCAATACTCTCTTTTTATGTTTATCTGATCCTCCAAAACTTTTTTTAATTCGGGTTCTTCATCTGCTATAAAAGTATGAAGAAGCCCTAGTCCAATGTTATTTTTTACTGCTAACAATTGTGATCTTAGATTATTACTGCTAAACTTTACGTTTGCATTTACTTTTAAGTCATTTAAGTAGTTTAATTCTGGAAATTCTATAAATTCATTAACATAACTGACAAAACTATGATTTTTTAGGTCTTTAATAGACTTTATCTGTTTATGATTATCTAAATAGTACTTCGTTCCGTACAAATTTACATAATAATCACATACTTTCCATGTTTTAAGCCTACCTTTAAGTGGTTGTGAAAAAGATATTAGAATATCAGTTTCTCTATTTGATAGACTTCTTGATTTTGTATCAGCAAGTAATTCAATTTCAATATCAGGATATGATTCATAAAATTTATAAAGATTTTTACTTATAATTTCTACTCCTAAACCTTCTCCGACACTTAATCTTACCTTTCCTTTTATACTGAGGTTACTTCCTAAAAATTGTTCGTTAATTCCATAAACCTCATTTTCAATCCTCTCCACAAATTTTAATAGTTCTGCACCCATCTCCGTTAGAAAATACCCCTTAGGTGATTTACTGAAAAGCTCGAGATTAAGTTTTTTTTCTAATCTTATAACTCTTCTTGAAATAGTTGTTGACTCAACATTAAGTTTTTTAGAAGCTAAATTTAATTTTCCTGTTCTTGACAAAGTAAGAAAATAATTAAGATCATCCCAGTTTAACATTTTTATATAATAGCAAAAAATATCATGCAAGACATTGCTTTTTTGCAATATGATAAATAATTAATAAATCTTGTGCTGCAATTTAATTGGTTTTATATTCTCATTTATGAAAAATATTGACGTGGGTCACATTATTTCTGGAGAAGAATTCAAGGATAGCGGAGAAATAATTGAGGTTATTAACCCAACAAATGAAGAAAAGATTGCTAGAATTACATCTGCAACAGAAGATACAATAGATAAAGCTATAACAAGTTCATTGCAAGCGCAAAAAATATGGCAAACATATTCTGTAGCAAAAAGAACACAAATACTTTTTGAATTTAAAGAATTACTTGAAAAAAATGAGGATAAAATTACACGCCTTATTAGTGAGGATTTAGGTAAAGTTTATGATGACGCTAAAGGTGAATTAAGAAGAGGAATAGAAAATGTTGAGTATGCTTGTGGGGTAGGCGAAATACTCAAAGGAGAGTACAATAAAAATATTAGTTCATCGATCGATTCTTGGAGTCAATTTTCGCCAGTTGGTGTTGTCTTAGGAATTACTCCATTCAATTTTCCAGCCATGATTCCTTTGTGGATGTTTCCACTTGCATTGGCAGCTGGAAATTCCTTCATCCTAAAGCCATCAGAAAAAGACCCTTTAGCAACAATATTTATTGCTAAATTATTCAATGAAACGAAAGCACCAAAAGGATTGTTAAATTTAATAAATGGTCAAAAAGAACAAGTAAATAAAATGTTAGATGATGAAAGAATCAGTGCAGTAAGTTTTGTTGGATCTACCGATGTTGCTAGACAAATCTATACAAATTCAACAAAAAATGGTAAGAGATGCCAGGCTTTAGGTGGCGCTAAAAATCATGCTTTAGTCTTATCTGACGCAAAAATTAGTCAAGCCATTGACCAATTAATTTCTGCTGCATTCGGCTCATCTGGACAAAGATGTATGGCTTTATCCGTGGTGCTGGTTGAAAAGAAAATAAAGCAACCTTTTATGGATAACCTTATTACTAAAGTAAAAAGTCTCAAAGTTGGGTTTCAAAAACTTGAATCAAATAGTTATGGTCCATTAGTTTCTGATGATCATCTCAATAATGTCCAGAATTATATCAAGTTAGCGGAAGAGGAGGGTAGTAAAATTATTTTAGACGGTAGAGAAATAAATGATAGACGAAATAATGATAAAAAAGGTTATTTTCTTGGCCCTACCTTGATAGATTCTGTTAAACCTAATATGAAGTCCTATTTAAACGAAATATTTGGCCCTGTTCTTCAAATAATTGAAATTGACGATGTGGAAGAGGGAATTCAGATTATTAATAAAAATTCGTTTGGGAATGGTTGTTGCATTTTTACAGAAAATGGAAATAATGCTAGAGAGTTTTCTGAGAAAGTAGATATTGGGATGGTTGGTGTTAACATTCCTCTCCCAGTTCCTTCATCGTTCCACAGTTTTGGGGGATGGAAGAATTCTTTATTTGGTGACTTAAATATTTATGGACCAGATGGATTAAGATTCTATACGCGAAGAAAAACTATAACACAAAGATGGTTTGGTAGTAATGATCTAAGTGAAATAAACTTATCAATGCCAAGTAATCAAAAAAATTAACTTTAAAGGAGAAAATAAATGAAAAATATTAATAAAATCTTTGCAATCAGCTTTTTAGTCATTGCTGCTTTAAGCATAAATTTATCTGCTAAAGATAATCAACTTGAAGTAATGTGGGAGTCTGAGAAAGCTTTCAATTTACCAGAATCAGCTGTTTTTGATGAAAAAACTAATATGATATATGTCTCAAATATATCAAATCATCCTTTTAAAAAAGATGGAAGTGGTTTTATTTCCAAAGTTGATTTAGATGGTAAGATTGTGGAATTAAACTGGGTTGGTAAGCTTAATGCTCCTAAAGGACTTACAATAGTTAATGAAAAGTTATATGCTGCTGATGTTGATGAATTAGTAGAGATCGAAATAAGTACTGGAAAAATTACTAATAAATTTAAGGCGTATGGAGCCGTTTGTTTAAATGATGCTACCCATGATGAATATGGTAATGTCTATGTTGGTGATACGTATAATGATACTATTTATAGATTAAATCAATTTGGTCAATTACCCTCGTGGTTTTATAGTCCTCAACTAGCTCCTAACGGGTTGCATTATGATACTGAAAGCAAGAGTATAGTAGTTGGAAGTTGGGGAGCTGTTATGGAAGGTTGGGGGACACCTGAGCTTCAAGGAAACTTAAAGAGTGTAAATATTCATTCTAAAAAAATTAAGAACTTAGGTAAAAAACCAATTGGTAACTTAGATGGTGTTGAATCAGATGGCGATGGATCTTTTTATGTAACTGATTGGAGTGGAGGAAAACTATACTTAGTTAAAAAGAATGGTAAATTTGATACTCTCAATGAAGTCGGTAAAGGGGCTGCAGACCATGAGGTTATACTTGATAAAAAAATGATTATAATACCAATAATGACTGAAGGAAAAATCATCGCATTAAAAATTGACTAATGTCTTGGCAACGAATTAAATCTCTGGATAGCCTTGCTCAACCATTTGTTAAATTTGTTGATAAATGTTATCCAGATGCCTTCTTATTTGTAATTATACTCACCTTTATTACCTTCTTATTATCACTTAGTTTTACAGACTCCAGTAGTATTGAAATTATTAATGCTTGGGGTAATGGACTTCCTAAACTTTTTACTTTCACAGCACAGATTTGTATTATAATGATAACTGCACATGCCCTAGCGCATACAGATCCTATCGAAAGATTATTAAACAAAGTTGGTTCTCTTCCAACATCAGCTAATCAGGCTTATGCGCTTGTAGCATTTGTTTCAGGTGTGGCAAGTCTATTTGCATGGTCATTTGGCTTAATAGTAGGAGGTTTAATAGCTAAATTCGTTGCTACAGGATGCCAAAAGAAATCAATTAAAGTCCATTACCCTTTGATTGTTGCCTCAGCTTATTCAGGTTATGTTATTTGGCACATGGGCTATTCCTCGTCAGCAGCATTGTTTGTGGCCTCTGAAAATCACTCATTGATTGACAAAATTGGAGTTCTGCCTGTTACAGAGACTATTTTTTCCTCCTTTAACATTATTATGGCATTAGTTACACTTTTGATAATAACAATACTAGCCCCACTAATGAGACCGAAGAATTCAAAAAATATTATAGAAGTTGATGCAAAAAAGTTATTTAAGAAAGAAAAAAAGGGTATAAATAAGATTAGTAATATCGCAGAAGTAATTGAAAATAATAGAAAAATAAGTTTTTTATTTGGTTTTATTATTCTTTTTTTTATATTAAATACCTTTTACACAGAAGGTTTTTCTTTAGATCTCAATATTGTAAGTTGGACTTTTTTATGTCTGGGTTTGTTACTTAGTAATTCGTCAATCCATTATGTAAAATTAGTAAATAACGCTGCTATCACTGTAGGGCCAATAATACTACAGTACCCATTTTATGCTGGAATTATGGGCATTATGGCAGATACAGGTTTGATTAATATATTAGCAAATCAAATTGCTTTAATCTCATCTACTGAAACTCTTCCATTCTTTTCCTTTTTATCTGGAGGTCTTGTAAATATGTTCATTCCTTCAGGTGGAGGGCAGTGGGCTGTTCAAGGTCCAGTTATGATTGAGGCTGCAGAGATGTTAGGAGTTAATCCAAGTTTTGTTGTTTTAGGGGTTGCTTATGGTGATCAATGGACAAATATGATTCAACCCTTTTGGACAATACCACTTCTTGCTATTGCAGGTCTACATATGCGCCAAATAATGGGTTATACGTTTGTTGTGTTTATTTTTACAGGTCTTATATTTGGAGGATCATTATTACTTTTAGGCTCATACGGTTAAACTTAACCATGAAATATATAAGCTGGTGACGATTCAATATATTGAATATTTGCGCATAATATATATTATGTTAAATTATATATGTGTATCGGATAAGCACTTTTTAATTATATTCGCTTCAAGATCTTTTGTAAAAGCTACTAAAGCCTGATTTTTAAAATTATCTTTTCCATATTGTAGTTTATTTAGATTAGTATCAAGTATACTTGCGTTTGCAGTATTTAGAATTGCATTTCCTGCAGCTGTATCCCATTCCATTGTATGTCCCGTTCTTATATAAAAATTAGCTAAGCCTTCGGCTATTAAACAAAATTTAAGAGATGAACCAACCTCGATAGTATTTACACGTTTGTCTGTGTTTTTTTTTAAATTTTTAATAAATTCAGTTGTTTTATCGTCCTGATGAGATCTGCTAATAGTAATCACATAATCTGTCAAATTTTCTGTGGTTATAATTTTTTCCGAATTTTTGACCTTTTTATAAGATTTATTACCATCACTATAATACTGTGTGTAACTAACTGGTAATTCAACTATTCCTAAAGTAGCTTTGGATTTCTGTATCAGAGCAATATTTACCGTAAATTCTCCATTTTTTTTTATAAACTCTTTTGTACCATCTAAAGGATCAATGAGAAAAAATTCTTCTGCTCCTTGAAGTGATCTTTCTTTTGATTCTTCTGATATTAGCTTTATATTTCTGAAGTTTTTTGAAAGTTTATCAATTATAATTCTATTTGATTCAATATCGGCAACAGTTACTGGAGAATTATCTTTTTTTCTAAATTCCTTAATGTCATCACTATAAATCTCATTAATCTTTTTTGAAGCCTGTGAAGAAATCTCTTTAAGAATTTCTGTGACTTCAGCGTAATTATTTGCATTTATTTTCAATAGACGAAACCTCTATATTTTGATTAAAATTCGGCCCATAACTTGACGATTAAGTATCTTAGTGCAAACTTCCTTGATCTTAGTCAAATCTTTAGAAGTTTGAATATTTTTAAGAATTTTTTTATCCAAATAATTCTCAAGGAATTTCCAAGCATTTACTCTTTTGATATAAGGAGCATAAACACAGTCAATTCCTGAAAGTGTAATATTTCTTAATATAAATGGAAAAACAGTAGTATTTAACTCATGACTTTTTGCAAGTCCTGTTGATACTGCTATACCATTATATTTAATTTCAGTTAGAAATGATGAAAGAACATCACCTCCTACGGTGTCAATAATTCCAGACCATAATTCTCTTGATAGTGGTTTTTTACTATATCTATATTCCTTGGGATCTATTACTTTATTAGCGCCAAGTTTTTTTAGATAGTCAAAATTTTTTCCACTAAATGCTACGACATTATATCCTAAATTAGATAGTAAGTTTACCGCAATTGATCCAACACCACCTGAAGCTCCTGTAACAATAACCTCTCCTTTTGATGGAGAAATCTTTTTTTTTAATTCTTGAACACATAACGAAGCTGTGTAACCCGCCGCTCCAATTATCATCGATTGTTCTAACGTAAATTTATTAGGAAGATGTATTAACCATTTACCATTAACTCTTGCATATTCAGAAAATCCTCCGAAATGCTTTTCACCTATTCCCCAACCGTTACATAAAACCTTATCTCCCTTTTTGAACCTTTTGTAGTCAGATTTAACAACTATTCCTGCAAAATCAGATCCTGGAATCATTGGGTATCTTCTTATAATAGGACTTTTATTTAATACTGCTAGTCCATCTTTATAATTCAAACTACTATATTTGACTTTAACTAATACATTACCTGACATTAGTTCATCAAGGTCCATAGATTCTATACCACTTTGATTTTTATCACGGACTACGAATGCTTTAAATTTTTGATTTTTCATGAGAAAGTTTATTTAATTTTTATTCTGTTATAGATTAATATAACTTTTTTTAATTTTTATAATAGACTTAAATACTAATGAAAAGACATAGAGGAAAATTTAACCCTAGTAATGATCAACCATATGAACTAAGTAGATCTAGAATAGAAAACTTTTTTAAATGCCCTGCATGTTTCTATATGCAACAAGTCGAGGGAATCGTTTTTCCATCAATACCAGGTTTCAATATCAATGAAGCTACAGATATTTTATTAAAAAGAGACTTCGATTTTTATAGAGAAAAACAAGAAAGCCATCCATTCTTAATCAGTAAAGGATACTCACACCTCATTCCTTTTCAACACGAAAACTTTGAATTATGGACCCAAAGCTTACATTTTGGTGCAAAAGACAGAATGCATATTGATCACCTTGATACAAATTTAAGGGTTGGAGGTGGTTTAGATGATGTGTGGCTCAACCAAAAGACCTCGAAAATTCACATAGTTGATTACAAAAGTACATCTCAAAAAAAAGACAATGGCCCAATAAATCTCGATGATTATTGGAAATCAACATACAAAAGACAGATGGATCTTTATGCTTGGATTATGAAGAAAAAAGGATTTGATGTTGATGATGTAGGTTTTTTTTTATATTGCGATGGAGATAGATTTACTGAAAATAATTTTTTAAAAAAAGAAAAAGCTTTAATGGAGTTCAAGATGACACTCATTGAATATAAAACTAATTATGATTGGATAGAAGAGACACTAAAGCAAATTTATCAAACCTTAAGATTAAGTTTTAGGCCTAATCATTCCGAAAATTGTGAATATGGAAATTTTTTAAAGCAATCATTTAATAACACAGATTATTAGGAATCTATACTCCTATTCCTTCCATACATTTTCCCTCGAAAATAATCTTCTTTTGAGGTTTCAAATTAAATAATGTTATAGTCTTTAAGGATATTTTTCCATTTTCGTTGTAAAGAGTAATCTTTTGGTTTGTTTCACTTTCAATTTTATTAATATCCTCCAAAATTTCATAATAATCAAATTTATAGAATGTTCTTTTTGTTTTTCCTGTTGATCTATTTATCTTGTAGGACTCTAGATAATATGCTTGAGAGACAAAGGTATTTATAGTCACACTATTTTTTGTCATAATAAAATCATCTATCATTATTCCTTGGTGATTAAACCATGAATTTCTAAGTCGATATTTATTTTTGTCACCAGTTATTGCTTTTTCAACATTCACCTCAACCACGTCTTTACATTTAAATCTTTTACAAATTTCTTTCAAGTCAAGCTTCTGTTTTTTATTAAAATTAACATTCTTTTGCTTTTTTTCTATTAAGTTTGGATCGTATTCACATTCAAATTTTATTATATTGGATGAGTTACTATTTGTTCCATTGAAAGCAAAAAAGAAGATAATTATGTATATTAAGCTTTTCACTTTAATAGGTTTTAATAAAAATTATTTCTTAAATACATCGGTAACATACGTCTTGAATAATAGTCATTGTAATATTCTGGATAATACCCGTATCTCAAATCTTTATTTTTTGATATTTCGATATCAATCAAATTCAAATATCTAAACATTGCTTCATTATCGGAAATTTCTTTATTACTAACCATCAGTTGAAGTCTTTCAATAACCTTCACGAATCTTTTGCTCTTAAGTTTACAATCGGATTTGTCTTTACAATCTTTTTTGATTTCTTCAAAAGCACATGAAGAAAGATTTTTAAAATCGTTATGTTTATCCTCACAATCCAAAAAATAGTTATGAGAGTATTTCATTGGTGTGCATGATGAGATCATAACCACCAAAAGTAACATCAAAATATGCATATTATATAGTTAGTAATTTTTTAAGTAATTCATACTGTTTTTTAAATTTAAAATTCATTATTTATTTTAATAGCTCAAAATCATATGTTGAAATTGTAAGTTTTTTATTATATTTTCTTTTTTTAAATGAGTATCATGTTGTCTTTTTCTGATGTTAAGTATTTTTTTGGTTATCCTAAATAAAATAGATGACTTAATTATAACTTTTCTCGGCAATGTATACTCATCCTGACGGAGAGATGGCAGAGTGGTCGAATGCACCGGTCTTGAAAACCGGCAAGGATGCAAGTCCTTCCAGGGTTCGAATCCCTGTCTCTCCGCCACTATCTGAAAGCCACTGATTCCCTGCACCTTAGAGCCT
>JBELJQ010000005.1:0-65595 GCA_042090305.1 Candidatus Pelagibacteraceae bacterium | reverse complement strand
CATTGCAAGTAAGACTAAGTCAGCCTTAATTGAAAATTCATCTGTTTTACTTTTTTTACTTATTTCAAGTTTACCAGAGTTATTCTTCTCCCAGAATATCTTCTTAAGTTTCAAACTTTTTACATTATTTTCTTCACCTTCAAATGTTTTTGTTGATACACTCCATGTTCTTTCTACGCCTTCTTCATGTGATGAAGATGTTCTTAATTTTAGTGGCCAATCAGGCCATGTAAGTAGTTTATTCTCTTTAACAGGAGGTTTTTCAAGGATTTCTAATTGCGTAACTGACTTAGCTCCTTGTCTATTAGATGTTCCAATGCAATCAGAACCTGTATCACCACCGCCTATTACAACAACATGCTTACCTTTTGCTGATATTAGATTTTTACTTTCAATTTTATCACCCTCGCAAAGCTTATTTTGTCTTGTTAGAAAATCCATGGCAAAATGAATACCATTCATCTCTCTCCCTGGAATATTCAAATCTCTAGGATGCTCCGAACCGCAAGCTAAAACAATTGCGTCGTAAGTTTTGTTCAGAGAATCAAAGCTTTTATTTTTACCAATTTGCACATTACATTCAAAAGAAACACCTTCTTGCTGCATTTGCTCCGCCCTTTTATCGATATAATGTTTCTCCATCTTAAAATTAGGAATTCCGTATCTAAGTAAGCCGCCTACTCTGTCATTTTTTTCAAAAACTGTAACATTATGTCCGGCTCTTGCAAGCTGCTGAGCACAAGAGAGTCCAGCTGGGCCTGAACCAATTACAGCAATTTTTTTTCCAGTTTTTTTATTTATTTTTTGAGGAACAATCCAACCTTTTTCATAAGCCTTGTCAATTATTGATCTTTCAATACTTTTTATCGTGACGGGATTATCTTCAAGATTTAATGTACATGCCGCTTCACATGGGGCTGGGCAAATTCTACCTGTAAATTCAGGGAAGTTATTTGTAGAGTGGAGAATTTCTAATGCACTTTTCCAATCATTTTCATACACTAGGGAGTTCCATTCAGGTATTATATTATTTACTGGGCACGAATTATGACAGTAAGGTATTCCGCAATCCATACACCTAGAAGCTTGCTTGTTAAGAACGTCGTCAGAAAAAGGGATTGTAAACTCTTTATAGTTTTTCACCCTTAGCTGGGGATCAACCGACTTATTTTCCACTCTATCATGTTCTAAAAAACCGGTTACTTTTGCCATACATTATCTTCCTTAGTTTGGTTGCTTGCTTTATTACTTCTTGAAAGCAGAACATTTTTAAAGTCAATAGGTAATACTTTAACAAATTTTTTTACTTCTTCATCAAAATTATCCAATATTCTTCTTGCCTTTTCAGAATTAGTATAATTGAGATGTCTTACAAGCATTTCTTTTATTCTAAGTTCGTCATTTTCTAGAAAATAATATTTCTCAAATATCTTATCTTTATTTACTGATTGGCTAGATAATACATTGTGAACTTCGACCATACTTAAATTACATCTTTTAGCAAAATTTTTGTCTTCATCATATACGTATGCAATTCCACCACTCATACCTGCTCCAAAGTTGACACCTGTTTTTCCAAGAACAAGAACAACGCCTCCAGTCATGTATTCACAAGAATGGTCGCCTGTTCCTTCTACAACAGCTATTGCCCCAGAGTTTCTAACAGCAAATCTTTCGCCAGCAAGTCCTGAGAAATAACATTGACCGGAGATTGCACCATAAAGAACTGTATTTCCAACAATAATGTTTTCTTCAGCTTTAAATTCCTTATTCTTAAAAGGCTTTATCGTTATTATGCCTCCTGAAAGACCTTTTCCAACATAATCATTTGCTTCACCGGTTAAATTTAATGTAAGTCCCTTACTTAAAAACGTACCAAAACTTTGTCCGGCTGTTCCATTAAGATTAACTACAATGGAGTCCTCATTTAAACCTTTAAATCCAAATTTTTTTGCTATTTCTCCAGAAATAAGTGCTCCATAACTTCTATCTACATTTGATATCTCTTCATCTATTTTGATACTTGAAGCTTTGCCATTTAGGACATCAACAGATTTTTTTATTAAGTTATGGTCGGCTACCTTGTCGATATCATGTTCTTGTTTTGATGAATTATAATTATCTTCTTGAGAGTCTGTAGGGGCTTTCCAAAGTATCTTTGACAAGTCAATGTCCTTTGCTTTCCAGTGATCGATAAGCTTTTGTTTGCACAATAAATCTGATCTACCAATTAAGTCATTGAACTTAGCAATTCCTAGCTGACTCATGATTTGTCGAACATCCTCTGCAACTAGGAAGAAAAAGTTTATTACATTCTCTGGTGTGCCCTTAAATTTTTCCCTAAGTTCTTTATTTTGAGTGGCAATACCTACTGGACAGGTATTCAAATGGCATTTCCTCATCATTATACAACCAATTGAAATCAGTGGAGCTGTTGAAAATCCAAATTCATCTGCACCAAGTAAAGCTCCGATTATTACATCTCTCCCAGTTTTTAACCCTCCATCTACTTGAAGAGAAATTCTATTCCTCAACTTGTTCAAAACTAGTGTTTGATGTGTTTCAGCAAGACCGAGTTCCCATGGGGTCCCAGCATTTTTAATAGATGTGAGCGGCGATGCACCAGTTCCACCATCATAACCAGAAATTGTTATATGGTCGGCTTTACATTTGGTTACACCTGCGGCAACAACACCAACCCCAAACTCGGAGACTAACTTTACACTTATTCTAGCCATTGGGTTTACGTTTTTAAGATCAAAAATTAACTGTGCTAAATCCTCAATAGAGTAGATATCATGATGAGGTGGGGGAGATATCAATCCAACTCCAGGTGTGGAATGCCGCACTGCAGCAATTTTATCATCTACTTTATGGCCAGGAAGCTGGCCACCCTCTCCAGGCTTAGCTCCTTGACTTATTTTAATTTGAATGTCGTTAGCATTTACCAGATATTCATTAGTAACACCAAACCTTCCAGAAGCTACTTGTTTTATAGCGCTTCTCATAGAGTCACCATTTTCTAATGTTTTAAATCTTTCTGTTTCTTCTCCACCCTCTCCTGTATTTGACTTTCCACCAATTCTATTCATAGCTAACGCCAGTGTGGTGTGAGCCTCCTTTGAAATAGAACCAAACGACATGGCACCAGTAACAAACCTCTTTACTATATTCTCAACTGATTCAACTTCATTAATATTGATGCTTTTGGTTTTCTTAAAATCGAAGAGACTTCTTATAGAGTACATCGACTTATTATGATTATTGATTTCTTTAGAAAATTCATTAAAGGATTCTTTTGAATTTATTCTAACAGCTTTCTGAAGGTTTGTAATCGAAGATGGAGACCATGCATGTTTTTCACCATTAATTCTGAATGAGTATTCTCCGCCAACATCTAAATCATTTTTGTTCTCATTCATGTGAAATATCTTGTTGTATCTACTTAGTGTCTCGCTTTGTATCTGTTTTAAATCGATGCCTCCAATCAGGGAAGCAGTTCCTGGAAAATATTTAGATATGACTTTTTCTGATATTCCAATAGCATCGAAAATTTGTGCTCCACAATAAGATTTGACTGTTGATATTCCCATTTTAGACATAATTTTCAAAATTGCTTTGCCCGCAGCTTTTTTAAATTTAATAACTGAATCTTTAACATCAGATTTCTGTACTAGGCTTATTATTGTATCTATTGCTAGATAAGGGTTAACCGCTTCAGCACCATATCCTATAAGAACGGCTAAGTGATGAAGCTCTCTTGCTTCTCCCGTTTCTAATAACAGACTGACTTTCATTCGTAACCCTTCCCTTATGAGAAAATGATGAACAGTGGATATAGCTAAAAGGGCGGGTATTGGAGCATTTACTCTTGAGATGTTTCTATCCGATAAAATAATAATATTTTTACCTTCTGAGACCATTAATTTAGCCTCATGGCATATTCTGTCTAAAGCCTCTTCAAGTTCAGTTCCCTTTGAAGAATTTTTAAATAAAATATCAATTGAACCAGTTTTTAACTTACCACCGGTTGATTTTCCAAGATTCTTAATAGAAACTAACTCTTGATTACCAATTACTGGGTGTTCTAGCTCTAGCCTAAAATTTTTATTCTGTTCTGGAGTTGAAAACAAATTAGGCTTACTTCCAAGTGTAATGTCAAGTGACATTACGAGTTCTTCTCTTATGGGATCGATGGGTGGGTTTGTGACTTGAGCAAAACATTGTTTAAAATAGCTATATAGAAGTTTCGATTTTGAAGATAAGAGTGAGATTGGGGTATCCGTTCCCATCGAACCAATTGGCTCTGCTCCAGATTTAATGATGGGTTCAATAAAAAAAGACAGATCTTCCTTTGTATATCCGAAAGCCAGCTGAAGTTCTTTAACTTTATTGATATCAATCGATGTAGTTATTTCTTCATTAACCAGCTCTTCGAGGATAATTTGGTTTTTCTTTAAGTAGGACTCATAATCATACTTTTGCGAAAACTTTTTCTTTAAATCTTTATTTCCTGTGACCCTCTTCTCAACTAAATCAATCAAAAATATTTTTCCAGGCTCAAGCCTTGAACGCTTAACGACTTTAGACTGATCAATATCCAGCACCCCCATCTCAGATGAAAGTAAAATCATACCATCGTCCATTTCCAAGTAGCGCGACGGTCTGAGTCCATTTCTATCCAAAATGCCACCTATTTTTTTTCCATCAGTGAAGCACATAGCAGCCGGCCCGTCCCATGGTTCAACATAGTTTGAATAATATTTATATAGAGATTTAACTTGCGGTGAATTGAATTTGTTTTTTTCCCATGCCTCAGGCATCATTAGCATCATTGCTTGCTCTATATCATATCCTCCGATTATCAAATACTCCAAGGCATTATCGAATGCTGCTGAGTCCGAAACGCCCTCGAAAATGAGTGGGTTTACATCCTTAAACTCCCTCGAGAAAAGCTGAGATTGCGAAATCCTTGCTCTTGCATTCATCCAGTTAATGTTACCTCTTAGTGTATTAATCTCACCATTATGACATAGAAATCTGAAAGGCTGAGCAAGTTCCCAACTAGGAAAGGTGTTTGTAGAAAATCTTTGGTGGACAATAGCTAGTGACGAGATGAAAAGTTCATCATTAAGGTCAATGTAAAAATCCTTCAAGCTGTTAGACATTATCATGCCCTTATAAGTAACCACCCTTGGTGATAATGATGAAACATAGAAATAAAATGACTTGAGTTCTATCTCCATATGTCTTCTTGATAAAAATAATTTTGATTCAAATTCGTTGATGGTCTTTGTTCCAATTTTTTGTTTAACAAAAATTTGAACAATTGATGGCTCATTACCTTTTATTGAATGCCCTAAAACGTCACAGTTTACGGGAACGTTTCGAATGTGAAGAGTTTCGAGTCCAAACTTTTCAAAGTATTTTTTAATGACGCCCAAACAGTGTTTGTTCTCATCAGGATTTTGTGGCAAGAAGAACATACCCACCGCATAATCATCAGGCCTAGGTAAAATTATATCACTCTTGGATAATTCTCTTTGGAGGAATTGGTGAGGGATTTGGGTTAGGATTCCCACTCCGTCGCCTGCTTTTGGGTCGGCGCTGACTGCTCCTCGATGGGTTAGATTACATAATATTTGTAATGCGTTGTCAATTATATCTCTTGAAGATATATCGTACTTATTTGCAACGAAGCCTATACCACAGGAATCTTTTTCATAACTGGGATCATAAAGGCCTTTTTTTTTAATTTTTCTTAACATTCTCTAAGTATATATCTAAGACCTAAAGCCTTATTTATCAATACAATATTTATTCAAAATATCATTCAATCAGTAAATTTTTCTCATAAAATATCTCACCCATTGTAGCTGAGTCAGATTTTTCCTCTCTAACGTACTTCACCAATCCATAATCTTCAGCAAGCCACAATTTAGTATGAACGGATATATCTATGTTGCCAAGAGGAGGACCAGGATTATAGCTTGTTTTACCCTCACCTTCAATTTTTAAACATTTTACTTTTTTTCCTTCTTTTAGTCTTACGTACTCTTCCCCAACAATTTGGTTAGTCATTGTCAAAGGTAGATTTGTATTAAATATTCTATCGTATCCAAGTTTCATTTGTAAAGTAGTTTTATCCTGCTCATCCCATTGGTAACCCTGCTCTATCGGAAATGGTAAGTACATTTTTTTATCAATTTTAAAAGATTCATCATTATTAAAAGTTGTATAATGTGTCGCGTAAATTTTTATTCCCTCATTTTGTAACTCATAACTGATCAATTGGCCGTCATTTTTAAGTAAAACTATTTTATTATCTTCCTCAAGAACATGATAACTTTCCCTAAGTTTTTTTACTTTATTATCTTTATCTTTAAATATCACCTCGTAAAAAACTGTTTCATTTATTTGTTCTGGAAGATATTTTTTTTTATTACAAGAGTTCAAAAAAAAAATAGACAATAAGATAACATTAACTAACAATTTCTTTGATTTCATTGCTATGTTTCCTCCCTAACAAATGGTGATAAATTCAACCTCTTTTCTATTGCATTACAAAGCATCTGGCCAATCATTATGTGCATCTCCTGAATTCTTGATGTATTAATTGCTGGTATAGATATGATCTCATCGCAATTTTTTACAAATACTTTTGAGTTTTTTCCTGTAAAAATTATACATTTCATTTTTTTCTTTTTAGCCATCTTTAGTCCTTCCATTACATTTTTACTTTTGCCAGAAGTAGAAATTCCAATGGCAACATCCCCTTCTCCACCTAATGCTTCAATCTGTCTTGAAAATATTTTCTCAAAACCAAAGTCGTTTCCAATTGCTGTTAGTGCTGAAGTATCCGTGACCAAAGACAATGCGGGAATTGCCAATCTATTTTTAGAGAATCTAACTGTTAATTCAGTGGCCAGATGTTGAGAATCAGCTGCACTTCCTCCATTACCAAAAAAAATTAGCTTTTTATTTTTCTTTAGAGCTTTTACACAAATTTCAACTAAGTTTATAAAGTTCTTCTCTAACTCTTCCTTTGATCTCATTACTATGAGGTCATGTTCATCAAACTGACTATGAAAAAAATTTTTTATCTCCTTACTCATGTCTTATCTCCTATCTGGCGATCTCATCTGGACTCGAACCAGAAACTAATCCTTAGGAGGGACTTGTTATATCCAGTTTAACTATGAGACCTCTTCAAAATTAAAATGGTATCTGATACTTTAGTACTAATGTTTCTGAACCTGGGTTTCTATAACCACTATCAGCGTTTGAAATATGAAAAATACCAAAGCCTAATCTAACGATATTTTTGAATCTATAAAAAGCATCAATACCAATATAAAATTCAAGTGGATTTCCTGCTTTAATTTCACTTCCATCCTTATAAAATCCACATGCTAGGCTGGGAGTTAATATAAAGTTTTTCTTTTTTCCATAATATCCATCAATGCCAAATCCTCCATATGCATAATAAGCATTTTGATTCGTACCTAAAAATCCCGCAAAAGGTTTTATAAGCGAAAAAAGTTTTCGTCCAGAATGGATCTCAAAATTAATCATTTGAGACTGTTCTTTATGGGGTGGTGTCCCGTCTTCCATAAAGTTGAATTGACCAATTCCCAATGAAATTCTTCGTGAATCTTTTGCGTTTGTTGAACTATTAACTAAGATTACGCATAAAAATTTTAAAAATATTAATTTACTAAAATATCTCATTTTTTTTAAAAAGGTATATGATATTTAAGAACCACTTGTTCAGAACCAGGATTTCTGTAACCGATTCCTGCGTTTGATATGTGATAAACACCAACACCTACCCTCATATTATTTTTAAATTTATAACTCAAATCTGCACCACTTTTAAACTCTAAGGCATGACCCAATCTTATTTGGTCTCCATCTTCATAATATCCAGCAGCTAAACTGGGTGATAATAAAATACACTTACATTTGAGAAAATACAAGTCTGTTGTCAATCCAAAGTAAGCATAATAGGCAGATTGATCTGTTCCCAGAAATCCTATCAACGGTCTGATAAAACTCTTTTTACCTTTTTTAAGAAGTAGTTCAAAGTTATACATAATTGATGAATCATTAAATCCATCACTTCCATGTTCCATAAAATTATAGATTCCCCCTCCAACTGCAATGCGTGGCTGATTATCATACGAAATTGCTTTTGTACTAATTAGTGTGACAAATAAAACCCATAAAAATCTTAAATAATATATTTTCATTCTTTTTTCTTAACAAACGATGACTAACAAATTAACATTTTAAAATGAAAATTGAAAATAAATATTGTTTAAAAGTTCTTCTTGTAATTATTGTTTTTATATCAGGCTGCCAAATTAATCCAGCAACAGGAAATAAGGAGATTAGCCTTATGTCGAGTAAAGAGGAGGACTTAATAGGCAAACAAGAGCATGATAAAATAATTAAACAATATGGCATTTATAATGACAGTGTTTTGGGTAATTACATAAATAGTTTGGGGAATTTTCTTGTAAGTACCTCTGAATTATCTAATAAAAAATTTACGTTCACCATTCTCGATTCTCCAATTGTGAATGCATTTGCTCTCCCAGGTGGATATATATATCTCACTAGAGGACTTTTAGCTCTATGTGACAACGAGGCTCAACTGGCAGGAGTAATTTCTCATGAGATTGGGCATGTGACAGCGAGGCATAGTGCGCGAAGATATACCAAAACTATTGGGACTAATTTAATTCTTAATATTTTAAGTACGCTAACAAAAAATCAAATTGCTAGTAATCTTCTTGGCCAAACAGCTGGATTATACTTATTATCATACTCCAGAACTCAAGAATATGAAGCTGACAAATTAGCATTAAGGTACATGACAAGGGCTGGATTCGAAACAACACAGATGGCAACATTTTTAGGTATGATGGAAAATTATTCAAAAGCAAAGAAGGAGATCTTAAATATCGATGAAAAAACCTCAGAGCTCTTACTAACTCATCCAAATTCTCAAAAAAGAGTGCGAGAAGTAATAAAAGAATCGCAAGCTGATTCTCAAATTAGCCCAATACTTGGGAGAGATATTTACTTAAAAAAAATTGATGGACTTATTTTTGGTCACAACAAAAAAGAAGGTTTTTTTCTTAAAGATAAATTTGTACATCCATATTTAGGCATAACATTCCCTTTGTTAAAAAATTTTTACTTCATAAATACGCCTAAAAGAATTTTGGGGGTGAATGGTAAAGATGCTCAAATTATATTTGATTTAAAAGAATCAAAAAAAGATAGTGCTATCTCATACTTAAAAGAGTGGGCTAGAGAATCAAAGATTAAAATAAGTAATCATAATTCATGGATGAATCAAAATTTTGAATACATAATTGCAAATTCAAAGAACAAGCAAAAAAATTTATTTATTGGAATTATCAAAGATAAAAGAAATAGTTATTTTTACAGGTTTATATTATCGTCAAAAAACAATATAAAATATAATGATGATTTTTCCAGTATGATAAATGAATTTAGAGCAGTAGATGAGAATTATTACCAACCTCCAAGAATAAAAATAATCACAGTTAAAAGTGATGAAAAATTTCTTAAGAGTACTTTAGATAATATCAATCTTCAAGAAAAAGAAGCCGAAGAGATTTTCCAAGTGATTAATGATTTAAAAGGCAAGGAATTGAAGATAGGTGAAAAAATTAAGACTATTTATTGATTTAAAAGATCCTCTAATTTTGTTTTAGCACTCTTTTTTTCAAGATTTTGAACCGCTGCGTATTCGTTACTCAATCTATTTAATGCTGTTAAGTAAATTTGTCTTTCTGAGTATGATTGTTGTTCCAAGGAATCGTCTTTTTTATGGAGATCTCGAACAACTTCGGCTATTAAAACTGGGTCGCCACTATTTATATTCTTTTCATATTCTTTTGCACGTTTAATCCACATATCTTTTTTGACAGCAGGCTTTTCAGCTAGAACATCAAGAGCCTTTGATAATCTATTTTTATTACTTAATTTCCTCAAACCTGAGCTTGATGCTTTTTCTTTTGGAATTCGTAATTTCATTTTATCTTGTTTGAAATTAATTAATATAAAGTCCTGATTAGATCCATCAATGTCATAAGTATCGAATTTCTCTATTTCGCCTACTCCATAAGTTGGATAAACAACTAAATCACCTATTTCTAAATCTAAATCTTTTTTCATTTAATTGACTCCAATAATTAATAAGTTGTGGATATTAACACAAAAATATTTAGTTTAAAAGACTTAAGTACCCTTGCCAGGTTTTTCACTGAAATGATCTTTGAATTTATCTTTTATATCTTTCCAATCATCGCGATCTTCAGGGGGAGTACCCATTTTATTTATATTAGGCCATGCCTCAGCATACTTTCTATTTATTTCTATCCACTCTTTTGATGAGTCATCGGAATCATCGGTTATAGCCTCTACTGGACATTCAGGCTCACAAACTCCACAATCTATACATTCGTCAGGGTGAATCACCAGCATATTTTCACCCTCATAAAAGCAATCGACTGGACAGACCTCAACGCAATCCATGTATTTACATTTAATGCATTGATCTTTAACTACGTAGGTCATTATAGGTTATATAAATCAGAAATAATATTTATTCAAGCTTTATTAGCTCTAGATTCTATTAATGATTATAAATTTGTTGAAATTATAAGCTAGCTCTTCAAATGAATTTTTTGGTAGAAACTTAAAAGATTTTTTTTTTTTGTAGAAGTAAATTTTTCTTAAAACATCTTCTAAATATTGATAATAGACTAAGAATTTATTTTTTTTAATAGAAACGTAATAAAATCCAAGTTTTTCATATAAACCTGGAACATTATTTAATATTTTCTTATTTAATTTATATACCTCTTTAGTCATAAAACTTTCAAGTTTACCTTCAAAGAATACATTGAGCAGAGCTTGTTTTAAAAATGAAATCCTTTTTTCTTTAAAAAAAATAAAAAAAACTCCAACATTCAGCCTCCTATTTTTAAGAACAATTATCTCTTTCTTTCCTAAATTATCATAATAGTTTTGAATATCTTTTTTAAGACAATGCCCAAATTTTTCGTATATATAAAAATTCAGTGCTCTTAGATTTGGATTACTTGAATTTTCATTATTAAAAGGTTGATAAGATAAGTCATAATTGAGATTTTGATTAATTATTGAATAAATTTTTTTATAGATCTTGTCGTGATGTTGGTTAAAACATTCATCCGAAACTATTTTAATACGTGGGTTAACTAAATCTCTTCCCTTTATAATTTTAGCAATAACATATCCGTCCCAATGTATCGATCCATCAATTGTAAACTTAAATTTTTTGAAGTCTGTGGTTTCAAAGTCTACCATTACCTCATTAACAATTTGACTAAGACTATCTTTCAAAATTCTGTTTTTAAACGTTTTACTCGTTTTGTTAAAATTAGTTTTTATTATAAATCTTAGGCCATCTAATTTACCTATTTTTTCTCTACCAAGAATTAGAGTTTTTTTCACGAGTCTTACCAGAGAAGTATTTCTAAAGGTATTTTCTGTATTTAGTTGATTTTTTGACTCTTCAACGAAATGGGTTATCAATTCTTTATGCAAACTTATAGATAAATTTGTTTCAATTTGCTTTACTTTTTTTTTATAAAATTGGCTATTATTAATCCATTGATCTTTAAAAGCGATAAAAGACCAGACTCTAATTTGTGACAATTTATAATTCAATTTTGATATTTTATTTGTTTTTTTTTCAATTTCTTCTAGTGATTTTTTTATCCAATCTTCTGAAATTCTTTTATCTTTAGCAAGATACAAAAAAACTTTTTTTAAAAAAATTGTATGATGTTCATCTAAATTTTTTGAATAGTCAGGTACTCCACAAACATCCCACAAAATTCTTAAATTATTTGGTTTTGTAAGTTGTTCTTTTACCTCATCATATTTTATAAGTAATTTAAGATATCTTTCGTCACTAGCATTCCTTTTAAGCTTGAAAAAAAAATTTTCTGGTTTTTTTGATAAATATTGAATTAATCTTTTAGAACTTCCAAAATTAAGGCTACTATTTCTCCAATAAAAATTTTGTAGTTCCGAGTAGGAATAGTTTTCAACAAATTTTACTATTTCATCACTTAATTTTTTTAATTCACCTGTTGTTCCAAAATGACCGTTATTTAAATATCTTCCAGCTCTACCTGCAATTTGTGCAACTTCATCATTAGTGAGTCTTCTCTCATTAAAGCCATCAAATTTTTTTATACTTGAAAAGAATACATACTTAATATCTAAATTTAATCCTAATCCAATTGCATCTGTAGCAACAATATAGTCAACTTTTCCCTCTTCAAACAATTTTACTTGAGCATTTCTTACCTCTGGAGATAACGATCCCATAACTATTGAAACACCTCCGTGCATTTGTTTAATTCTAGTAGCAAATTCATATACATCCATTTGTGAAAAGGCGATGATGGCAGACCTTTTTGGCAATCTAGATAAATTTTTGTATCCACAGTAGGTAATCTGAGATAGCCTACTTTTTTTTATGACCTTAATGTCAGGATAAATCCTTTTTAGAATTTTTTCTGCAGCTTCGGAACCCATAAATATAGTTTCCTTAACTCCTACATTCTCTAAAACCCTATCTGTAAAAATGTAACCTCTTTCATAATCACTCGCCAACTGAACCTCATCTATCCCCACAAAGTCAAATCCCAAGTCACGCGGAATTGATTCAACTGTACAAAAAAAATATTTAGCATCATTTGGTATAATTTTTTCTTCACCTGTTATTAATGCAACCTTCTCCTTCCCAACCATTGCTTTGGTAAGTTCATAATTTTCTCTTGCTAAAAGTCTGAGGGGGAATCCAAGAACTCCATTAGAATGGTTAAGCAATCTTTTAATTGCTTCATATGTCTTACCTGTATTTGTAGGACCAAGTATGGCTGAAATTCTAGTCTTCAATATATTCTCGGCGTCTTAAAAAATTTAAACTAATTTACTTAAAACAAATGGTAATATTCCACCTGATTTAAAATAACGAATTTCTTTATCTGTATCTATTCTTGATTTAACTTGAATAAGGTTTTCTTTTTTATCTGAATTTATGATTTTTATTGATTTTTGGGTATTAGGTTTAATCAAATATTCTTCCAAACGCCCAATATAAAATAACTCCGATCCATCTAAGTTAAGAGACTCAACATCATTATCAACAAACTGTAAAGGAAGAACTCCCATCCCAACTAGATTTGACCTATGAATTCTTTCATAACTTTCAGCAATTACACATTTTATACCTAATAACTTTGTTCCTTTAGCAGCCCAATCCCTTGATGACCCAGTTCCGTATTCCTTACCAGCAATAACCACAAGAGGTGTGTTTTCATCTTTATATTTTTTTGCTATATCAAATATTTCTCCTTCATCTTCAGATGGGAAATATTTTGTAAATCCACCTTTTTTATTAACTAAATTATTCTGTAATCTTATGTTTGCAAAAGTGCCTCGTACCATCACCTCATGGTTTCCTCTTCTAGCTCCAAAAGAATTAAAATTTTGAGTCACTACTTGTCGATCACTCAAGTATTTCCCAGCAGCACTATTCTCTTTAATTACGCCAGCTGGCGAAATATGATCTGTCGTTATTGAATCCCCAAATACAAGAAGTGGTCTAGCAATTAAGTCTTTGGATAAATCTTGCGAATTATCATCTAAAAATGGAGGTTTTTTTATATATGTTGAAGAAATAGACCAATCAAATGTTGGGGTGCTCGATGCTTTAACATTGTTCCAATTGCTATCGCCATTAAAAATTGATTCATAGTTTTTTTTGTAGAATTCACTTTTAACAGTCCTTTCAACTATTTTTTTAACCTCATTCATTGAGGGCCACAAATCCTTAAAAAAAATCTTTTTATTACCACACATTCCAATATGATCTTTTTCAAAATCAATGTTTACCGTACCACATAAGGCAAAAATAATTACTAACGGAGGAGAAGCTAAAAAATTAGATTTTATTAAAGGATGGATTCTTCCTTCAAAATTTCTATTCCCAGATATAACACTGCAAACATTCAAGTCATCAGAAGTAATTATATTATTAACTTTTTCATCTAGTGGCCCAGAATTTCCAATACAAGTTGTGCAGCCATAACCAACGATATCAAAACCAATATCATTAAGAAAGTTTATTAACCTTGCGTCTTTTAGATACTCATTCACGACTTTACTTCCAGGTGCAAAAGAGGTTTTAACCCACCAAGGGACTTTTAGACCAAATTCAGTTGCCTTTTTTGCAACTAAACCAGCCATTATTAAAACTGCAGGATTTGAAGTATTAGTGCAACTTGTTATGGCTGCTAAACAAACCGATCCATGGCCTAAATCAAGTTTAGAATTTTTAATTTGTTTTTGAGTTTCATCTACTGTCAGTTCATTTTTAAAAATTTGTGAAATTTCGTTCAAATTAATTCTATCCTGTGGTCTCTTAGGTCCGGCAAGTGAAGGATTGATAGTATCAAGATTAATCTCTAAGATTTCCGAATAATTTATTTCATTAAAGTCTTGATGCCAAATCTTTTGAGCTTTTGCGTAATTAACTATTATATCAAGATTTTCCTGTTTTCTTCCTGTATTTTCAAGATATTTTATCGTTTCATTATCTATCGGGAATAATCCACATGTAGCGCCATATTCTGGGGCCATATTTGAGATTGTTGATCTTTCTGATAATGATAGAGATTCGAGGCCATCTCCAAAAAACTCCACAAATTTCCCAACAACTTTTAATTTTCTTAATTTTTCGGTAATTGTTAATACTAAATCTGTAGCAGTTAGACCATCATTTAAACTTCCATTTAACTTTACCCCAACAACCTCAGGTACCGTCATTGAAATGGACTGACCGAGCATAACCGCTTCAGCCTCTATACCACCAACGCCCCAACCTAAGACCGACAAAGCATTTACCATAGTAGTATGACTGTCTGTACCCACGACAGAATCTAAAAATAACAAATTATTTTTTTTAGAAACAATTTCAGCTAGATATTCTATATTTATCTGATGACAAATACCTGAACCTGGGGGGAATAGGGAAAAATTTTTTAATGAGTTTTGTCCCCATTTTAATAGTCTATATCTTTCTTCATTTCGTTCAAACTCCTTTTCAACATTAAACTTTAGAGAATTTGCATTTGAATAACTATCTACCGAGACGGAATGATCGATAACTAAGCTTACTGGAACAACTGGATTAATAATATTTGGGTTCTTACCCTCTTTACTTACCTTATCTCTCATTGCGGCAAGATCAGCAATAGCAGGTACTCCTGTATAATCTTGCATCAAAACTCTTGAAGGAGAAAAAAAAATTTCTTCCCCAATCGCTCGATTATAAATCTTAGCAACTTCATCCGCTAAAACTGAAGGGTTTTTTTCACATCTGACTATATTTTCAATTAAAATTCTATACGAAAAAGGCAAGCTTAGTAGATCAAAATCAAAATATTCACTAATTTTGTTTAAACAAACAAAACTAAAAGTTTGATTTTGGATTTTAATTTTTTCAATAAAGCTGGAAGTAGTTAAATTCATTGTCTATGTTATTGTTAAATAAATATACAATTTTCATGATTTTAGAAATTATATCAATAAGTTTATTTAGAAATAAAAAAAGAATATTTAAAAATTTTGATTTTAAATTAAAAAAATCTGAAATAGCATCACTTATTGGGAAAAATGGTTCCGGTAAAACAAGTTTGTTGGACATGATTGTTGGGTTAATAAAACCAGATTCTGGAAAAATAATAATCGATAGATGTGATATAAACGAAATTGGTGAAAATAAAAAATTTAAATTTATTTACCTTCCTTTTATTGATACTTTTAAAGAAAACTTTTCTGTTCAAGACAACCTTATGTTATGGAGTGAACTTTCATCTTCTGAATTTACTCAAAAAAAACTGGATGAAAAACTAAAATTCTTCGATTTATTACAACTAAAACATACACCTGTAAGTAAGTTATCTCAGGGACAAAAAAAAAGAGTTTCATTAGTAAAATTATTATTATCAAGATGTACCCTATGGCTTTTAGATGAACCATTTAACAGTTTAGATTCGGAAAATATGAAAAAGTTAAAAGATGTTTTATTAAATCATAGAAAAAATGGTGGCTCTATTTTACTAGCCAGCCATATTGATCTAAAAATAAAAGATACAAAAAATGTTTATATTAAATTAAAAAAATTTAATACTCAATCTAAAGAAAGTAATGATTGTTGGGATTCTTTGAGATGATAGATATCTTTATTAAACTTCTTAAAAGAGAAATAAAGCTTGCTATTGTTAATATTTCTATAATTATAAGCTACTCTTCCTTTTTTTTAATGTCTTTGTTAATTTTTACTTTTGGAATAGGTCCAGATATTGGAAAATTAAATGAACTTTATTCCCCAATAGTCTGGTTAATAATGCTTTTTTCAATAATATTAATTTCAGAGAATTTTCTGATGAATGATTATAGAGACGGAAGTCTTAGAGAGCTTCAATATCTAGGTTATTCTGAGGAGTTAATCATATTTTCTAAAACTGTTGTAATGTTTTTAATTTTAATCATTCCTCACTTTTTTTTAATTCCTATATGTTCGATTCTTCTTAACCTTAATTCAATAGAACTAATACGCCTAAGTATTAATGTAATCTTAGGTAGCCCGAGCTTAATTCTAATATCTATCATTTCTAACCTATTAACTATCCAAGTAAGGCAAAGTAAAGTACTACAATTTGTAATAATAATGCCGTTCTACATACCATTAATTATTTTTACAACTGCTAGTAACTCTAATGATTCATCAGATCTTATAGATTTAAATAAATTTTTAATTTTAATTGGTTTTTTTTTAATTACATTACCAATAGCACTTTTCTCTGGAAAAATGATTTTAAAAGAGGTTAATAAATGATTTTTAAGCTTGCCAATCCAAACAGATTCATAAGATTCTCCGATAGAATCTCACCTTATCTTTTTTATCTTTTTATTTTGCTTATCTCTTATGGATTATTTTTGTGTTTTTTTAAAAGTCCACCTGATTACCTTCAAGGTGAGACTGTAAGGATAATGTATATCCATGTACCTTGCGCATGGTTTTCTCTTATGTTTTACAGTTCTATAGCTATTTGTAGTTTCTTTTCATTAATTTTTAAGCATACACTTGCCGATATAATATCTAGAGCTCTTGCTCCCCTTGGTGCCTCTCTTACTCTAGCAACTTTAATTACTGGTTCTATCTGGGGTAAACCAACTTGGGGAACCTGGTGGGTTTGGGATGCTAGACTAACTTCTGAGTTAGTCTTATTGTTCTTATATTTAGGAATAATTATATTATCCAATTCATTTGAAAATAAGACTAAAGGAGATAAATATGCAGCAATATTGTCTTTAGTTGGGATAATTAATTTACCAATCATTAAATGGTCGGTAGACTGGTGGAATACCCTTCACCAACCAGCAAGCATTTCTAAATTTTCATCACCCTCAATTGATCCATCAATGCTTACGCCTTTAATTGTGATGACATTTGCTTTACTCTTCTTTTCCATACAAGTTACATTAATAAGAATCAAATCAGAAATCCTTCAGAGGAAAATTGATATAATTAGGTCAACGGAATTAAGTTAAATGGAATATTTTCTAAAATTTCTTGAATCAAAAGAACATCTACCTTACGTGGTGACCTCTTATATTATTGTATTTTTCATACTAGTTATTATCTTAGTTCATAGTATTTTAAAACTAAAGAGGTTAGAAAATGACTTCGATGAATTAAATAAAAAATGAAAAAAAAAAATAAAAGAATATTTACTTTGGTGTTTTTTTTGTCTCTTCTTTTTACAGGAACAACTATAATATTTTATAACTTAAGGGATAACATTGTATTCTTTTATTCCCCTACAGAGATTCACAGTAGTAAATTTAACTTAGATAACCTTATCAGGCTTGGAGGAATGGTTAAAGAAGAAAGTGTTAATAAATCACAAATTGAATTCAATGGAAAAAATGTTGAAGAGGTTTCTTTTGTAGTCACAGACTTTGAAAATGAAGTTGAGGTAAAATTTATAGGTATTCTTCCAGACCTCTTCAAAGAGGGCCAAGGTGTCGTTGTTGAGGGGAGGCTAGACAAAAACTATATATTAACAGCTAAAGAGGTCCTAGCTAAACATGATGAGAATTATATGCCTCCCGAAATAAAAAATATTAAATCGATAAAGAGTAGGGTTAATGATATCTGAATTTGGGCTAATTTCTCTTGGGCTGGTTTTGGTTTTAACTTCACTCAGCTTTGCCAAACTAGTATTAAGTTTTTCAGGGAAGAGTTTATCAATTGTTAACGAGATTAAGTCAAGTTGGCTGGCATTTTTTCTCACACTACTATCCTTCCTGTGCTTAACTTATTCATTTATAATTTCTGATTTTTCATTAGAGGTAATTTATAAAAATTCAAATAGTCAACTTCCTTTAATTTATAAAATTACCGGGGTTTGGGGGAATCATGAGGGTTCAATTCTACTATGGTTACTTGTAATGACTTTTTTTGGTTTTCTATTTTCTTTAAATAATATCAAAGATAAAGAATTCAAAGAATTCGTTTTAACAATACAAAATAGTCTAATTTTTCTTGTTAGTCTTTTTGTGGTAATAACCTCCAACCCTTTTTCAAGAGACTTTCCGCCAAGAATAGAAGGGGCAGATTTAAACCCATTGCTTCAAGACCCTGGTCTAGCAATACACCCTCCATTTCTTTATTTGGGGTATGTTGGTTTTTCCATTGTTTATTCAATTACACTAGCTGTAATCAGTAATAAGAAAAACTCTGATTTTATAATGGTTTTAAAACCATGGATATTTATATCATGGACTTTCTTAACTATTGGAATTGGTCTTGGAAGTTGGTGGGCTTATTATGAGCTTGGTTGGGGTGGTTTTTGGTTCTGGGATCCAGTTGAAAATGCGTCTCTTCTTCCTTGGTTAACAGCTTCAACATTACTTCATACAATACTTCTAGCCAGAAAAAATCAATTGTTCTATAAGTGGACAGTATTTTTATCAATTTTCACTTTCATTCTAAGTCTTCTTGGTACCTTTCTCGTTCGTTCTGGTGTATTGGTATCTGTACATGCCTTTGCTAATGACCCAAGTAGGGGGCTATTTATTCTTATTTTACTGTTCATCATATCATTGTTCGGAGTTATCAAGTTTTTATCCATAGTTGATATCAAAAATTCAAAACAGATTAGTCTATTATCAAGGGAAGGGGTCATTTCTATTAATAATATATTTATGCTCTCTCTTACATTAACCGTACTTATAGGTACTATATATCCAATTTTTTCTAATGTAGTATTCGATAAAAAGTTATCGGTCGGCGCTCCTTTTTTTAATTCTATTTTATCACCAATAATGATTCCTTTTATTGTTGGAATGATAATAGGACCATTTATAAAGTGGGGTAGAGATGACCTAAATTTTTTAATAAATAGGCTTAAAAATTTAATTTTTTTACTTTTTTTCGCCTCGATGCTCATATGGTATGTAAATTTTGGAGGACCTATATTATCCATAGTCTTTTTTGTTTTAGGTGGATGTTTGATTCTAAGTTCCTTTTATGAGTTCTTTATATTATTGAGCAGAACCACTAAAAAAAAATTTTATATATCAAATAAAGTTTTGGCTCAGGTACTTGCACACATGGGTATAGGTATCTTAGTAATCGGTATTACTGGAAGTAGTATTTTAAAAGAGGAAAAAATTCAGTTTCAAAAAATTGATGAGATAATAAGAATTAAAAATTATGATGTTAAATTCCTTGGTGTTAAGAATGTAGAAGGAACAAACTATATTAGTAAAATGGGTTTATTTGAGATAAGTAAAAATGGTCAAATGATAAAATTAATGCAACCAGAAAAGAGATTTTATAATTCTGGAAAACAAGTTACTACTGAAGCAGCAATAAGTTCTTCCTTGCTAGGGGATTTGTATATTGCCTTAGGTGATGTTAACGAGAAAGATAAGGGGAGGAAACAGTGGACAACAAGAATTTGGTATAACCCTTACACTATTTGGATTTGGATTAGTGTTCTCTTTCTAGCAGCTGCAGGAATGCTATCATTTACAAATTCTATAAGGTTAAAAAAATGAAGTACTTAATAATTGTAGTTATATTTTTATCTACATTCATTTTGTTCTATAAAGGTCTAAAGAACGACCCAAAAGCTGTACCATCGAATCTTATTTCTAAAGATATACCAAATTTTATCTTAAAAGGCCTAAATGGAAAACCGTTTTCAAACCAAGACTTATCATACAAAGGTATCAAGATTGTAAATTTCTTTGCATCATGGTGCCCCCCTTGTAAAGTAGAACACGAACACTTAATGAATTTAAGTAAGAATTATGATATTTATGGAATTGTAAAGAAAGATACGTTAGAAAACATAAAGTTATGGTTTGAAAAAAAAGGTAATCCATACAAAAAAATTGGATTTGATAATGACGGTCTAACAAGTATTGAGTGGGGAGTTTATGGATTGCCAGAAACCTTCATAGTCAGTAAATCTGGGCAAATACTCTATAGACATATTGGACCGATTACAGAAAATAATATAGATAAAATAGTAGATATAATTGACAGTTCCTTATGAAATTCTTTTTTATATTCTTTGCTTTTTTTATAAAATCATTTTCAGTAATTAGTGTCGAACCCAATGAAATTTTAAGTGATGTGAATTTAGAAAAGAGAGCTAAGATAATTGGAGAACAATTAAGGTGTCTTGTTTGTCAAAATGAAGATATCCAGAATTCAAATGCAGATGTGGCTAAGGATTTAAGAAAATTAGTAAGAAAGTTACTTAATGAGGGTAAGACAAATAAAGAAATAATTAAATACGTTCATCAAAGATATGGTGATTTTGTTCTCTTCTCACCTCCTGTAAGATTTGACACTATAGCACTTTGGCTTACTCCACTTATATTTATCTTTGTTCTAGTATTTATATTTTTCAGAAAGCGCTGATGATAATATTTGTTCTGACAATTATAATTGTGATATTTCTTATATCTTTTTATTTAACAGAGGGGCAAAGAAATAAATCCATTACTTTTTTTTTTCTTTTTTTCGGAGTTTCAATAATCTATTTTTTAAAAGGAAATGTAGAAAGTTTTCACTTTTATGAAAATAATGAAATCATTGTTGAAGATATTGTTAACTCAAATGATGGATTAGAAAATCTTGATCCCAATAGATTAATTATTTATTTAGAAGAAAAATTAAAACAGAACCCTAGGGATAAAGAGGGTTGGTTGGTTCTTGCTAGAGCTTGCAGTATAGGTGGTTATCCTCAAAAAGCAGACTTATATTTTAAAAAGGGTCTGAAAGAATTTCCTCTCGATAAAAATTTACTATTTGAATATGCTATACTAAAGAAAAATACTGATCAGTTTAAAAGCTCATTAAAGCTACTTGCTAAATTGAAAACTTCATATCCAAATGACTTGAAATCAAGAGAATTAATAATAGATATATTAAGTTATTTAGGTAATAGAGGATTGGCGAAAAAAGAGTTTGAGGATTTAAAAAAAATAGAGAAAATAGATCAGAGCTTTCTTAAAAAAATCAATGATAAATATGAACTAGATTAGTTCTAAATTATCAACTCTCTTGGAATTTTGGTAATCATAAAAATCAATCATCCCTTTTATTTCTCTAGTGATATTAAACTTTACTAGACCTAATTTTTTGACAGGTAATATTTTTATAGCAGAGTTTGTAATAAACATACCGTCATAAAATTCAACTTCATCAATGTTTATTTTTTTTGAGACAAATTTTTTAAAAAAAAGACCTGCTTTATCCTTAACAACTTTCTTCATCACACCATCAATTCCGGCTGAATTTAACTTAGGTGTATATAGAATATTATCTTTTATAAAAAATATATTTGTCATTGTACCCTCTACCAGGTTACCTTTATGATCACTAAATACACCCTCAAAATAATTATTTTTCCACTCAGACCTTGCAAGTACTGAATCAAGTCGATTCAAATGTTTTATTCCGTATATATTGTCATTAGTTGAAATTTGCGTCTTACAAAATTTCACATTTACTCCATTCAAATAGTTTTCTTTTTCAGGTTTTTTATAAGGAAAAACCTGGAATATCATTGTTGGTTTCATAGAGCGATCAAATTTATAACCTCTACCTCCAACACCCCTTGTCAATAGTACTTTCAATATTCCATTGTTTAAGCCTTCGATATAAGATCTCTTAAGTATCTTTTTTCTAGATTTTTCAAGAACATCCAAATTTGGCGGTGGGATTTTTAAAATTTTACAACCTTTAATTAATCTCATTATGTGACGTTTCCAATATTCAACAAAAAAAATTGGTTTACCTCCACTTTTTTTATGCCAAATCATAGTTTCAAATAAACCGTCACCATAGGATAACCCTCTATCATAAACCGATATTGTTTCCTTAAATTCTCCATTTATTAATGAAATAGATTTAGTCATTTATAAAAGTTCCAACCGCTTTTAACATTCCATTAGCTTTTGCTTCCGTTTCGAGTGTTTCATTTTGTGGAATAGAATCCGCAACAATTCCGCCACCTGCTCTAAAGTAGAGTTTATTTTTCTCCAGTAACATCGTTCTAATTAATATATTAAAATCCATATTACCTGAATGTGTTAAATATCCTATTGACCCTGTGTACGGTCCTCTACCTTCTTTTTCAAGTTCACCAAGTATTTCCATACATCTCACTTTGGGGCAACCAGTAATTGTCCCTCCGGGAAAAACAGCTTTAATAACATCTGCCGGATAAATTTCCTCTTTTAACTCACCACATATGTTTGAAACAATATGATGAACATGAGCATAGGATTCTATTGACATCATCTCATCTACTTTGACTGTACCAGGTTTGCAAACTCTTGAAATATCATTTCTTTCTAAATCAACAAGCATAAGATGTTCTGCTTTTTCTTTATCAGAGTTAATCAATTCATTAGAAAGTTGAATGTCTAAAATTCCTGAAGCACCACGGGGTCTGGTTCCTGCGATAGGTCTTGTTTGAAGATGTTTATTATTTATTGAAATTAACCTTTCTGGTGAAGAACTAATAATAGTACTATCATTAAATTTTACTAAACCAGAAAAAGGCGAGGGATTTGTTTTTCTGAGTTGTTTATATATTTCAACATCAGAAATTTTATCTGAAATTTTATAATTCCAGAGCCTTGATAAATTTGCCTGAAAAATTTCGCCTTGATAAATGTAATCAATACAAGATTTAACCTGCTCTTGATGTTCCTCAGATGACCCCTTACTAATAATTTCAATTGAGCCTTTTTCAGATGTATTTATCGCCTCGTGATCTATAGAGTTAATATCATTTAAAATATCATTAAAATCCTTTTCGTAATCCTTAAATTTATCAGTTACAATAAATAAGTTTTTTTCAACATTATCAAATATTATTGCCGTGCTGACTCTTGAAGCAAATGCATCTGGTAATAGATAAGGCGATTCTGGTATATTTAGTTTTCTTTCAATCTCCTTCACCATCTCATAACCCAAATATACAAACCACCCTCCAAAGAATGGAATTTTAAAATTTTCGTGATATATATCTTTTTGTTCAATGATATTTTTTTTCCATAGTTCATTTAGTTCATTAAAGAAATTGCTATCGGCACCTTTTGGTTTTTGTAATATAATTTTAGGAGAATAAAACATTATGGAGCTTCTGTTAGAACTGTTTCCACTTGAAGAACTTTCCAAAAAGTAAGGGTATTTAGTCGAATTTCGACGAGTTAAACTTAATAGATCAAACTTTTTATGCTCTTTTAAAGAGACATACAAGTAGGTAAATCTACCATTTCTTTTTTTTTTAAAATTAAAATTTATTGAATTTGACATTTTATCCTCTATTTATAACAATAAATATAGAAATTAAAATATGTATCATACAGTAATAATTGGTGGGGGATGCCTTGGAGCAGCTACAGCAGTATCTCTTCAGAGAAAACTCAATAAAGTTGGTAAGGGTGAAAAAGTATGTCTTATAGAGAAAGCTGTACTTTGCGCAGCCGAATCATCTAGACATTCAGGAATTGTAAGATCTGCTAACGCTGATCCAGATGCATCTATGATGGCTTCACTGAGCACCAAAATGTGGAAAAACCTTTCACCTATTTGGGGTCTTGACATTGAGCTTGACGAATTTGGCGCCATATGGATAGCCAAAAAGAACGAAGAAGGTGAAAACCCTGTTTGGACTAACTTGTCTGAAAGAATGAAAAAGATTAATTTAACTTTTGAGGAAATTGATTCAAAATCTGCGATATCGAAGTGTGGTACAACTTTAATAACAGATGAACAAGAATCATATTTCTTCGAACCAGCAGCATTTCAGTTAGATCCAAGTATATTAAGGTCGACTCTTTATAGTGCTATAGATGAAAATGGAGTAGATTTGTTTGAAAAAACCGAAGTTGACTCTATTATTTTCAAAGGAAATCAAATTCTAAGCTGTACAACTAATAATGGTAAGTTCGATGCTAAAAACTTCGTCAATGCAACTGGAGCATGGAGCTCACAACTTTTCTCAAAAGTTGGTTTAAAAATTCCAGTAACAATTGAACCTGTATCTGTTGTTAATTGGATGGAAAGTCCACGCCAAATAAAATATGAATATCCAATAATTGCAGACTATACAAATCTTTGCTACTTCAGATCATGGAGAGGTAATAAAATGCATGCACACCAACCAAGGAAAAGATCAGTTTATGAAATTGCTAAAAATTTTATTAACGATCTTACATCTGTAAGTGGTGGTGAATACTTGAATGAGCCTATGAATCAATCACTAGCGTATAATCAAATAAAAAACTACGAAGATATTTCAAAAAAGAGATTCTCTAACATTGACAAAACAGTTTATGCTTCCGGTTACCGGTCTTTTTTTGATATTACTCCAGATTTGAGATTTATCCTAGGTGAAGACTCAAAATACTCAAACCTTTACCACAACCTAGGGTCAGGACAAGCTATGAAATATTCACCGGTCCTAGGAGAATCAGTAGCTGAGGAAATAATGAACGAAAATAATATCACTAAAAAATTTGATTATAAAAAGTTCAGCATCAGTAGATTCGGTGATGACTATATGAAAGAATTTTGGAACTTAGTACAAGGTGAAGAAAACACCCTGCACAGGCAAGGAAAGAATACACTCTAGTCTTTATCTTCGGAGATTGAAGTCATTACATTTAAACTTCTCCAAAAATCTTCACTTTTCATATTTATGTCATTCAACCTAATTAGCAAGCTCCTCATTATTGCTCTAACAACAGGGTCAGCTTCCTTAATTTTTTTTTTTATTGTTTTCTCATTTATTGGGTAAAGAATACAATTTGTTGAAGCCTCTGCTGATACTGACCTTGACTCATCTAGAGATGGTCCTCTTTCCCCAAAAATTTCCCCTTCTCCAATTTGGCCTAAAAGCAGGCCACCAGGACTGTAAATATTTACCTTTCCAGAATGAACATAATATGCAAAATGTGCCTTCTCTCCTTTGGAGTAAATCTTGCTTCCTCTAGAAAACTTTAGTTGGTCTATTCCTAATTTTTTAACTTCCATTTTTAATATTTCTCTCAAAATTTTTTAAATTTTTAATATATCTTCCTGCAATATTTTCTTTGACACGCAAAAAGCTATTCAAGAATTTACTTTTATTAGATTTTAATTCCTTACATAATTCTATCTTAATTGAAATTTCCCTAACCTTAAACTTTTTTTCTAATATTTTAACTAAATTTGAAATTAAGCTTTTTTGGTGGCTAACAGAAAAATATATTTTATCTTTTAATAAGTAAATTGGATTATCGAAATTTAAATTTGTTTTTAATAATTCAATAAAAATTTCTGAACAAAAGGAATCCCAATTAATATTTTTATCTTTTAAATATATACTTAAATGACCATGTTGTTCTATAAATAAATTTAACATTTTTCTTAAATTCTCATTATTAAAATCACCAAGACCATATCTCTTTTTTTCTCTCAAGATAGAAGTTTTAAAAAATTCATGATTCTTGGATCTTAATAATTTAAGAATTAAATTACATTTTTCATTATAACTAAAGTTGTCGGAGTATGAACTAGTAAGGTCAATTTTTGTTTCAAAAAATTTAAGTAAGAAAATGGGAAAAAATTCTAACAAATCAATATAACCAGTATCAGAATTATTTATAATGAAATTCCTTTTGTATTTCATAATATTTGACTCGTGAAGTTTATTCCACCAACAACCGTTTAGTATGTAAGGTTCATCAAGTTTGTCGTAGAAGCAGCAGTTTAACGTTGAGTTCAAAATTGATAAATTTATTTCTTTATTATCGTATCTAGTTATCTGATTTTCATGGTGACAGGGAATATCGAAAAAATTCTTTTTGATTATTTTATTATAAACTTTAAGTATTTCTCTTAATTCGTGAGTTCTAAAGTTATCTCTATATTCTGAGTAATTTTTATCTTTAAAGAAATATACATATTCTCTTTTTTTATGATCAATTTTAGATAAATTTTTTAGTTTAATCTTTCTAAAATAATTAATGACAGAGCTATTAGCTCTTATTCTTGATAATCTACCTCTCTTAGTTCTTGTATCATAAAAACCTTTTTGAAAGTCAATTAAGTTTGCATCTTTCAAATACTTTATCAGTTTTATACTATATGATGATAGTTCACTGGGATTATACCTTGATTTGGATCTATATCCTCTTTTTGACATTGAAACAGACAAAAATTGATTTTCTGACTCAAGCCAACAAAAAAACAGCTCAGTTATAATAAAATTTGCATGTTTATAAAAGTTTTGGTTTAGTAGGTTTTTCTTATCAAAGAGTTCGCCCACAATTTTTAGCATCAATTCTGTATCCAAGTTCTTTTGAAAATCTATTGCGCGGCTTAGTTCAAAATTCATTTGATAGTTATCCATTTTCATAATATAAAATTTTTATCATGATTTTTTTTGATTTTCTTTTATATATATCTTTTCAACTCTTAAATTTTTATAAATATGCAATAATCATTTATGTTATAATAAGCATGCTAATTTCCTTTAATATTATCAATACTAACAGTCAATTTATATCAATAATTATGAATTTTTTATTTAGATTGATCGAACCCGTTCTTAGCGTTATAAGAAAATTTACTCCAAATTTTGGTTCAATTGATATCGCTCCAGTTGTATTGATAATATTGATAGAAGGTTTGCAGTTTATTATTACTAAATATGGTTTTATGTAGGAGAAAATATGTCTGATGATAAAGTAATTGATGGTAAGCTCGTATCTAGCAAGATTCGTGATAGAATAAAAAATTTTGGAAGTCAACTTATTAAAAGTTCAGGAAAAACTCCTGGATTAGCTGTTGTTTTAGTTGGAGAAAATCCTGCAAGTAAAGTATATGTCAAAAATAAAACAGAAAAAACCAAAGAAGTAGGATTTAATTCCGTTGAACATAAACTTAATGAAGATGTCTCTGAGGAAGAATTACTAAAAATAGTCAATAAACTAAATAATGATGATTCAATACAAGGCATACTAGTACAACTGCCCCTTCCCCAACATATAAATGCAGATAAAGTTTTGGATACCATTCTTCCCAAAAAAGATGTAGATGGATTCCATGCTGTGAATGTTGGGAAACTTTGGTCTGGAATGGATGCACTTGTACCATGTACACCTCTTGGTTGTAGTATAATGTTGAAAATGCTTGAACCAGATTTATCAGGAAAACATGCTGTGATTATTGGAAGATCAAATATTGTTGGGAAGCCTATGGCTGCATTACTCCTTGGAATGAATGCAACAGTTTCGGTTTGTCACTCAAGAACAAATGACTTGCAGTCAATGGTTAAACAAGCAGACATTGTTGTGGCGGCTGTAGGGATTCCAGAAATGGTTAAAGGAAGTTGGATAAAAAAAGGTGCCATTGTGATCGATGTTGGCATTAATCGAATAGAAAGGGATGGTAAAAAATTACTTGTTGGTGATGTAGATTATAACAAGTGTCTAGAAAACTCATCAAAGATAACGCCCGTGCCAGGAGGTGTGGGTCCGATGACAATAGCTTGCTTGCTGCTAAATACTCTTCTTACATCTTATAGACAATTCGATATGGAACTACCCGACCTATCCTCTATTCTTAAGGATCTTTAATCTTAAAGCATTTAGTTTTATAAAGCCTTCTGCATCTTTTTGGTCAAAAACATCATCTTCCTCGAATGTTGCTATATCCTTTGAGTAAAGCGAGTCATCAGATTTTCTTCCAACTACGACAACATTACCTTTATAAATTTCCAATTTTACAGATCCATTGACTCTTTTCTGACTTTCATCAATAAGAGCCTGGAGCATTTCTCTTTCAGGGGAGAACCAATATCCGTTGTAAACTAACTTTGCATACTTTGGCATAATTTCATCTTTTAAATGAGATGACTCTCCATCTAACGTTATACTTTCAATTGCCCTTCGTGCTTTAAGTATTATTTCACCTCCAGGAGTTTCGTAAACACCACGTGACTTCATTCCTAGATACCTATTCTCAACTATATCTAACCTTCCTACTCCATTTTCTCCGCCCACTCTATTTAATTCAGTCAACAAATTTGCAGGTGAGTAATTCTTTTTATTGATAGATACTGGATCCCCTTCTTTAAAGCCTAAAATGATTTCCGTGATTCTGTCGGGAGCATTTTTTGGACTAACAGTTCTCAGAAACATATCTTGATCAGGAGCAGACCAAGGATCCTCGAGCACTTTTCCTTCATACGAGGTATGCAACAAGTTAGCATCCATTGAGTATGGAGCTTCATTTAATTTATCTTTCGGAATTTCTATTTGATTTTTCATTGCATAGTTTAAAAGTTGATCTCTAGACTTCAAATCCCATTCTCTCCAAGGAGCTATTACATTTATAGCAGGATTATTTGCATAATAACCTAGCTCAAATCTTACTTGATCATTACCTTTACCAGTAGCACCATGTGAAACATATTTAGCTTTAACGTTTCTTGCTATTTCGATTTGTTTTTTAGCTATCAAAGGTCTAGCTATGGATGTTCCTAACAAATAATATCCCTCATAAACTGTATTTGCCCTAAATATTGGAAAAACGTAATCATTGACAAATTCTTCTCGAAGATCTTCAACAAAGATTTCTTTCACCCCAAGTGTCTTTGCTTTTTCGATAGCTTGAGAAACTTCTACTCCTTGACCAATATCAGCAGTAAAAGTTACAACGTCTGCATCGTATTCATTTTGGAGCCATTTGAGAATGATTGATGTATCTAAACCACCTGAAAAAGCTAAAACAATTTTTTTTTTCATTTTATTAAATTATTTTTTATTGCAAGCTTCATTTATTGCCTGGTAAGCTTTACTAAAACCCATTAATGAATATGTATCTGTTGTAATTGTTCCTCTTGAGGAGGTTCCTACAATCTTCATTTTCATAGAAGATTTAAGATATTTTATAATTTTTTCATCGTCTGATGGACTAAAACTCCATGCGCGGGATCCAGATGTAAATAATTGAAACTTCATATCGCCTATTGTAGCCTCTGGATTACTATCTGTTTTAAAGTTATAACCAGCAACTATACTGAACTCATTGAATTTATCTTGTCCCGGTAAGTGAGTAATAATAGCAAAAACATCACCTCTTCTTTTATAGTTACCCTCTGACTTTTTTGGTTTAGATACTGCCATGCATGCAAGATTTTTTCCTTCACCTTCTGCATAAGAAGACCAATCCTTAAATTTTGAAATTTCCTTAGACTCAATCAACCCTGCGAATAATAATAAACTTGTGATTAAAATTGTTAGATAAGAAAAATTAAACATTATTTTTATTGACATAATTAAAACTAAATTGCAAGAAACTATAGTTGAATTATAAAATGTATGCCGTTTTTCTAATAATACTATCTTGTCTATCTTTTTCAATCCTTGCAGCATTGATTAAGTTTTTATCCAATCAAGTACATCCCTTTGAACAAGCTTTTTTTAGAAATATTATAAGTTTGTTGTTTATATTACCCTTTGTTTTGCGACAAAAAGTTTTAGTCAAAAATAAACAGAATATTAAACTTCTTATTTTAAGAGGTTTATTTGGTGGTATTACTATGATTCTTTTATTCTGGTCTTACACCCTAATTCCTTTATCACAAGCTATGGCGATTAGCTTTACAACACCTCTTTTTATGTATTTTGGTGCAATCCTTTTTTTTAAGGAGAGAGTTGCTCAAACAAATAATACTGTACTTATTCTTGGTTTCATTTTGACTGTAGTACTCATTAGGCCTGATTTAGAACTGAAATTAGGTGCTTTAATAGCTTTATTAGCTTCTATAATGCATGCTATTGCTGGACTACTTGTTAAAAAAATATCAAAGACAGAGTCCGTTTTAACTTTAATGTTAAGTATGGTTTGTATAATGACACCAATATCTTTAATACCATCGTTATATGTATGGGTGCATCCAAATAACCTAACTGTTATTTTATATTTATTACTAATAGCAATTTTTGCTACTATTGGTAATTATTTATGGACTAAAGCATTGAGCATGGAACAACTCACTAATTTAATGCCATTTGAATTCTCAAAATTAATATTTGCAACTTTACTTGGATTGTTTTTTTTCGATGAAAAACTTGATTATATTGTGATAATAAGCTCAATCGGATTATTAATATTAAATAATATTTTAATAAAACAAATAAGGAGCGATGAAAAGTTTTAAACCCTATTATCAGATCATAAGTTGTTGTTTTTTTTCATTACTAGGTTTTCAAATTAAATTGGAATTAGAAAGTAGTAGTATAGAAAATATCGTCTTTTTTAGATCCCTGTGGGGAGTTATTTTCTTAATTATTATATTTTTTATCAGTAGAAAAACCTTTTCTTTCAAAAATTATAATTTTGATAATATTAATATTCATTTTTTAAGAGCTATCTTTGGCGTTTTAGCAATGTATTTTGGTTATAATTCACTCAACCACCTTACTCTCGCACAAGCCAGTACTATAGGCTATACAAAGATTTTCTTCACAACGATTTTAGCATTAATATTTTTTAGGGAAAATGTCAAACCTATAAATATAGTTTATATTTTTGTTGGTTTTTCTGGCATCTTTCTTATTTCTAATCCTAAAGCTATAGATAATAATATAGGAATTTATATGTCACTTTTTTCTGCACTATGCGTTTCCGGAGGTATTTTGTCAATTTCATATCTTAGTAAAAAAGAAGACACAAAAAATATTCTCCTTAACCATTCTTTTTTCTCAACCATAATTTTTTATTTACTCTTCAAAGAAAAAATTGATTTATCATTGTTCTTGGATCATTTTAATTTTCTTTTGATAACGCTTACTGCATTAGCAGGTCAATATTTTAATACAGAATCATTTAAATCGAGCCCAACTAATGAAGTTATAATACTAAGCTATTCAAGAATAATATTTTCTACGGGCTTGGGGTTTTTCTTTTTAAATGAAACAATAAGTCTACAAAATTTTATTGGAATCATTCTCATCACTTTAACAACTTTTAGTGTTAAGAGAAAAAATACTTAAGGGCAAGGGTAAGGACATTCTTCGTGAATTTTATTTATTTCATCTAACAACATTTCATCAAGTTCTATATTGACTGCATTAATATTTTCCATTAATTGTTCAGTGGTAGTAGCGCCGATTATATTACTTGTTACAAAGGGTCTAGAATTGACAAAGGCTAGTGCCATTTGAGTTGGTGACAAGTCGTTTGAGCGAGCTAGTTCATTGAATTTTTCTGAATACTTTAGTCCATTATCTTTAGTATAGCGAGTGAACATTTGTCCAAACAAAGTTAGCCTCGCTCCATCTGGTTTTTGTCCATAATCATATTTTCCTGTAAGCATTCCAAAGGCAAGTGGAGAGTAGGCAAGTAATCCACATTTTTCTCTAATCGAAATTTCAGCCATTCCTACTTCATAGCTTCTATTTAAAAGTGAATAGGGGTTTTGAACAGACATAATTCTTGGCAGATTATACATTTTCGCGACTGACTGAAATTTCATTAGTCCCCAAGGAGTTTCATTAGATAATCCAATATACCTAACCTTGCCACTTTTTACTAAGGTCTCTAAAGCTTCAAGTTGGGTCTTGATATCTATATAATCATCCTCCTGCTCGTGATTATAACCAAGTTTACCGAAAAAGTTGGATTTTCTATCAGGCCAGTGTAATTGGTAAAGATCAACATAATCTGTTTTAAGTCTTTTTAGACTTCCATTTAATGCCTCTGTAATTTGCTCTTTATTGAGTCTTGTTTCTTTATTTCTGAACCATTTCATTCCAGATCTTCCTGTCACTTTAGTGGCTAAAATTACTTCATTTCTATTTTTCTTTTCCTTAAACCAATTTCCAATAATTTTTTCAGTTGAACCCCAAGTTTCTTTTTTGGGCGGCACTGAATAAAGTTCAGCTGTATCAAAAAAATTTATTCCATTTTCAAGAGCAAGATTCATTTGTTCAAAGGCCTCTTTTTCTGTATTTTGCTCGCCCCATGTCATTGTTCCTAAGCATATTAAGCTTACGTTAATATCAGTATCTCCTAACTTTGTATATTTCATATATAAATTCCTCTTGAATTAAAAAAATTGTAACATATTTAAACTATTGAATAAAAGTAGTATAATACATTTAAATATTATTACTAATAAGGAGAAAACTATGGCTTACGACTACAAAAGAGATGTAAAAACTAGGAGTTCTGCAGCTGAAATTGACTTAGGTCTTAAAGCATATATGAACAAGGTATATTCGTTCATGGCTGTTGGACTGGCGCTTACTGGTGTTATAGCTCACTTAACCTCAACTATGGCTTTTGACTTTCAGTCAAACACAATGACAGCTTTTGGTAACGTAATTTACGGTTCACCATTGGCATTTATAATAATGCTTGCCCCGCTTGGTTTTATAATTGCTCTTAATATGGGCATTTCCAAAATGAGAGAAAGTACAGTTCAGATGCTTTTCTGGACATTTGCTGCTGTAATGGGATTATCTTTATCGTCAATCTTTATTCAATATACAGGTGAATCAATCGCAAGAGTATTTTTCATATCCGCGGGTGCGTTCGGTGCTTTAAGTCTTTATGGATACACTACCAAAAAAGACCTGACTGGTTGGGGTTCATTTCTGTTTATTGGGTTGATTGGTATATTGATAGCATCTATTGTTAATATTTTTGTTGCTAGTTCAGCTCTTCAATTTGGTATTTCAGTTATCGGTGTTTTAGTTTTTGCTGGTCTGACTGCATACGATACGCAAAGAATAAAAGCTATGTATTTTGATGGTACTGGTAATGAAGGTAAAAAAGCAATTATGGGTGCATTAACACTTTACCTAGACTTCATAAACCTATTCATTATGTTAATTCAACTTTTTGGTCAAAGACGTTAAATAAAATTGCTATGGCTGGTCTCTTAAGTCTGACCAGCCATACAGTAATTATAATAAAGTGAAACTTCTATACTTATTTTTGTTAAGCATTATTTTCGATAATGTAAATTCAAAACAATCATTTGAACCCAAAGATATCCATTTCAATGTTTATAGAAACGATGGTCTTATTGGTTATCATAAGCTTAACTTTTACACTAATGGAAAAGAGACCACAGCAGATATAGAGATAAAATTTGAAGTAACTTTCCTAGGTTTCGTTGTTTATGATTATTTTCATAAAAACATAGAAAAATGGCAAAATGGTGAACTAAACAAACTTAATAGCAAAACAGATAAGAATGGGGATTCTCTATTCTGTACACTAAATAATCAAGAAGGTACTTATAAAATTAAGGGGTCATCCGGAGAAAAAAATACAAATAGTTATATGATGCCAACAAGCTATTGGAGAATGGAACTAGTTGAATCAAACTACAAAACCACGTTAAATACTCAGGATTGTAGCGTAATAAATTTTAATATAACTTTTTTAGGCGAGGAAAAAATTTATAATAATAAACTAAATACAAAACATTATAAGTTAGTGGGAAAAGAACAAACTGGAGAGGACGTCATTATAGACATTTGGTATGATGATAGTAAAAATTGGGTAAAAATGATTTTTATAAAGGATGGAACGGAAATAGAATATAAAGATAAAAACTTTGATGTTACTCATGACCAATAAAGTTTTTTGGATCACAGGTGGTGGGTCTGGTATTGGTGGTCAACTAGCAGTAAAACTTGCCAAACTTGGTAATACAGTTGTTATAAGCGGTAGAACCAAATCAAAATTAGAAAAAACGTCTAAGAATAATAAAAACATCATTCCAATGACTGGTGATGTGTCAAATGAAAAAGATTGTCTAAAAATTTCAGAATTCATAATAAGAAAGTATAAAGCACTTGATGTTATTATATTTAATGCAGCCACTTACAATCCTGGCCCTATTGAAAATATTAACCCAAAAAATATCAGGTCTGTAATAGATATTAACTTAATGGGTGTTATTAATTGTTTATCTGGAGTGTTGGAATATATGAAAAAGAAAGAGCAGGGGCATTTAGTTTTTGTATCATCTCCTGCTGGATTCACCGGGCTTCCAGGTGCTGGAATATATGGTGTAACAAAATCTGCGCTTACCTTTTTGGCAGAAACCTTAAAAATTGAGCTTGCAAAATTTAAAATTAAAGTTCAAGTAGTTCATCCTGGCTTTGTAAAAACACCGATGACAGATAAGAATAAGTTTAAAATGCCATTCTTACTTTCATCAGATGAAGCGGCCCAAAGAATTTTGAGTAACCTTGAATCTAATAATTTTGAAATTTATTTCCCAAAAAGACTTGTTCTGATGATGAAATTTCTACGAATGCTTCCGTATGGTATATATTTTAACGTAATTAATAAGTTTGTAAGATTACCATGATAAAAAAAGTAGTTGAACAATATGCAAAGTCCTATCAAAAACTTACTAAAAATAATATTTCAACACTTATCAGTTATGTATCAGATAGTATAGAGTTTGAAGACCCTTTTAATAGAATAGAAGGGAAAGAAAAATTAGAAAAGTTATTCAAAAAGATGTTTGATGTTCTTGATAAACCTAAATTCATAATTGATGAAATATTTTATAAAAAAAATAAATCTATTATAAAGTGGCATTTTAAGTTCTATTACCGGGGAATCTCTCATGAATTTGATGGAATGAGTGAAATAATTGTTAATAAAGGAAAGATCATTCGTCACATTGATTTTTGGGACACAGGGTATAATTTTTACTGTAAACTTCCTTTTATAGGAAGAATATTTAGATTAATTCATAAAAAAAATTAACGAGATTTGACAAAAGTTATTGTTACAACTCCAAGATTTAATCCCCACTTTTTAACTTCAGCTCTATTAATCAAGATATCTTCTTCCTGAAGAAACATCCAATCATCGAAATCAACTTGTATTACTGAGTTTTTTACTTTCAAGTTAAGTTTGTATTTCCAATGAAGTGCATTTCCCGACGACTCTCCAATAGCTTCACCTACTACATCATCTGCAGTTCCAGAATACTTATTATTTTCAAGAATTTTAATTGTCCATAATCTAGATTCTTTTTCTCCATCATTATATGTAAATTTCTCATCAAGAGTAAGTGTATTACCATCTAACACGCCATTGATATCTACTTCAAAAGAACGCTTAAGATTACCGAATCGATCATGAAACAGGCCCCATGCTCTTGTTTTTCCGTTAAAATAATCCTCTAAAATCAATTCTGGCTTATTATTTTTAAAACTTTGAATATTCATATCAGTTGAACAAGAAAACAGAAAAAGTGAAACTGTTAAAAAAAAAAATTTCATAAACTTAATATATTAATTCTTAACATTTTTTCACATATTTATTTCTTTTTGTATAGTTATTAATTCATTTTCAGTAAAATTAAATCTTTTAAGAAGGCGTGATGCAATTAACTTAAGTATTATAGGAATTACAGCATAACTAAATATGATAAAGTATTTACTTTCTTGGTTTATATCCATATCAGAATCAAAATTAAGCATGCCTAGGATTCCAAAAATAAATATGCTTGCTATTGCAAAAGATATCTTATTCAGAAATGTAATTACTGAAAAAATAAAGCCTGATATATCCTCCTTAAATTCCATTTTATGAAGATCAATCATATCTGCCTGTATAGATAATGGAATAAGTAAGTCAGCTCCTAAACATAGTCCTGTTAAGCATGATATAATTATAAAATAAGTAAAATTTCCATTTTCTAAGAGTAAAACTAGTGAAAAAAAAATAGCCGATAATACTAATGAAATTCTCCATGTAAAAACTTTATTAGTTTTTTTTGACAAGAAAGTCCAAATTGGAATTCCAATTACTGAAAAAAGAAAATAGTAAAATAAGGTTTCCTGCCTATTTCCATCATTTCCTCCTAAAACATAAGTAATAAAAAAAACGAAAAGAATCATTGGGAAAACATTTGCAAGAGAGTTTAAAAACCATATAAAAAATAATCTCTTTATTTTTGAATTTTTCTTTAAATTCAAAATGGTGTTGATGGAGAGTTTTGCCCTAGCTTTGGGCCTTTTAATTCTAACAAAAAATAAAAAGCAAACTAACCCCAAAAAACCTGAGATTAAAGCTAAATTGACTAAACTTTTGACTAATTCTTTATTATCTAATTCAACAATCATCGGAATTGATAAGGAACAAAATAACCCTAGTAAAACAAAAAACTCTCTAGATGCACTTAACTTTGTTCTATCATGATAGTTATCCTCTATTTCATAACCTATTGATAAGTAAGGAATTTGAAACATTGTCCACCCAACGTAAAGTAATACTATCCAAATAAATAAATATTCATTATAAGGTAAACTTTCCAGCTGGAATAATTTATGTAACGAGAGTCCAGAAAGTATTGCTCCAATTATTATCCAAAATTTTCTGCTCAAAATCCTTTTATCGTTTAACAAACCCATAACAGGATCTGTGATTATATCAAAGATTTTTGCTATAAATAAAACAATTCCTATATATGAAACACTAAGTCCAAAGTTTTCAGAGTAAAGGGCAGGTAGGAACACCATTACTGGGAATGTTGGGATTGCAAATGCAAAGGCAGGAAGTGAATAAAATATATGTTTCAATTAAAAACCAATTAATTTTTTTTTATTAGAAATTGACCGACGTTTATGTTGCCAGATCTAAATCCACCTTCGCAATAACTTAGATAATATTGCCACATTCTATAGAATTTTTCATTAAATCCTAATACCTTAAGTGAAGAAATAGACTTTTGAAATGATTCTCTCCAATGTTCTAATGTTTTAGCATAGTGGGAACCAAACATCATATTTTTTTCTATTTCAAGACCACTATTTGACATCAGCTTACTTATAGCTGGTATGGAAGGTAGCATCCCACCTGGGAAAATATAGGTTTGTATAAAGTCAGGGAACTTTTTATAGGTTTTAAAAAATCTTTCCTCGATAGTAATTGTTTGTAACCCAATACATCCATTTACATTAAGACTTTCACTAAGTTTATTAAAAAATATATTCCAATACTTTTCGCCAACCGCCTCAAACATTTCAATAGACACAATTTTATCAAACTTTCCCTTAATATCTCTGTAGTCTTTAAGTTCAACTCTAATCAAATCTTTAAGATTTTTTTCACTAATTCGTTTTTTGACAGCTACGTATTGATTTTTGGAGATTGTAATCGCTGTTACCTTGGCCTTATATTTTGTTGCCAGAAACTCTGAAAATCCGCCCCAACCACAACCTATTTCAAGCACTCTATCACCCGGTTTAATTTGAACTAAATTTGCGAGATTTTGATACTTATTAATCTGTGCAGATAGTAAAGATTCATTTTCTTTTTTAAAATAGGCCGATGAGTAGGTCATAGATTTATCAAGCCACTTCTCATAAAATTTATTTCCCAAATCATAATGAAAATGAATATTTTTCTTTGACCCTTTCTTTGAATTATTATTCAAATAATGTTTGAGTCTAAGATAAAATATTATGTACCATTTTCCTCTTATAAATTTTGTAAACTCATGAAAATTTTTTGCCCCCCACTCAAGAAACATCGATAAATTATTTGTTTCCCAATTTTTTTGAATATAACTTTCTGCCCAGCCAAGATCACCTTTCAAAAAGAAATCATCTAAACATTTTTCATTGATTATGTTAATTTCTGCATTTGGTCCTACTTCTGGTGCTTTAAAGTCTAATAATTTTTTATTTTTATGGAATACAGATATATTCCCGAACCTGCTTTGCTTTAGAACTGACAAAAATAAATCAATCTTTTGCTTAAAATCTGAATTACTGGTCATTTGTATTTGTAAAAATAGTTTTTGAAAATTTTGGACGTTTAATATATCTGGCTCCTTTTAAAAAAAGTTTCAAGGCTTGAATATATATCGAGAGAGTTACTTTAATATTTTGGGTCAAAGATAATAAAAAAGTTTTAATTAAGTTTGAGTTACTCATTTTTCTAGGGATACCATTAAACGATGCGTTAAATACTTTTTTTTTATTCAAATAATAATCGATAATCAAGTTAATTTTTTTGTTATTTATTTTAAATTGAACTTTGTAATACCCTTCAACAGAAAAAAAGGGAGAAACATAAAATTTTTTCTTAAGATTAAAAATCTCCTTTTCTCTTAAAATCTTACATGAATATATATGTCTTTCTCTGAATGTATTATTTACTTCAAAAATTATTGTATTGGGAATTTTTCTTGAATTATAACAAACAAAAATTGATATTGGGTTAAAGTTATAACCTACAATTCTAGGCAAACAAAATGCCTTAATATGTGATATACTTAACACTTTAGAATCAATTTTTTTCTTCAAATATTCATATAAGTCCACATCCTTCTCAATTGGACCATGATCTTTATCGTAAAAAGAGAATAAACTGAATTCATTCTTTTTGAAAAATTTATATTTTCTAAAATTATCTAAACTAAACCAGAAATAATTAACTCTATATTTAAATGTATGCTGAAAGGGTAATAATCTGGTGTGTGAAACTAATCCTGAAAAAATTGTGTTTTCTTGAAAACTTATTTGTTCCATATTATTTTGTTTCTAAAATTTTACTTGCAACAGATAAGCCAGATTTAATTCCGTCTTCATGAAAACCATATCCTAAATAAGCCCCGCAAAACCATAATTTATTCAAACCTTGAATTTTTTTGATTTTTTTTTGAGTCTTAAATGTATCTAGATCAAATAATGGATGGTTATATAATACTGTTTTAATTAATTTACCTTTTAAAGGCGATTTTTCTGGATTCAAAGTTACAAAAATATTTTTTTTTGTATCTAGTTTTTGTAACTTATTCATCCAATAGGTAACAGACAGTTTTTTTTTATTTCCTTTACCTTGAATATAATTCCAACTCGCCCACACATTTCTTCTTTTTGGCATAAATTGATCGTCAGTATGTAAGTATACTTTATTAACTGAATATTTAATTTTTTTGAAAAGTTTTTTTTGTTTATCACCTAAGCAACTTACTAGCCTTATAACTTGATCGGAATGTACTGCAACAACAACATGATCAAATCTTTTTTGCTTTTTATTAATTGTTAAATTCACTCCATTCTTATTACATTTAATGACTTTCACATTAGCATTTTTAAATGATTTTAAATTAGGTGAATCTATAATCTTTTTTACATATGCTTGACTACCGTCAACAACTGTTCTCCATTTGGGTCTATTTACTAAATTTAAAAGACCATGATTTGAAAAAAAATTTACAAATTGAGTAAATGGGAAGTTTGATATTTCATTTATAGATGACGACCATATGCTAGAAGCCATTGGATAAATGTGATAAAATTTGAAATATTCTGAATAACATTTTTCTTCCAGGTAGTCCTTTAATGTATATTCGGTATATTTTGCTGCATCTTTTTCAACGGTTCTATAAAATCTTATTATTTCATAAACCATTTTTAAGAATTTTAAATTAAAAATATTCTTTTTCTGAGCAAAGATATTTAGTAAAGATGAACCTGAATATTCAACATTACCATCATTTATTGATGCAGCAAACGACATATCACTTGAATAAGTTTCAACACCTAGATTTTTAAATAAATCACATAAATTGGGGTAATTAACTTCATTAAAGACAATGAAGCCAGTATCTACTTTGAATTGTTTCTCATCTCCTAATTTTACATTTTGGGTATTGGCGTGCCCACCGAAGTAGTTATTTTTCTCATATAATTCAACATCACATGATTTTGATAACATCCATGATGTTGCCAAACCTGATATGCCGCTACCGATAACTGCTATTTTTAATTTTCTCACAAGATAATATTAAAAAAAAAAATGTAAAAATTTAAATACAAAAAATCAATATATTGTTTGACAACTAAAAATTGTTACTATATATTGATATTTGTGGCTAGTATTTCAATAACAAAGTTTTGTGCAATTACATTCTCAACAATATTTTTGTTATTACTAGTTTCAAGTCTATTTTAATTTCCTCCAATAAAACCCTAGTTTACTAGGGTTTTATTGCTTTCTGTAAATAGAAATCCAATCCAAAGATAAATGTTTGTTATCAAACTTAGAATAATCAGATAAACTGAGTTCAGAAGAAGTATAATTCTCGAGATCTTTTTTGAAAGAATGTTGTCTAGATTTCTCTAGTCTATCAAATCTTAAATTGTTTATTAAATTTAGCATTCATAAAATAAACGACTTTTAACAAATTTGTTTAACTATTTTCTGATCTTGTTTCTTCTAAATTCACATACAACTGTAAAAAATGGATCACCTTCCCTAGGGTTGGTTGTAATAATTTGTCTTCTAATATCACAATACTGAGCTATTAATGCATTAATCAAATGACCAGAATTCTTGTATGTGGTATGAATAGCAAGAAAAAAGTTATCAGAATTTTTACATTTTGAAATTTGTCTAGTAAGTTCTCCCATTGCGATATCTACTTGATAAACAGCTTTACACCAATTACCTGCATGCAAGTCACTAAACTTAAATGTTATAGTCATCAAAATAACAATAAAGATTTTCATATAAATACTCTATAATACATTATTCTAGAAAGATCAGAAATTTCAATATCATTAGATGAAATAATTTTTTCAATTTTTTTCATAAAATAAAGTTTAAAAACTATTATGGGAATAAAACTTCCTACATAAGCCCCAAAGATTAAATCACTTGGAAAGTGCATCGACATAAAAATTCTCGATAAAGCCATAAGAATTGCCATGACTAAAATAAAAATTGTATATCTATTTGTATATATAATTAATAGTATAGCTAATGTGAAAGCTGCTTGAGTATGCCCTGATGGAAATGAATTTACTTTATGTTCAAAATTAAAGGGATTAACTCTATCATAATCATGCAAAAAAAAATATTTAGGACGAGAAACACCTATTATATATTTCAGCAAATTACAAATAATTCCTGCTAATGCTAAAGATATTATAAAATGTTGGCATATTAATTTAATTAAGCTAAATGAATCTAGAATTTTTTTTTCTGAAAAGTTAGTTTTTTTTTTTAGTGTTTTTATCTTCACGTCATTTTTTAAGATGGAATGAATATTTAAGTTTATTGTCAATAAAATTAAGCATAAAATAATGATATTAAATGGATCAAATATATCCGATATTGGATCAATGATGTTTCTAAAAAAACTAAAAATAATTCCTTTGAATGACTTTGTCAGCTCATAGATAGGAATATCTAAGAAAATAAAAAAAATTAAAGTTGTTAATAGTATTAGTATGAAAAACTTAGTTGTTATTATAAAAGATATTTTACTAACATTATTCATTTTCAATATTATCAAAGATATTAAATTTTACTTTTTTTCCTTTAGAATAATTAAATCCTGAAAATTCATCAATCAGTTTAAACCCCTTTAATTTTTCATCATTGAAGCTATCTGATAACTCATCAGTTACTATAAATAATATATTTTTGTTTTTTACATTACCAGTATTTAAGTATTGTGGGTTTATCTTTTTTGATTTATGAGATGTTAAAAAAACTAAACTTGGCTCATTAAATCCAAAATTATAAATTAAGTCATACTTTGGAAAATTCGTATCAATGATACTATTTACATTACTAGCTATCCATAGTGAATCAATACGATCTTTTACAAAAAAGATAAGAGTTAAATAAAGCGAGAGTTGGAACAATGCAGCTATTATTAAAAATTTTTGGAAACAATTAATAATTTTTTTCCAAAATATTATAAATATAGATGAAAGGGAAAGTATAATTAAAAAAAAGTTAACGTCAATTTGTGAGTACTCGAATATTACAAAAGAGATCAACACAATCACAAGTAATGGATATAAAAGAATCAATGGTAGATATCTTTTGTCAATACCTTCATTAATTCCATATTCAATAATATATCTTGATATAATTACACTTAATGGGAAGTATGCAGGAAATATATAATGTGGGAGTTTTGTTGGAATTATTTCGTAAATAAAATATGGAATAAAAATAATTAGTACCAAAAAAAGAAAGGAATCGGAAGCCTTAGATTTTCTCTTAAACTTATTTAGTAAAGATTTTATAGCTGGAAAAATGAATACCGAACCTGGCCAAAAAAGAATAAAAGTTGTTAATAAATAGTAACCCGGAGGGAAACCGTGCGACTCTTGACCAGAACCTACTTTTTTTAGCAAATCATGTCCAACTGATTCTTGCCAGAATAGTCCATGAGATTCAATAGTTATAAGTACAAACCAAGGGACTGAAATTAATAAAAAAATCAAGAATGCTAGAGGAGAAAATAAAGATTTTAATAAATTTTTTTTTTTTATAAATGAATGAATTAACATAGGTAAGACTGTAAAAATCAAAATTATTGGACCTTTAATTAAGATTCCGATTGCAAGGCTAATCCAATAGGTAATTTGTTCTAAAGGGGTAATGTTGTTACGTTCCAAAAATTTGATTGTGATTAAATTACACAAAGTAATTGTAAGAAATAAAATACCATCAGTCTTAGCTTGATGTGTTTCTGAAAAAGTTATTAATGAAAACATAATAAAAAATACAGAAAGGAAAGCTATTTCATTGCAATATATTTTTCGTAAATAATTAAAAACTAAAATAAAACTTAAAAAAATACCAATGATAGAAGGTAGTCTATAGATTGCTATTTTGTCAAAAGGGCGCGCACCAAAAATTTTATTGGATACTACCTGAAGCCAGTAGATTCCAACTGGTTTTTTATATCTTACCTCATCATACATTTTTATATCTATATAATTTCTCTCCATAAGCATAGTTTTTGAAGCGGTAGCAAATCTAGCCTCGTCTCTATCGAGAACAGGTAATTTAAAAACACCAGATAAAAAAATTAAAAAACAGATTGCTATGAAAATTAGAAATCTGTTAGTTTGAGAAAAATACATAATTATTTAATAACTTTATCACATCAAAGATAAAATAATGAAAAATTTTACAATTATAATTCCAATTTTTAATGAATCTGAGTCTATTTTTAGTTTGGTTGAGGAGCTTGCTAAAGAATTCAAAAACCTAAAGCCTCAACTAATAATAGTGAATGATGGTAGTACAGACGATTTTTTAAAAAAAAAAGATAAAATTAGATATAAGCCATTCAAATTAATAACTCATACTCATAATTATGGGAAATGTAGAGCTATGTATTCTGGAATTAAAAATGCTAAAAATAAAAATATTTGTATTATTGATGGAGACGGTCAAAATCCACCATATGAAGCGAGAAAATTAATGAAATATTGGATTAACCTTGGAGAAAAACAAAAAAAGTTTGGTCTTGTTTGTGGAAACAGAATTAACAGGCAGGATACTATAATAAAAAGGATAAGCTCCAAAATAGCAAATAAAGTAAGACGCTTTATTCTTAATGACGAGTGTAATGACACAGCTTGTGCTCTCAAAGTATTTTCAAGGGACGATTATTTGAAATTAAATTACTTTTTGAACATGCATAGATTTCTACCAGCATTATTTAAAATGAATTCTGGAGAAATTTATAATGTTTCTGTAACAGATAGGAAAAGAGAAAGAGGAGTTTCTAAATATTCCTTTAATAACCGTTTTTGGGTTGGTGTTTCAGATTTAATAAAAGTTCGACTAATGATTTTAAAAAGGAGAAAAATATGAGTACTGAACAAATTTGGTTAATAGTTGGTTTTATAGGGCAAACTGTTTTTGCCTCCAGATTTTTAATTCAATGGATTGTAAGTGAAAGGGCATCTAAAAGTATAATACCAAACATTTTCTGGTGGATTAGTCTTGCTGGTAGTTTTATTTTACTAAGCTATGCAATCCATAAATCAGATCCAGTTTTTATAGTAGGCCAATCCTGCGGTTTCCTAATTTATACAAGAAATTTATATTTAATTAAAAAGGAAGGGGAAAACAAAAAGAATGACCCATCTAAAATTATGAAAATTCGCTAATGACAAAAGACTTCAAAAAGATTCACAAAACTTTAATTCAAAAAAGTAAGAATTTTATTTTTTTAAAAAATCAAATACAGATAAACAACGTAATGAGTATAAAAAATACAAAGTTAGACTTTTTTATGTACATTAGTAAAATTATAATATCCCAGCAAATATCTAATCAAGTTGCTGAAAAGATCTGGAATGAATTCTGCTTTAATTCACAAAAGAAAATATATAAATTATTTACTAAAAAGTCTCATTTATTGAATGCACTAAAAATTACAAAGGTTTCAGAAAGGAAAAAAAAGTATATTGAGGAAATTTATGACTCGATAAATGAAAAAAGAATAGTACCAGATGATTTAAAATTTGAATCTGACCTTAAACTTAAAAGCAAGCTCGAATCATTTAATGGTATAGGACCATGGACAGCAGATAATATGTTGATTTTCTTTTTTAAAAGACTGAATGTATTTCCAAGTGATGATTTAGTGATAAAAAAGGTAATATTTAAAATCACCCAACAAGAAGGTAGTGAGATTGATTTTTACTCCACCTTCTCTCCATTTTTGTCAATTTTATCTCTCCATTTTTGGAAGATGTCTAAAAGAATTCTGTAAAAAGTCAGAATAAAAATTAATCTTCTTTTCAGAGACTTTTTTTGCTTTAGGCCATACATAGGAATCAATTGAATTACAATTACTACAAAGATATTCCGATTTTTTGCTTTTAAAACTACACGTAGTACATCTCCACATTGGCTCCACACAAGTCGTAATACTTTTATCATCAAAATTAATCTTTTCACTTTTTTCAGATAATTTTTTGTAAAGTCCAATAACTCTTTTATCGATAGATTTTTTATCTACTTGGTCAAGATAATTTTGTGACTCTCCCCACAAAGAAGACTTGTAACAAGCGTAGGCTAATGCTAGTTTTGTTTCATTGCCACCTGCATTAATAATTTTTTTTAGATTCCTATTTATAAGCTTATATCTTTGAAGCGCATCTTTTGAATTAGTTAATTTGTATGTCATAAAGATTTCCATTATTTCAAAACATAAAAAGTTGGGCCACATTTTATTAAGGATCTGAGCTGCCTTTTTAACGTTATTATTGTCAATGTAATATTTAATGTTCTCTAAAATAACAATTATTGAATTATTAGTGAGATTAAATGCCTCTACAACATTTTTTTTTGATAGGACTTTTAAATTTGCTAGCATTTTTTTATTACGGACAGATATATTTGGCTTAATTTTTTCCAGTGTATCATGGGCTTTCTCCCAATCCTTTTCTATTGAATAAATCAAAGATAATCTTTCATGAAACCAATCATCATTTGGGTAATCCTTACACGATTTTATTAACAATTTTTTTAATGAATCAGTGTCTTTAGATTTATGTAAGATCAAAATTTCGACTCGCCTTGCAATATAACTATATTTTTTATCAATTTTTAAAAACTCTAAATATTTTTTTGAATTATTGATATCATTTTGAATAAAGGCAGACTGGAAGAGCATGAAATTTGTAAAAAAATCATTATTTAAAAATTTTTTTATTCTTCTAGAATCTTTTTCTATGCCTTTAGCATTACCAAGAAATAAATTCTCAGCAAGACTATTTAATGTCTGATCAGCTAATTTGATATTCTTTTTCTGTCTTGATATATTAATTTCTCTAGGAATATTTCTTATTTTTTGAAAGAGATTTATAAGAAAAAAAATAATTATAAATGTTACTAAAATCAGAAAAATAAATCCAAATGAATTTGTCTTAATTAGGTAGTCACTCCATACAATTGTAATAGTACCCGGGTTATTTGTTAGCCATACAAAACCAGTTGATACTAAAATTAAAATTATGAAAAGTTTAAAAGTTCTTATCAACACTATTCCCAGTTATTTTTAAAATATCATTTTCAATTTTATTTAAGTGGTCATTATATTTTTCATAAATAATAGCTTTGTTTTTCAAAAGATTTAAATCGGAGTCGTCTATACTTAATAATCCAAGAATATTTATAAATTCATCAATTTCTCCGATTAAAATATACTCTTTAGCTGTCTCTAGGGTATTAACAACTAAATTACTATCAAATGATTGTTCATTGGGTTTATTATTTTGAAATTTGGTTATTTTAAATGTGGATGAAAATATTTCTTTTAAATAACTAATAAAGGATTCCTTACTTTCAAAGACCTTTTCAAGCTTAAGATTATCATCATATTGAATTCTTTCGATGAGTATTTCAATATCTGATTTATGTACTTTAATCATATTATTAATTAATTCTAGTAATTCAAATCTTGTTGTAATTTCATTTGCATTAATACTGCTAAAAAAATTTAATGAACCATATGACTCGCTTTCTTGACTTAGATTGAGAAATAAATCTTCAAGCTCAACTTTGAAATCTTGTTTACCTATAAGTTTAGATTTAAATTTTAAAAACAAAAAATAATTCTTGTAGTCTTCAGGAACTAGATTTTTTCTTTTTTGTACGACTAACTTTTTAATCTCTGATAGCTGATTATTTAGTCCATTATTTCTATCTTCTAAAATTTTTAACTTATTTTCTAAATTATTATAATTTAACTTTATATCTTCTATCCTTTGAGTAAAGGTTTCTACTTCTTTATTTTGTTTATTTTCTATGTAGCTATCTTGTGAATAGTTTAATACAGGTGTTTCTGGAAGGGTGTTTAGCTGTAATAAGTTCATCAGATCTTCCTTACTAGCTAAAAAGCCTACAAATAAACCTATTGAAACTAAGATCAAAAAGAGGAAAAAATTTCTAATAAAATTACTTTTCTTTTTGAAATCTTTTTTGTTTAAATCAATAAAGTCACCCTCTTTGGGAGAATTGGGTTCTTGACTACTCAACTTTTTCTCCCGTCTAAAAATTGTTCAATTCTTTTGATTGCTGACTTTAGATTTGGTTTGTCTGTTACTTCTACTTGCTTAAAACTCAGGTCACTTACTTTATTGAAAATTTGTTTACTCAGTACTATCAAATTTTTATACCTACAATATTCTTTACATTCCATGGAAATCAATTCATTCTTAAAAGAGTCTGCAGTTTTTGAGGAAAACAAAGTTATAATTCCATCATCACTATTTTTCATAAATTTCTTGAATTTCAATTTATTCTTATTGATCTTAATTGATTCGTAACATGAAAATGCAATATATGAACAACTATTTTCTGAAAAAAATGACTCTAGTTCTAAATTTATTTTTTGTGAAGTTGGATGAAGAATTTTCATTTTTTTTTTTAAATAAGGTTTAATTTTTAATTGCAATCTTTTTAAATCACCATCAATATTTATTACATTATCAATACCTTCTTTGTTTGCCAATTCTTTTGTGCCGTCACCTATTGTGAAAATAAGCTGTTTTCCTATACAACTTTTTCCATTAAAATGTCGTAATCCATTCTTACTTGTAAAGATTATTATATCTATTTCATCAATGTAATCTATCCTATTGTTGATACTTTTTATTTCTAAAAGAGGTGTTAAGTAAACATCAAATCTTTTACTAATTTTTTTGGATATTTCTAAAGAATCTTCTAATGGTCTGGTTAGAAGAATTTTCTTTTTACTAAAGTTTAAGTTCTCTTTTGACATCCTCTCCTAAATTATAGCTTTCGGATAAATAATCTTTAAGGTTAATATTTTTTTTATTCTTAACAAAATTTTTTCCATCAATTGAAGATACATAATAGAAAAGTGAAATGTAATCCCTTCTATTAAAATCTTTAATTTCTGCATATGCTCCGATTGGGGTTTTGCATGAACCATCAAGAGCTCGAAGAAATTCTCTCTCACAAGAAACCTCAATGAATGTTTTTTCATCGTTTACTTTTTTTATTAATTTATTTATTTTAGTATTTTTTTTATTTCCAACCAATGCAATAGAACCTTGACCTACCGAAGGAACAATAAAATTGATATCCAATGCATAAAAATTTTTTTTAACCCTCAACCTTTTTAAACCTGATAAAGCTAAAATGATAGCATCAAACTCACCATTCTGTAGTTTTTTTATTCTTGTATCAACATTACCTCTAATATCTTTGATAACTATATCAGGCCTAAGATTCAAAATTTGATTTCTTCTTCTTATTGATGATGTTCCTATAACTGAATCAGATTTGAGTTGATCTAGGCTACATGCTTTTTCTGAATATAATGCATCTCTATGGTCTCCCCTTTTTAGTACGGATAAAATTTCTAATCCTGAGTGAAGTTTAGTTGGTAGGTCTTTTAAAGAGTGGATTCCGATGTGTATATTATTGTTAATCTGTTCTTTGTCTATTTCTTTTGTAAAAAGCCCCTTATTTCCAATTTCGGAAATGTTTTTATCTAAAAATTTATCAGCTGTAGTTTTAATGAATTTCGAATCTACTATTAAATTTTCACTTCCAATTATCTTTTTATAAAATTCTTTTTTAAAAATTTCTATATGAGCTTTTGCTAATTTACTTTCTCTAGAACCAATAATTATTTTTTCAATATTATATTTCATTGTATAGGTATTATTTTATTATAGATAAAAATAATTAAGGCAATGAAAAATTAATATATAATGATAGTTTTGGGCATAGAAAGTAGTTGCGATGAAACTTCTGTTTCAATAGTAAAAAAAACTAGAGGTTTTGGAGAAGTTTTATCAGAAAAGACATTATCTCAAGTAAATAAACATCAAGTTTTTGGTGGAGTTGTTCCTGAATTAGCTTCTAGAGAACATAGTGATAGCATAAATAAGCTTATGAAAGAGGTTTTAAAAGAAGCTAAAATAAATTTGAGTGAAATAGACGCATTTGCAGCAACAACAGGGCCCGGTCTTTTAGGGGGCTTATTAGTTGGATGTAATTATGCTAAAGGATTATCTATAACAACTGGTAAGCCCTTTTTATCTATTAACCATCTACAAGGACATGTTCTTGTAGCTCGTATAAAAAAAAGGATTAATTACCCATATTTATGCTTACTTGTTTCAGGAGGTCACTCAATTATTCTAATTGTAAAAAAATTTGATGAATTTAAAGTGCTTGGTGAATCAATTGATGATGCTGTCGGCGAAGCCTTTGATAAAACTGCAAAAGTTCTTGGTTTTAATTATCCAGGTGGACCGCATATAGAAAATCTAGCAAATCAATCAAAAAAGAAATTAAAATTCAACCTTCCAAGACCCTTAATAAAAGATAAAACTACAAATTTGTCTTTTTCTGGACTTAAAACAGCTGTTAGACGGATAATTGAATCAGGTATAAGCGAGTCAGATAAACCAGAAATTGCTTATGAGTTTCAGTTATGTGTTTCAGAATGTTTGATTAATAAAGTACATTTAGTAATAAAAGAGTCTGTTAAAAAATATCAAATCAAAGATTTTGTACTGACTGGTGGTGTGGCGTCTAATAATTTTTTACGTAACAAATTTAAAATACTTTGTAAGACTAGCAACCTAAATTTCATTGCTCCCGACAAAAAATTATGTACAGATAATGCGACAATGATTGCATGGGCAGGAATTGAAAAGCTTTGTAAAAATAAAAAAGGTGATAACCTTGACATATCACCAAATCCAAGATGGAGTTTAGAATCATTATGAGTAATATAAGTATAATTGGATCAGGCAGTTGGGCTGAAGCGCTTACTAAAATACTTGTTAATCAAAAGATTCTGATAAAATGTAGAAAAATTAAGTCCATCGAAAATAAATTTAACTCAAATAGATTAAGACTTACAAGTGATTTTAAGGATTTAACAAATTCCAATATAATTTTTTTGGCAATCCCGTCACAAACAATGCGAGAAAATCTTTTAAAATTAAAAAATGTATCTCATAAAAATAAACCTACATTTGTAGTTTGCTCAAAGGGTGTTGAAAAAAGAACCAATAAACTCATGAGTCAAGTAATAAAAGATTTCTTCCCATCATCAAAAGTAGCGATACTATCTGGTCCGAATTTTTCTTCAGAGCTTATTAAAAGAAAGCCATCAGCATCTGTACTTGCATCATCAAGTAAAATTGTTTTGAAAGAAATTGCTAAATATTTTTCTCAAGATAAATTTAGAATTTACTTCAATAATGACATAATAGGCACTCAAATTGGGGGGACAATGAAAAATATAATTGCTATAGCATGTGGTTATATTCATGGGTGTGGTTTAGGAGAAAATGCTAAAGCGGCAATAATTACAAGAGGCTTATCGGAAATAATTAATCTTGGTCTGAAAATGGGTGCGAAAAGAGAAACATTTTACGGATTATCCGGTATCGGTGATCTGGTTTTATCTTGCTCCTCTTTAAAATCAAGGAATGCAAAGTTTGGTTATAAACTGGCAAATACTGATGAACTCCCTAAAAATATTTTACTTGAAGGTCTTGAGTCCTGCGATAGTATATGTGAGTTGGGTAAAAAATATAAAGTTGAGCTGCCAATTTGTTTATCTGTTAAATCAATCGTAAATGGGCAAAAATTAGAGAAGATAATTTTTGATTTACTTTCTAGACCTATTCAATTTGAAAAATAATGTCGTATTTTATTACATGTATAGATAAAAAAAATTCACTTGAAAAGAGGATGAGAACAAGAGATGAGCATATTAATTATCTAAAAAAATTTGAGAAAAGTATTATCACAGCTGGACCATTGCTGGATAAAGCTGGCACTCCTTATGGAAGTCTATTAATATTAAATTTCGAAAATATCGCGGAAGTAAACAGTTTTTTAAATAATGATCCTTACGCAAAAAAAAAACTATTTCAAAAAATAATAGTTAAAGAGTTTAAAAAAGTTTTTTAACTTTAATAAAAAATAACTATAATATGATTTTGAAAATGAATGAAATTTATAAAAATATACTGAATAATAGCTCAATGTCTTTCGATGAGTATAAGAAAGAATACGAGTTCTCTATTTCAGATCCGGAATCTTTCTGGAAAGAAAAATCAAAAGGGATAGATTGGATTAAACCATTTGAAAAAGTTAAGAGTGATAATTTTGAAAATGACGTAAAAATAAATTGGTTTGAAGGTGGAACGCTCAATGTTTCCTACAATTGTTTAGACAGACATTTAAAAACTAAAGGAGATAAAGTAGCGATTATTTGGGAGGGTGATGATCCGTCAGAAAACCAAAAAATTACATACAAAGAACTTCACGAAAGAGTATGTAAACTCTCAAACGGTTTAAGATCAATTGGAGTTAAAAAAGGTGATAGAGTTACAATTTATTTACCAATGATACCTGAAGCGGCAGTTTCAATGTTAGCATGTTCTCGAATTGGTGCAGTGCACTCCGTAGTTTTTGGAGGATTCGCACCTGATTCGTTAAAAAATAGGATTGAAGATTGTGAGTCAACTGTTGTTATAACTGCAAATGAAGGTTTAAGAGGGGGGAAAAAAATATCACTTCTATCAAATGTAAAAAAAGCAGTTAAAAATTATGATGGTTTAAAAAAAATAGTTGTTGTGAAAAGAACTGATTCCTCAGAATTTTTTGATCCTAAGACTGATATATGGTTTAGTGACTTAGTAGATAAACAAGAAAAAGAATGCAAAATTTCTGAGCAGCACTCTGAAGATCCTTTATTTATTTTATATACCTCAGGCTCCACTGGAAAGCCAAAGGGAGTACTTCACTCAACAGCAGGATATCTATTGCATACATCTTTATCTCACAAAGTTGTTTTTGATATTAAAGAGGATGATGTATATTGGTGTACAGCTGATGTGGGGTGGGTTACAGGTCATTCATATATAGTTTACGGACCATTATGTAATGGCTCAACAAGCTTGATGTTTGAAGGCGTTCCAACCTATCCATCTGCTTCAAGGTTTTGGGAAATAGTTGATAAATACCAAGTTACAATTTTTTATACCGCTCCAACTGCGATAAGAGCATTGATGGGACTTGGTGATCATTTAGTAAACTCATCTTCAAGAAATTCTTTAAAAATTCTTGGAACAGTTGGTGAGCCAATTAATCCTGAAGCATGGAAATGGTACTACGATATAGTCGGCAAAAAAAAATGTCCAGTCATCGATACATGGTGGCAAACTGAGACAGGAGGGATTCTTATTTCACCCATATCTGGGGCAACACCTTTAAAACCTGGATCGGCCACTCTCCCATTTTTTGGTGTTGAACCATTAATTGTGGATAATGATGGAAATGAACTGGATGGCGAGTGTGAAGGTAACTTATGCATCAATACATCATGGCCAGGAATGATGAGAACTGTTTACAGAAATCACAAAAGATTTATTGATACTTATTTTTCATCATTTAAAGGAAAATATTTTACTGGTGACGGATGTAAAAGAGATGGAGATGGTTACTACTGGATAACTGGTCGGGTTGATGATGTAATAAATGTATCTGGCCATAGATTAGGGACTGCAGAGGTTGAAAGCGCACTTGTTCTCCATGAGAAAGTATCTGAAGCCGCAGTTGTTGGTTACCCTCACGATATAAAGGGCCAAGGAATATATGCATATGTAACATTGATGCACGGTCAAGAATATACAGATGAGTTAAAAAAAGACTTAGTGTCATGGGTAAGATCTATAATAGGGCCAATAGCAGCACCGGACATTATTCAATGGTCACCCAATTTACCAAAGACAAGGTCGGGAAAGATAATGAGACGAATACTGAGAAAGGTGGCCTGCAATGAAGAAAACTCAATTGGAGATACCTCCACACTTAATGAGCCAGATGTGGTTGATGATCTAATTAAACACAGAGATTCTAGTTAAAAGTCGTAACAGATACCCTTTTTTTCCCAATCACCATATCTTGTAGGCTCCGGTCCTTTTGGTCCGCCAATTTCCTTTAAATCTTTTTTTGATTTTGTTTTATATTTTTTTTGATTTTGATTTTTAGTCATTATGGTACTCTTAATTTTCAATTCATTTAATGCCATAGATTATTGACTAATACAAGAGAAATAGCATCAAAAATTCTACAATATATTTATTTACATAATGATTTTGAAAAAGCCTGTGAAAAGAATAAAAACTTTAATAGCTTGGAACAAAGGGATAGAAGTTTTGTTAGATTAATAGTTTTAGAGAGTTTAAGAAGAAATAGGCAGCTTGATTTTATTATTAAGTTCTTTTTAAAAAAACCAATTGATAAAAATAAAATATTCTTAGAGTTTCTTCTAAGGATTTCTGTATGCCAAATACTTTTTCTAAAAGTATCGGAGTACGCAGTCGTGAATTCTGCGGTTGAAATATCTAAAAAATTTAATTTACAAGGACTAATCAATGGCATTCTTAGGAATGTTTGTAGGCAAAAAAAGAACTGTTGTCAAAAATCGACGATATTTCAAATATTCCCAATTGGCTAGAGAAAAATTTATCTAAATCTTATGGGGCTAATGAACTTAAAAAGATTTCAAAAATTATTACCCAAGAACCAGAACTAGACATTAAAATTAAAAATAAATATATCAAATCTAAGGATTGGGAAACTATTTTAGACGGAAAGTTTATCGATACAGATATTATTAGAGTAAAAAATAAAGGACGAATTAATAACTTACCTTTTTTTAAAGATGGTCTTTGGTGGGTACAAGGTATTTCATCTTCACTTCCAGTAAAATGTTTAAAGACGCTTTATCAATCCGACAAGTTAAATTCTAAGATGATTCTAGAGATAGGCGCTGCCCCTGGTGGAAAGACCGCTCAATTGATTGATTACGGGTTCAAAACTAGATCCATTGATATTTCAGCTATCAGAGCCGAAAAATTAAAAGAAAATCTAAGTAGATTAAATTATAATACAGATTTTAAGTGTTTGGACTTTCTTAATTATAGTGATGACGTAATTTATGATGCCGTGCTTTTGGATGCTCCATGCACTGCTTCTGGACTTATGCAAAAAAAACCAGAAATTTTAATAAAAAATAAAACGGAAGATCTTGAAAGTTTAATAAAAAAACAAAGAAAGCTAATAGAAAAGTCCAGTAGACATTTAAAGAATGGTGGATATCTTGTCTATTGTGTTTGCTCTATATTTTCAAAAGAGGGTAAAGAGCAAATTGAAAATTTTCTGAAAAAATATAAGAACTTTTCATTAGTAACTCCAGACGATGATATAAAAAAATATGGTAAATTACTAAATAAGAGTATGCTACTAATAACACCAAAGCAGAACTATTTTACTAAAAATTTAGTTGGTATAATTGATGGGTTTTTTATAGCTATTTTAAAGAAAGAATATGAATAACTTTATCAGTCTTAATAATTATTTATTATTTAAAAACCCTTTATATCATTTTATTCTTCAAAGAAAATCAGAATCAGGCTTCATATTTAATCCAAAAAGCTTGTGGGAAGGAAATAAGCAAAATGGATCACGAATACTAAACGGTTATTTAAATTACCAGGGTGAATCATTTCCTCTGGACAATTTTCTTAGGAATAATGCAAGCGAATCATGGAGAGATTATCTTAATAGTTTTTTATGGTTGAAAGATTTAAGTACATTGCGGACTAACGAATCAAGAATTTTCTTTAGGAATTTCCTAGATAATTGGCTAGATAAAAATAAATATTTCAATGATATTTCATGGAAAGAGCAAACTGTTTCGAAAAGAATGTTTAGTCTTCTAACACATTTGTCATTTTATTTTGATACTGCTAATGAGGATTTCCAAAAACGTGTGGCTAGATATATATTTATTCAAACAAAATTCTTATTTCATACATCTCGCTTTAGAAAAAAGGAAATATTTACGATCAAGGCACTTATACTTTCATCATTATGTATTAAAAATTTAGAAAAAAGATTTCCAATACTTCTTGAAGATTTTCACAAACTTTTACAAGAGGATATTCTTGAAGATGGCATGCATTATAAAAGATCACCAAGTCAACACTTCTTTTTTCTTTGTTCGATGATTGATATAAGAAACTTTTTAAGTAATGCAAAAAAAAAGATTCCCAGTCTACTTAATGACAAAATTGATGAGATGGTAAATGTTCTGAAATTCTTTAGAATTGCAGATGGGCAACTTTCAATATTTAATGAACACAAGCATATAGATTCAGTTAAAATTGAAAATGTAATAAAAAAAGGAGGGAGGAAAATAAAAAAAATTCCTTCTATACTCCATTCCTCTGGATTCCATAGAGTTTCAAAAAATAAACTGACTTTTTTGATGGATTGTGGACAACCATCTAATGCAAATACTTATGCGGGTTCATTGTCATTCGAATTTTCTCACCAAAAAAATAAGATTGTTGTTAATTGTGGTTCTCCATTTATTAATAATAAAAAATGGCATGAAGCAATGCGCTCAACAGCCGCTCATAGCACTCTGAATTTAGACGAAGTGAATTCCTCCGATATTTTCTTTAATAGATTTAATAAAACCAGAAAAGCTCAGGTTTGGTCTGAAAAATATGAAGAAAACAATTTAGTATGGATTAATTCTGCTCATTCTGGATATAGGCAAATTTTTGGTATTGTTCACAATAGAAAAATCCATATCGATTCACTCAATCTCACTATAAAAGGTCAGGACTATTTAGCAAAACCAATTAAGAGGAATCATAATATTGCTAAATATTTTTATATTTTGTTTCACATACATCCAGAAATTGAACTAAATGTTACGTCTAGTAAAAAAAAAGTTGTTCTTAAACTCAAAAATAATGTTGGGTGGGAATTTATCTGTTCCGAACCAATTCTAGAAATTGGAGAAGGTATATATCTTGGTGATGGAGTAAAAAAAGAAAATAACCATATTCTTATAAGAGATAGCGTTATTCCAAACAAAAAAATCAAATGGATGTTCAGAATTATCAAGTAACTTAAAGAGACCAATAATTTTTTAATTCCCTTTTTTTTAACACACCTTTAATGTCAAAAATTATACCATTTGGCTTGAGAAATTTTTTAATTGTACTAATTTTTTCAATAAAAAAAGAATGTGGTACCGATATGATGATACCATCATATGAACTATGAATAATCTTATCAAAGTCAATATTTTTAAAATCTGAATTTCTCACAAAAGGATCAAAAGTATCTATTTCTATTTTTAAGCTTTTAAGTATTTTTAGCAACTCAACTGACTTTGAGTTCCTTAGATCAGGTACATCTTCTTTAAATGTCAATCCTAAGAATAGAACTTTAGCATTTTTTTTTAATTTAGTCCGAATTTGTTGTGATACAAATCTTGGCATCTGATCGTTTGTCTTACGACCCGACAAAATTACATTAGGAATAATCTTTAGTTGAATTGCTTTATGTGAAAGATAATAGGGATCAACTCCTATACAATGGCCTCCAACAAGACCAGGCGAAAAAGGCAAAAAGTTCCATTTCGTTTTTGATGCCTCCAACACATCATAAACACTGATACCTAATTTAGAGCAAATCTGTGTAACTTCGTTTATAAATGCAATATTTATATCTCTTTGTGCATTCTCAATAACTTTTGATGCTTCAGCTACTTTAATATTCTTGGCTAAATGGATTTCTCCTGAAGTTAGTTTTGAATAAATATTCAATAGTACCTTTTCAACATTTGAATTTTGTCCAGATATCACCTTATTTATTCTATCTATTGTATGCTCTTTATCACCTGGGTTCACTCTCTCAGGAGAGTACCCAAGAAAAAAATCAGTTCCAGATTTTAATTTTTTCTTGTTCTTTTCAAGTTCATTTGCGCAAACTTCCTCTGTGGCTCCTGGAAAAACAGTGCTTTCAAAAACAACGATATCACCTTTCTTTAAAAGACCTGCGATAATTTTACATACGCTTTTCAGGGGTTTGAGGTCGGGCTTATTTTGGTTATCGATTGGAGTAGGTACTGTTGCAATATACACATTACTGTTAATTAAATCTTTTTGTTTGTTGGTTATTATTAAGTTTTTATTTAATGCTTTTTTTAGATCCTTTTTTTCAACTTCAAGAGTTTTATCAATTCCAAGATTCAGTTCCTTGATTCTTTCAATGGATATATCAAACCCAATAACCTTGAAATGAGGTGATAAATTTACGGCTAATGGCAAACCAACATAACCCAAGCCCAGTATTGCTATTTTCTTTTCATTCATTATTAAACTTTGATATAGTAGTGTTTTATCATGATTATAGTTTATTCCATCTTTTTATATTTTTTTTCAATCCTTTTAATTAACAAATCAATAAAACTTCTTAATAAATTCTCATTGATTGATTACCCTGGATTGAGAAGTAATCATAAGTTTCCCACACCCAAAGGTGCTGGAATCATAATAATTCCACTTATTATTATTTCAACTTTAATCCTTCTTTATTTTAATAAATTACTTACTATTAATTGGATTATAGTCTTACTTTTATGTTTACTCCTTAGTTCGATATCTTTTGTCGACGATCTAAAGAATCTTAGCACAAAAGTACGCCTACTATTTCATTTTTTAATTGTAATTTTCTCCTTATTTCTTTTTAGAAATGAAATATTTAACCTAGCAAATACCATTCAAAGTTATCTAGAATTTGAACAGTCATTTTTAGTAATCTTTTTACTAATAATTTTATTTTCTTTATTCTGGATTTGGATTATTAATCTTTATAATTTTATGGATGGGATGGATGGGATCACAACACTTCAGATATGCTCTATTGCTTTGTTAACAAATTTATTATCACTTTTTGGGAAAATTAATATTGAATACCAAATATTAAGTTTAATGATTCTTACTGTGTTCATTGCTTTTTACAGGTTCAACAAGACTCCTGCAAAAGTTTTTTTAGGTGATGTGGGTTCTATTAGTTGCGGATTTTTGGTTGGATTTATAATGATTTCAAATTTCCTTTATAGTAATATAATCATCCCATTCTTAATCATTAATATGTATTATCTTTTAGATTCATCTATTACTTTAATCATAAGATTAGTCACTAATCAGAATATTTTTCAAGCTCATAGTTCTCACTTTTATCAAAAAATAATAAGAAGGGGTTTTTCTCATAATTATGTTCTTAAAAGGATAATGATACTTAATTCTCTACTTTTGATACTAGGAATGATGTCAACACAATTTCCGTTCTCAGCCCTTTTCACTTCAATAATTCTTTCTTTGGTACTTTTATATTTTTTCGAAACAAGGAAATCTTATGAACATTAGAATTCCATTAACAATTCTACATGATATTTTCATTTTCTGTATATCCTTCTTTATTTCTTTATGGCTTAGACTTGAATTTGATCAGGCGTATTATTTATTTAGCCAAATCTGGATTTACTCTATCGTATTTGCAATTCTTAATATTGTTTTATTAAATTTATATGGCCTTTACCATGGAATTTGGCGTTACGCTTCTACTCATGAAATGGTTTCTATATTAAAAAGTATAACAATTTCTACTTTGATAATAATTGCGTTGTTATTCTTAATAATAAGATTGGAAAATATTCCCAGGTCCTTTCCAGTTCTTTTATTTATTATCTCGATATTTGGTGCTATTAGTCCAAGATTGATTTATAGGATCATTAAAGATAATCTAAAAAAAGATTCATTAAAAAAAATTTCGACACTAATTGTCGGTGATAGTTCTTCTGCTGAAAACTTTGCTAGATATACAAAAATAGATAGAAATGCACCGTATAACATTATCGGAATAATTTCTATGAGAGAAAGATCTGTTGGCAGAAGAATTCATAATATTCCAATCATTGGATCTCTTGAAAAGTTCAAGAACTTTGAGAGTATGTACATTAATCAAACAAAAAATATTCCAGAACGAATTATTATTGTTAACCAAAATATTAGGAAGGATCTAATTGAAATAATTTACATATTTGCAAAAAAGAATGGACTAGCTATTGGGCAGGCTAATAAAGTCTTTAACCTTTCGCTAAATGAAAAAATATTTGATACTTCACCCATTGTTATCGAAGATGTTTTGGGAAGAAAACAAAATGTAAATGATACAAGCAAACTAAAAGATATTATGAATAAAACTGTCTTAGTCACTGGTGCGGGCGGAACTATTGGAAGTGAATTATGCAGACAAATAATTTCTCTTAATCCGAAAAAATTAATAGTACTTGATAATAATGAATATGCTCTATTCAAAATCACCCAGGAACTTAAAGGCCAATGTATCGAGTCTCTCACTGATGTAAGAGATAAAATAAAACTAACTAAAGTATTAGACATCCACAAACCAAATTATGTTTTTCATGCTGCAGCATTAAAGCATATAACTTTTGTCGAAAGTGATCCCTTGGAAGCTCTAAAAACCAATTTCTTATCTACAGTTTTTCTATGCGAACTATGTATTAAGCAAAAGGTGGAGAAAATGATATTTATCTCAACTGATAAAGCGGTTTATCCATCAAATATTATGGGAGCCACCAAGAGATTATCGGAAAAATATATACAAGAGATATCAAAAAAATCAAAGGTCTCTTCCTTTTCAATTGTAAGATTTGGAAATGTTCTCGGTTCAACTGGTTCGGTTGTTCCAATATTTGAGGAACAAATAAAAACTAATGGAACGATAACGATAACCCATCCTAAAGTTCAGAGATATTTCATGACCATACGAGAAGCCGTAGAACTTGTTATTATATCATCACAAATAAAAAGTAGGAAAAATGGAGAGATTTATATTTTAGAGATGGGAAAACCAGTTTTGATTAAGGATCTCGCAAAAAAAATGATTACTCTATCTGGAAAAAATTTAGATGAAGTCAAAATAGAAATTACTGGGCTAAGAAAAGGAGAAAAAATAAGTGAAGACCTATATTTCAAGGAAGAAAAGATAAAGAAAACTAATATTAGTGGGATTTTATGTGCCACTGAATATTCGTTTGTATCAAATCTATCAAAACTTAATAAATTAATTTCAAGAATAGAAAATAATAGTATTGAGCATCCCTTAAATGATATTATGAAATTACTACCTGAGTTCAAAAAAATACATGACCAATAAAATGACAATCAAAAGAGCTTTAGTTTCTGTATATGACAAATCAAAAATTAATATCTTAATAGATTATTTTATTAAAAATAAAGTTGAAGTACTGAGCACAGGAGGAACAGCTAAGTATTTAAAGTCTCTTAGTTCTAAAATTAATCTTGTTGAAATATCTAAATATACAAAATTTACCGAAATACTAAATGGAAGAGTGAAAACCTTACACCCTAAAATTCATTCAGGCTTATTGGCAGATAAGAAAAATAAAAAACACCTTGAGGAAATGGAAGTTTCAAAATTTAACTTCATAGATTTGGTAGTAGTAAATTTATATCCATTCGAGAAAATATCATCTAATTCTAGGAACTCTGATGAAAAATGTATAGAAAATATAGATATTGGCGGTCCAACCATGATTAGGGCAGCAGCTAAGAATTATAAGAATGTTATAACACTCAGTAACCCTGACCAATATGACGTATTTGTAAATGAAATTAGAGATAATGGTTTTATTTCGAAAGATACTAGAAAAAAATTAGCAGGTCTTGCCTTTGAAAATACAGCATATTATGAAAGCCTGATTTCAAGTTGGTTTAATAAAGATAACACTGCAATATGTGAAACAAATTCTTCAATTCCTCTTAAAAAAATAAAAGATTTAAGATATGGTGAGAATCCCCATCAGTCTGGTGCCTATTACAAGTATGGAAATAATAAACTATCACAGATTAATGGTAAGAGTCTCTCTTTTAATAATATTTATGATCTTGAGTCTGCAGTAGAGTTATCTTATGAGTTTGAAAAAAATTCCTGTGTAATTGTTAAGCATGGAAATCCGTGTGGTGTAGCTCTAGATAATATCCAACATAAAGCATACAAAAAGGCCCTTACATGTGATAAAACAAGCGCCTTTGGTGGAGTTGTTGCCTTTAATCAAGAGGTTAACGAAAAAACAGCAACACAAATAGCTAAAATCTTTACCGAAATTGTGATTGCTCCAGATTTTTCTACTAAAGCTAAAGATCTTCTATCAAAAAAGAAGAATCTTATACTTATAAAGTACAAAAAAACAAAAAAACAAAAAAAGTTTCACATCAAATCAACCCCCAACTTTATTCTAGTGCAGGAAAAGGATAGAAAAATCATATCAAAATCTGACTTACATTTCCAAACCACAAAAAATCCAAGTAAAAATGATATAGATGACATGATCTTTGCCTTTACAGTAGCAAAGCATGTAAACTCTAATGCAATAGTTCTTGCATCCAATCTAAGTACACTTGGAATTGGAGTTGGTCAAACAAGCCGTATTGACTCAACTATCCTCGCAATCTCTAAAATGAAAAAGAACTTTAAAAATTCAAAACCTGTTCTAGCATCCGATGGTTTTTTTCCTTTCCCTGATATTATTAAGTTATGTTCTGCCAATAATATTAAAGGAATAATTCAGCCAGGTGGTTCTTTGAATGATAGAATTGTAATAGAATCTGCCAATGAAAAGGAAATACCTATAGTATTTACTAATATACGACATTTTAGACACTAAATTAGTGCCTATTTATAGTATATAGTAATACAGGAATAATGAAGAATAAAGAAATTACGCATAGTCCCAATCTTATAGAGTCTGATATATCTATTATTATACTTACTAAAAATGGGCCTAATATTGAGCATAAACTACCAAATATCGTAAAAATACTAAATGAAACTGTTTGATTTTTACTTAATGAACTCTTAGCAATAACACTTCTACTTGATGCCTGTATTGGTCCAACAAAAAACCCTATTAACATAGCTATTATCCAAAACAAAAAGACACTTTCTATAAAATAAAGTGCTAAGGTTAAAAAGAAGAGTAGCAAAGAACATGAAATAACAATCTTTTCTGAACCTACTTTATCGTCTATACTACCCAGAACCAGGCAACCAACTACACCACTCAAATTAATAAATACTCCCATTAACAATATCTCTGTCTCTTTTAGGTCAAATAGGAGTGATGCAAACATGCTAGCGAAAACAAATATGCATATTACTCCGTTATTAAAAAAGAAATAACCTAATAGAAACCGCAGAAGTCCTGATTTTTTTAGTTCAGGTAGAATATTATGAATCATAGGGATTGAAAAGGTTTTATCTTTAAAATTATTCAAATGTAATCGACCAAATATTAAACACCAAACGGCTACGAATGGGCCTATAAATAAAAAAGAAGAAAATCCAAGAAACTCATAATTCTCGCTCCTTGTTAATTTAATAAATATAAATATAAGCAGTAATGAAAGCAACCCGCCAACATACCCTGATGCCCACCCAAGATTTGAAACAGCCCCATGAAAACTTCTTTTAGAAATTTTGTGGAGCGATAAGTTATAAAAAAAATTTAGAACTTCAAATGATACGAAGGATATTATTATAAATAGTAACGGTAAAAGATTATAAGTACCCTTATCTAAGAAAAAAAGGCAAACCATTGACAAAATTAACGAATAAAAAAAGAAAAGGAAAAAGGATAAGTTTAGTTTCCTTAAGCTCTTATTTTTTAGAAACAACAAACAAGAGAAAAGTAAAAATGTTAATACGCTAGCTATGGAGATGGAATATCCCCAATCACTTGTTCCAACAATTTCGTTGTCTGCTATTTGTTTGACATAAAATGAACCATAAAAGAATGTTAATATTAGAGTAGGGTAACTTGAAATGCTAAAATCGAATAAACACCAATCCCTAATGTATTTTTTTTTTAATAATGAAATCAATTTATAAATTTTAATTAATGTGAGTTTAACTAGTTACAATATCCACTTTTAAGCATGCATGGACTGACAGAGATTGACTGATCAGGAGTTGATATGGATATTCTCTCAGCAACTGCAGGCACTCTTCTATGCGTTGTTCTTGATGGTGTTCGAATCACACTTTTACCAGATAAACCGGCTTTCATAATATTTCTAACTCGTTGCACAAAAGTTAACCTATGAAGAATTCTCATTAAATGTCTCCCACCAACTAAAGTATAATTTGAAACTTGTCCAGCATTAGGGCCAGTGCCATTTGAAATAGATAAAGATAGTAGATTAATTAAATGTGATTGACCAGGACTACTACCTGATATACTACCTGTTCCTGAAAGTGTAAGATTCTCTGAGTTAGCTAAATTTGCAATAGCAAGTTCATTGGATTTTACAATTATTTTTCCATCCACAAATTTTGAGCCAATCAAACTAACTGGGCGTTGAGTTACAACAAGACTTGCATTTCCTAAAATATAGTTAGGATGAGCAGACCGGAGTGAACCGATTATAACTCCTTTAGGACCAGGAGTAGAAGAAGCTATCGTACCAGAACCAGATAGAGTAATCGTGTCACTACCTACAGAATTACTAAAGCTTGAAAAGTGATTTGAATTAGCTTTTGTTGTTCCATCATAATGTCTTGAACCACTTGCATTAACTGTTCTTGCGGAGACATCAACTGTATGCACCCCACCAGACAATGTATAATTGGATGATTGAGCCCCCGATAAAGTTAATGTGCCTACTGATACTGTTTTATCGATTTCAACACCAGTTGTTGAAATTGAACCAGTTCCACTAACGGAAAGTGAATGTCCTAGTACAGTATTACTAATCCCATTGGTTTTTAAATTAGTCGCCAAAACGTCTGTGCTTGCATCATATATTTTTTGAAAGTCTGTATTAACTGCTCTTTTTGTTACACTTAATGTTATGGAACCAATTGTATAGTTTGACGCATTACCACTCCCACTAGCCAATGCTAGTGAACCAGCTGTTACGGCTTTATTACTGGAAACATCAGCACTAATTATACTTCCTGTTCCGGTAACAGTTAAAATCTCATTGCCTACGCCAGTTGCGATAACAAGGTTTGAACCACTAACTGTAGTTGTTCCATCATAAACTCTCGAACCTGATATGTTAACCGTTCTAGAATTTACATCAAAAGTCCCGCTTGCTATTGAATAATTTGAGGCTACCCCGCTTCCATCTCCTAAATTAAGCGTACCTAATGAAATGGTTTTGCCACTGCCTCCAACTGCTGTTGCAATACTTCCTGACCCAGTAATTGTAAGTGTTTCACCTCCCGCTCTATTATTGAAAGTGGATATATCTGAGGCGCTTACAGTTGTTGTCCCATCGTAAAACCTTGAACCACTTATTGTCACAGGTCTTTTTGTCACACTCAGTGTATGAGTTCCACCTGACAATGTGTAGTTTGAACTAAGTCCACCATTAGAACCATCTCCTAAACTTAATGAACCTATTGTCACGGTTTTGTCAGTTCCTACATTCGCATTAGATACAGTTCCTGAGTTAGACAATACTAATGTTTCAGAGCCAACAAGATTTGTCAATGTAGTAAGATCAGATGACGAAGCCGTTGAAGTTGCATCATAAACCCTCGTTCCACTCAAACTTATAGGTCTTTGTGTAATGTCCAGTGTTGCGGATGTTAAGGAGTAGTTGCTGGCGACTCCTGTTCCATTTGCAATTACGATTGAACCAATTGTCACAGACTGACCGGCGGCAACATTTTTAGATGCTACACTTCCAGAACCGGAAAGTGTTAGTGTTTCACTTCCAGCCAAACCAGTAAATGTAGAAGAGATATTTGACGAATTAACGGAAGTTGTTCCATCATATGCCCTGCGTCCAACTAAAGTCACATTCTTAACCGTCACATCAAAAGTACCCGAGGAAAGTGAATAATTCGATGCTAAACCTGAATTATCTGCTAAAGCTAGTGTCCCTAATGTAATGGCTTTTCCTGTGCCAACTGCAGCTGAACCAGTGCTTCCTGACCCAGTTAATGATAAAGTTTCGCTTCCTGCTCTGTTATTAAAAGTATCAATGCTTGAATTTGATACTATTGCGGTACCGTCATATACTCTACTTCCCGATATTGTCACAGGTCTTTTTGTCACACTCAGTGTATGAGTTCCACCTGACAATGTG
>JBELJQ010000004.1:0-70482 GCA_042090305.1 Candidatus Pelagibacteraceae bacterium | reverse complement strand
CTATTGGAAAAACCCCATTCATTATCATACCATGATAGAACCCTACAAAAGTTTTTATTAAGCACTTTAATTTCTGACAAATCAACAATTGAGCTATGAGAGTTGTGATTCAAATCTGGAGAAACAACAGGCTCGGATGTTGTCTCAAGAATTGATTTTAATTCACCTGATTCACCCTCTTTAAAAATTTTTATAAGTTCTTGTTCATTTGTTTCCTTACTTGAAACAAACTTAAAGTCTACCAGAGATACATTCGCTGTTGGAACCCTAATAGCACTTCCATCGATCTTGCCTTTAAGTTTAGGTAAAACCTCTCCAACAGCTCTTGCTGCTCCAGTAGAGGTTGGAATGATTGATACCAAGGAATTTCTTGCTCTTCTTAAATCTTTGTGAATTGTGTCAATTGTATTCTGATCTCCAGTAACAGAGTGAACAGTTGTCATGTACCCTGTTACAATTCCAACAGATTTTTGAAGTAAGTATGCCAGTGGAGCAAGACAATTCGTCGTACATGAAGCATTTGATATAATATTATGTTCATTTGAAATAAGTTGATGATTCACACCATAAACAACTGTCAGATCAGGGTTTGATGCTGGTGCTGAAATTAGTACCTTTTTTGCTCCAGATACAATATGTTTATTTGCATCTTCTCTAGACGTAAATCTCCCTGTAGACTCGATAACTAAATCAATACCCATCTCTTTCCAAGGGAGTTTAGAGGGATCGGGCTCAGAAAGAAAATCAATTCTTTGGTTGTCTACTGTCATCGTGTTTTGAACTCGATTAATTGTATTTGAAAGTTTGCCATGAACAGAATCATATTTGAAAAGGTGTAAATTTGATTCAATATTTCCCAAGTCATTGATTGAACAAATTTCAAAGTCTGTTGGTGATCTTTCTAGAAAAGACCTTAATGTTAGTCTACCAATTCTTCCGAAGCCGTTAATAGCAATTTTTTTTTTTTTCATAATGATTTTTTTTTAGTAAGTGTTGATTAATGAAATTACTTTATAGTGTAATTGATAAGTTTAATATAAATAGAAAAAAAATTTACTTCAATGAATAATTCAAAGTTTAAAAAGATTTTATTAAAAATAAAAGAAATTAAGCTCTTAATTGACAAGAAAAAATTTGAAGGAGGAAAAGAAGATATAGAACTGCTCCAAAAAGTGTTATTAATATTAGAAAAGGTATTAAAATTCCTTAAGACAAAATAGAATATTTTTTATGAAAATTATAATTGATCAAAAATCTTATGATGTTGAATGTCGAGAGGGTGAGGAGGATTTACTAAAAGATGCCGGAAAAATTATAAATGAGAAATTCAATATGATTTCTAATCAAGAAAACTTATCTGATTTAAAAAAGTTTTTAATTGTCTCTTTGATGCTTGCGGGTGATTTGAAGCTGATTAAAAACAAATTAGAGAATACTAATAAGGAGTTAGATATTATTGATAATGAGATATTGTTGATAAAAAAAAAAATTGAACTTAACGATGAATAAAAAAAAAATACGTATAGACATTTTAAAATTAAGAAACTCTATAGATAATAGGCAAAATAAGCAAAATAGTATCATTAAAAAATTAAAGAATATTATATCAAATAATACTATTATTGTTGCTGGATATTATCCCGCTAATAATGAGGTGAGCTTATTAAAGTTTTATAATTTCTTAATGAAAAATGACTATAGCTTAGTCCTTCCATTTATATTCAAAAAAAAATCTCATTTACTATTTAAAAGTTATAAATTCGATACCAAATTAGCCCTTGATAAGTTTGGAATTAAAGTTCCAATTAATAATTGTTTTATGAACCCCAAAATTTTAATTATTCCATTAGTTGCGTTTGATTCGAATAGAAATAGACTCGGGTATGGGGGAGGATATTATGATAGAACAATTTCTTTTCTGGAAAAAAAAGGCGAAGTGTTTAAAATAGGAGTTGGATTTGATGAACAAGAAGTGAAAAAGTTGCCTTTTTACCAATATGATAAAAAATTAGATGTTGTGGTTACACCAACTAGGTTGATAACATGAAAGTCTTAATTTGTGGTGATGTAGTTGGAAAGTCTGGAAGATTAGCTTTAAAAAAAAACTTACCGATATTGAAAAAAAAGGAACAAATTGATTTTGTCGTTGTAAACGGAGAAAATGCAGCAAGTGGTTTTGGAATCACAAAAAAAATCTGTGAAGAATTTTATGAAATGGGAATAGATGTAATTACTACTGGAAACCATATTTGGGATCAAAGAGAAATAATTCAGCATATCGAAACAGATAATAGATTGATAAGGCCATGTAACTATCCTGAAAAGACTCCTGGTAGAGGATTTGGTATTTATGAAATTGGAAACGGAAGTATCGCAGTTGTAATTAACGTAATGTGTAGATTGTATATGGACACAATTGAAAACCCTTTTTTGAATTTAGATAGAATACTTGATGAAATAAAATTATATGCGAGTAATTGTCTAATCATAGTTGATGTACATGGAGAGTCTACTTCAGAAAAAATGGCAATAGGTCACTTCTTAGATGGAAGAGTTACAGCAGTTGTTGGAACCCATACTCATATTCCCACATCAGATTTGCACATAATGGAAAAAGGAACATTTTATCAGACTGACTTAGGTATGTGTGGTGATTATAATTCGATAATTGGAATGAAAAAGGAGATTTCTCTTAAACGATTCCTTCACAAGCACTTGAGAACGAGACTGGAGCCAGCTGATGGAGAGGGTACTGTTTGTGGTGTTATTTTAGAAATTGATCTAGAGACAAAAAAAGTTAAAAATTTTAAACAATTGATAAATGACGGGTTTTTAGGAATTTAAGATGGCAGGTCACTCTAAATTTAAAAATATAATGCATAGAAAAGGAGCCCAAGACAAAAAAAGGGCAAAACTATTTTCTAGACTGATAAGGGAAATTTCTGTTGCTGCTAAGCTCGGTGGAGCCGATTCTGACTCTAATCCAAGATTAAGAACTGCCGTAAATAACGCCTTATCCTCAAATATGTCAAAAGATAATATAGAAAGAGCTATAAAAAAAAACTCATCAGATACTAATGATGAACAAATACAAGAAATTATTTATGAGGGATTTGGACCTAGTGGTGTTGCGATAATAATAGAATGCTTAACTGACAATAGAAACAGAAGTGCATCTGAAATTAGGTCAACTTTTTCTAAATATAATGGTAATCTTGGAGTTAATGGATGTGTTCAACATAATTTTAAAAAAATTGGAGTGATTTCATATAAAAATAATATTGATGACTTTGAAAAATTTTTTGATAAGTGTGTTTCATTAAATGCTGATGATATTTTAGAGAATGAAGATACTTTCGAAGTTTTAACCAGCTTAGACTCACATAACACAATTATTATTGAATTAGAGAAAAAATATAACCTAGCTAATTTTTCCTCAATAGAATGGAGGCCATTAAATCTTATAAATATTACCGATGAACAAGATGCAAAAAATTTAATAAAGCTTCTTGAGAAACTTGAAGATTTAGATGATGTTCAAAGTGTATCTGCAAATTTTAATATTTCTGACGATCTAATGGAAAAAGTTTTTGAAGAATAAGAGATTTATTTTAGGTATTGATCCAGGTTTAAACTTTACTGGTTGGGGAGTAGTTGAGAGTCTTTCTAATAGTGAAAAATACATTTCCCATGGAGTAATTGAAACAAAAAAAAGTACTGAACTAGGTCAAAGGCTAAAAAAAATTTATGAGGGTCTTGAAATAATCATAGAAAAGTATGCCCCCAACCATATTTCAATTGAAAAAATTTTTTCAAATTCAAACCCAGACTCTACTTTAAAGTTAGGCAAAGCAAGAGGAGTTGTGTTTTTACTTGCAGCAAGAAAGAATTTAGATATTAGCGAATATTCTCCCAATACTGTAAAAAAAAATTTAGTAGGTTATGGTCATGCTGATAAAAATCAAATTATTAAAATGATTGAGAGAATTTATCCATCAATAAAAATTTATAGTGAGGATTCTGCAGATGCGTTGGCAGTTGCAATTTGTCATGCTATGCAGAGTAAATCAAAATTAAATTTTTTAAATGAGTTATAATTAGAAAAAAAATGATTGTAAAATTAAAAGGTAATATTGAAAGTTTTTCCGATTTTTTTATCGATTTAGATGTTCAAGATGTAGTTTATAGAGTTTTAATGACCCCTTTGAATGTTCAAAAATTTAAAAATATTCGTGAGGATATTGAGATTTATATTTATGAAATACTTAAAGAAGATTCTAGAATTTTAGTAGGATTTAAAAATGATGAAGAAAGAGAAATATTTTCCGATTTATTATCAGTTCAAGGTGTAGGTAGTAAGATGGCATTGAACATTATGTCCGACTTAGATAGTCAACAAATTGTTAGTACAATAAAAAATGAAGAATTACAAACTCTGACAAAAATTAATGGGGTAGGCCAAAAACTTGCGAAAAGAATATTTAATGAATTGAGAGAAAAAATACAAAAAAAGTTTGAATTGCATGATTTATCTATTTCAGAAACTAATTCAATAATGAAAGCAGATTTAGTTTCATGTTTAATAAACCTTGGGTATCCTTCAAGAATTAGTGAGGAAACAGCAATTCAAGTAATAATGAAAAATGAAGAAAAAAACTTAGAAGAAATGATACCAATAGCATTAAAACTCCTCACTAAACCAGTATAAGTATATGACAAAAGATTACAAAACTAAAGTAGGTCGTAACCCTAAAGAAATAAATGAGGATAAAAGTAACATTTTAAGACCTAAAAAAATTGAAGATTTTATTGGACAAGATTCAATCAAATCAAACCTAAAAACTTTTATTCAATCTTCAATTAAAAGTAAAAAAAATTTGGATCACATAATTTTATATGGACCACCAGGATTAGGTAAAACGACTCTTGCAAATATAATTTCATCAGAAAGAAATGTAAATATTCACTCTACATCAGGTCCAGCTTTTACAAAAAAAGGAGACTTAGTGACTTTATTAAGTAATCTGAGTGAAGGAGATATTTTATTTATTGACGAAATACACAGGCTGTCACCAATTATAGAAGAAACACTTTATCCTGCTATGGAAGACTTTAAATGTGACTATGTTATTGGTTCCGGTCCATCTGCGAGAGTAATGCAAATTTCAATAGAAAATTTTACACTTATTGGTGCAACAACCAGATTGGGTTTGATTTCCAGGCCTCTGAGAGATCGTTTTGGAATACCATTACAACTAGACTTCTACGACTCAACTGCTCTAAAACAAATAATTATTAATAACTGTAAAAAATATAATTATGCTGTTGAAGATAAAGCTGCCTTAGAAGTGGCAGATAGATCAAGAGGAACCCCCAGAATTGCCATAAGATTACTAAAAAGAATAATAGACTTTGCAGTTGTACAAGACCAAGAGTTTATTGATTTTGAAATAGTATCTAAATCTTTATCATTAATGCATATAGACAACCAGGGTTTAGATGATATGGATAGGAAATACTTAAAATGTATTTATAACAATTATAATGGTGGTCCAGTAGGTATAGATACATTAAGTGCAGCTTTGCTAGAACAAAAGGATATAATAGAAGATGTAATAGAGCCATATTTGATGCAAAAAGGTTTTGTTCAACGAACGCCAAGAGGTAGAATAATTACTAAAAAAGGCACAAATCACCTGTAATGAATTATGAATGAAAGTAATCAATTTACATATACTGTGTATTATGAGAATACAGATTCATCTGGATTAGCTTATCATACAACATATCTAGAGTTTGCTGAAAGAGCAAGAAGCGAAATATTATCCATACATTTTCCAGATGTAATAAGTAACTTGAAACAAAACACTTTTTTTTTTGTAATTAAAGATTTATCAATAAGTTTTTTGAAGCCTTCATTTTTATTTGATAAGCTGACTGTAAAGACTGAATTTGAAAATAACTCGCTTGCATCATTGAAGCTAAAGCAAAAAATTTATAACTGTGATACAAAGATATGTAATATATCTGTACATCTTGCATGGATTGATGGAAAAAAAAAAAAACCATCTAGAATACCAAATAATATAATTTCTAGATTTAAATTAATCTAAGCTGTATAACATGAACTATGGATGATTCTATTGAAAAAAAAGTACTTGAGGAATCAGTAGACTTTTCTATTTTTTCTCTTTTTCTACAGGCAGATGTAGTCGTCAAAATTGTAATTATCGCATTGTTAATTTGTTCGATTTGGAGTTGGACGATAATTTTTACGAAGTATGCTTTTTTGAAAAGCATTATGATTGACTCTAACGACTTTGAAGATAGGTTTTATTCTAGTGAGACTCTGAGTAAACTTTCTAAGTCTATAGGTAACCATCCAAGTCATCCTATGGAAGCAGTATTTTTTTCAGCTATGGCATATTTTGAAAAAATGAAGAGTGGTTTTGCAAATAAAAACTTTGATTTTAAAAAGAGTTTTTGTGAAAATGTTAAAAAAGAAATGGAAATTGTTATTGATAAAGAAATACTTAATCTACAGAAGGGCTTAAATTTTTTAGCATCTGTTGGTTCAACAGCACCCTTTATTGGTTTGTTTGGAACTGTTTGGGGAATAATGAATAGTTTTACGGCTATAGGAATTTCTCAAAACACAAGCCTAGCTGTTGTGGCCCCAGGAATTGCAGAGGCTTTATTCGCAACAGCACTTGGCCTTGTTGCAGCTATTCCAGCTGTAATTTTTTATAATAAATTAAATAATATGCTAGAAAACGTCTCTAATAAACTTGAAATATTTTCTGAAGAAATTTTGGTAATTATTTCAAAAGAAATCTTTAGGTAAAAGTTTGAGGAAAAAAAGCAGAAGAAAAACAATTTCTGAAATAAATGTTACCCCATTTGTTGATGTGATGTTGGTACTTCTCATCATCTTTATGGTTACCGCTCCATTATTAACAGCTGGAATAAAAATAAATTTGCCTGAAAGTTCATCCGTCTTAAAAAATGAAAAAAAAGAACCTGTAACTGTTAGTTTAAATTCAAAAGGAAATATTTATATTAACAAAAAAAAATTTACTAAAGCACAGCTTATTACAAAGTTGAAAGCACTTGAAAAAGTAAATAAAAATTTAAAAATATATGTTAAAGCTGATAAATCTATCAATTATGGTAAAGTTATGGATTTGATGACTATAATAAATAAATCTGGATTTACTAAAGTGGCTTTAGTTACTAGATTGAAATAGCGTTAAATGGTAACGGGCCTATTTAAATCCTCACTTTTGCATTTGTTAATTCTAATAATGTTTCTTTATGGAGCGGAAATTTTTAGAAAAAATAAAAGATTTGAAATAATTGAAATTCCTCTTGATATTATAGACATATCCGAAGAAACAGTAACAGCCAAACAGAGACCATCTCCACCTAAGAAAAATACCAAGCAAGAATTCACTCCTCCTAAAGCACTATCAAAACCCAAACTACCGGAATTTAATGATGAAAAGAAAATAGTAAAAAAAAAAAATAAAAAGAGAAAAGAAGAAGAAAAAAAAATTGAAAGTAAAGCTGAAAGCATTTTGAAATCAATTGAAAAAATAAAAACCGAACAGAGTAAAGTAAAACAAAAAGTTGAAGAAACAAAACCTTTAGAAAAGAAAATAGCTTCATCAAATATTGGTGAAAAATTAACGATATCAGAAGAAGACGCTATTAGACGGCAGTTTTACAGCTGCTGGATAGTTCCAGCAGGAGCCAAAAATATCAAAAATTATAAGGTTTCCATAAAATTAAGTTTAGATAGAGATGGTCAGGTAATTAGGACTAAGTTGACAAATTCGTTAAATAATCAAGATACATTTTTGAGGACGTTAGCTGAAAGTGCAATGAGAGCAGTAAATCATCCTGATTGTAAGAAACTAAAAGTTCCAAAAAGAAAGTATGAAACTTGGAAAGAAATGATTTTAGATTTCGATCCATCTTTAATGATTAATTAGTATTTGTAAAATTTTAATTACTCATTGGAAGAAATTGTAGTACGATTGGATGATGAAAATGAAAAACCTCTTTGTACTTTTTATACTTATTTTTTACAGTTTCTTCTCGGATGCAGAATTAAGAATCGATATTACTAAGGGTAATCTAGATCCAATTCCTGTAGCGATTTTAGAGTTCAATGCTAATCAAAATCAGGAAATACAAATTTCAAAAAAAATTAATAATGTGATAAAGAGTAATTTAGAAAGATCAGGTTTATTCTCTATATTATCTGAAAGGACCTTTCTCAATAATAAAATTTCATTTAATAATAAACCTGAATTTCAAGATTGGAAATTAACAACCGCACAAGGTTTAGTTCACGGTAGATTAAAAATAAATGGAGATAAATTATCTTTAGAATTTAGGTTGTGGGATGTTTTTTCTCAAAAACAAATGATTGCACAACAGTTAACAACTGAAAAAGATAACTGGAGACGCATATCACACGTAATATCCGATGTTATTTATCAAAGAATCACTGGAGAATCAGGTTATTTTGATAGTAGGATTGTCTATATCTCAGAATCTGGTCCTAAGAGTGCAAGAAAAAAAAGACTAGCAATTGTTGATCAGGATGGAGAAAATCACAAATTTCTCACCGATGGGAGCTATTTAGCGCTTACACCAAGATTTTCACCTGCTGCTCAAGAAATTGCGTATTTATCCTACAATAATCAAATACCTAGAATTTATTTACTTGATTTGGAAAGTGGTAATCAAAAAGTTTTGGGAGACTTTCCAGGTATGACATTTAGTCCTAGGTATTCGCCTGATGGAAAAAAAATAATTATGAGTTTAGCAAAGAAAGGTAATACTGATATCTACGAAATGAATCTAGAAACACTGAAAATTAAAAGGCTAACCTTTTACGAGGGAATTGACACTGCGCCATCGTATTCTCCAGATGGAGACTTTATCACATTTGAGTCAGATAGAAGTGGAAGCCAAAAAATTTATATAATGAACTTAAAAACAAAAAAAATTAAAAGAATCAGTTTTGGTAAGGGAAGATATGCTACACCTGTTTGGTCTCCTCGTGGAGATTTGATAGCATTTACAAAACTTTTAGGCGGTGAGTTTTATATTGGCGTTATGTATATTGATGGAAAAGGCGAAAGGGTCGTTTATAAAACTTACCTAGTTGAAGGTCCCTCATGGTCTCCTAACGGTAGAGTTTTAGCCTTTTATAGTCAGGACAAACTATCTGATGGGCTAATAACAAAACCAAAAATTAAGCTTATTGATTTAACAGGTATTAATTTAAGACAACTTTTAACACCAGCTGATGCCTCAGACCCATCATGGTCAGGATTACTTCCCTAATATGAGTAAATAAAATTGAATGTTAGCATTGACTTATCCACAAACAAACTGTAAAAATAATATAAACATAAGGATACGGTATGAAATTTAAATTTTTTGCAATATTAATGGTTGTTTTTGGTCTTTCTTCTTGCGGATCGATGACAGATTTAACAAGCCTTTTCAACGATAAAGAGTTTGTAGGTCAAGATGCTTTGTTTTCAGATAGCACATTTAAAGAGATTCCTACAAGCGACTCAATTGACTGTTTTGGGTCATGTACGGTAAAAGTGTATAACAGATAGAACTATAAATCTTATGTAGCTTTATATTGACTTCTAATGAGCTAAATTGTACAAAGAAATTATTATATATGAATAAAATAAGGATAACTATTATGAAATACCAAAAATTATTACTAGTCTTTTCAGCTGTCATACTCATATCTGGTTGTGAAACTATGGGAGGTTCTTCTTCATCCTCTAGTTCACCTTCATATGCTTATGGTGATTCAAAACAAGCTGATCTACAAGCCTATCTTCAAAATGAAATCGGAGATAGAGTATATTTTGAAACAAATAAACATAACATTTCCTCCGCAGCAGCTTACATTTTAGAATCTCAAGCAAATTGGATTAAATCAACGCCTGGTTTTCAATTAATTGTAGAAGGGCATTGTGATGAAAGAGGTACAAGAGAATACAATTTGGCGTTGGGAGAAAGAAGAGCAAACGCAGTAAAAGAATTTTTAGTATCACTCGGTGTTGAAGCGGGTAGAATTTCAACAATAAGTTATGGTAAGGAGAGACCAGCGGCTGAAGGTAGCATGTCCGAGTCTTGGGCGGAAAACAGAAGATCTGTTACAATAATTAGTGGTAACTAAATCACCATTCATAATATCAATATCCTTAGAGTACATTAAAGGGCTAAGCTTCTTAGCCCTTTTATTTTGTTTATTTACTTTTAAATGACTAAATATCTTATAATTCTAATCTCATTGGTATTTACAAACTTTTCAATTTTCTCTCAAGAACTTGACGTAGATGAACTTCTTGAAAAAATCGAAAGACTTGAAAAAAACGTATCAGATCTTCAAAAAGGTAAATTTGATGAATTGGATAAAACTCTCTCATCCGGTTATATTTCAAGAAATGAACAAAGACTTGATAACATCGAAACAAAAACAAGAGCAAATTTTGGCTTAATAGAGGAAATAGAAAATAAAATCAAACAACTTGATGATAAATTTTCCATTTTAAACAAAGAATTTCAATCTAGGATGTTAAAAATTGAGACAGAACTTAAAAATTTGAATAAAAAAAAATTATCTGATGGACAAAGAAATCAAAAAGTACAAACACAAAATAAGCAAAAAGTTCAAAATATTAAATCAGAAACTTTTTCCAATGAAGTTGAGTCTAATGAGGAAATAAGTGATACAGAGGTAAAAAAAAAATATGAAAATGCAATAAAACTCCTTTGGGCCAATAAGTTTAAGAAAGCTGAGCTAGAGCTTTTAGAGTTAAAAAATATAAACCCAGAGGATCTTATGCCTAATATCCAATATTGGCTCGGTGAAGTTTACTATGCCAATAAGAATTTTGAACAAGCTATAATAGAGTTTGGAGAGGGCTTTAAAAGTTACCCAAATTCGATTAAGGGACCTGATAATTTGCTTAAATTAGGTCTATCATTTTCAAATTTAGAGCGTAAAAATGATGCTTGTAATACTTTTTATGAATTAGAATTAAAATTTAAAAATGCTGCTAAAAATGTATTAGAAAGATCTCAGCAAGAAAGAAAAAAATTAGATTGTCCAATTGAATAAACAGTGCTTCCAAAGTTTATATCAGATATCGAATTCAGTAAAACATTAGAAGGTTTTAATTTAGAAATTAATAGAGATTTTAATATCGCTGTTGGGGTCTCTGGTGGAGTTGATAGTTTAGCATTACTTGTTCTTATGAGTAGATATTTAAAAAAAAGAGATGGTAATCTAACTGTTCTGCATTTCAATCACAAGTTAAGGAAAGATTCAGATAAAGAGGTTTTAGATGTTAAAAAAATTACAGAAAGTTTTGGACATAAATTTAAAGCTTTAACTTGGTCTGGTTCAAAGCCTAATTCTTCTATAATGAAAATTGCTAGAGAAAAAAGGTATCAATCAATGATAGAGTATTGCAAAACACAATGTATATTTTATTTGATGACCGCTCATCATTTTGATGATTTTATTGAAACTTTTTATATGAGATCTCTCAGAAAATATACTACGATTGGTTTAAATAGTATTCCAAAGAAATTTGTTTCAGATTCATTAATTATTCAAAGACCATTAATTTATTACAAAAAAGTAAGACTTATAAAAACCTGCGAAAAGTATAAGCTAAATTGGATCAATGATTCTTCAAATCAAGATTCAAGATTTGAAAGGGTCAAAATTAGAAAGTCCTTTCAAGAAAATCCTACATTATATCAAAAAATAGAAAGAAAAATTAATAAAAAAATTTTAGAGAATAATGAAATTGAATCAAAGTGTTGCTTATTTTTCTTAAAGAACCTTATTTTTTTTAAGTTTGGAGTATTCGTTTTACCAGTTAGTAAATTTAACAATTTGACAAAAAGTATTAAATTGGAAATCCTAAAAAAGATTTTAACAACCTGCTCTGGAAAATTATTTCCTCCAAGGGTTGCTTCACTGTCTCTTTTTATTAATAAATTAAAGTTTAAGGAAGACTTTAAGTATACTTTACATAATTGTATTATTGAAAAGAAAAATAAAAATATAAAATTTTTTAAAGAATCTGCTTCCCTTTCCTCTAATAATTCAAGAATTAAAATTGGTTCAAATACACAATACTTTTGGGATAATAGATTTATCATTAAAACAAAGAAAAATATAGAATGCTTCATTTTAAGTGAGAGCAAGTGGTTGTTGTATAAAAAATATTTTAATAAAAAAAAGAGTGAATTGGGTATCACTTTTGAGGTCTTAAAAACCTTACCTGTTATAAATATTGAAAAAAAAATAATTATACCATTTTTGTCTTCAAGAGAAGAAATGGAAGATAACGGGTTATTTGTTACATTTCAGCCTAGAATTCCATTGTCAAAAAAAAATTTTTAAATATTAATTGAGATTTAATAATATATAATTATATGTATATAAATGAACAATTCTCTTCTTAAAAATCTCGCTGTATGGTTGTTGATAGGTTTCCTTGTGTTCCTGGTAATTGACTTTTACCAAGCCAATGGAAATAGTCAATCATCACAACCTATATCGTATTCAAATTTCCTCAGTGAAGTCAAAAACGGAAACGTTAGTAGAGTAGAAATAAGAGGTAATAATATAAAAGGTGAATTGAATAATGGATCCTTCTTCTCTACTTATTCACCAAACGACCAAGGTTTAATATCAAGACTCGAACAAGGAAGTGTTGAAATAATAGCTAAACCTCTTGAAAATCAATCTCCTGGTTTACTTGATATATTAATATCATGGTTTCCGATGTTATTGCTAATTGGTGTTTGGATATTCTTTATGAGACAAATGCAAAGTGGTAGTGGAAGAGCAATGGGATTTGGTCGTTCAAGAGCAAAGCTACTCAACGAAAATAAGAACAAAGTAACATTTAAGGATGTTGCTGGGATTGATGAAGCAAAAGCAGAACTTGAAGAAATAGTAGAATTTCTTAAAGATCCAACAAAATTTCAAAGACTCGGCGGTAAAATCCCCAAAGGAGCCCTTCTTGTTGGTCCTCCTGGCACTGGTAAAACTTTGCTTGCAAGAGCAATTGCTGGTGAAGCTAATGTTCCTTTTTTTTCAATTTCAGGTTCAGATTTCGTAGAGATGTTTGTCGGTGTAGGCGCAAGTAGGGTTAGAGATATGTTCGAACAGGGAAAAAAGAGTGCACCATGTATAATTTTTATTGATGAAATTGATGCCGTCGGAAGACACAGAGGAGCTGGACTTGGTGGAGGTAATGATGAGAGAGAACAAACCTTAAATCAGCTACTCGTAGAAATGGATGGCTTTGATGCTACGGAAGGCGTAATTCTAATTGCTGCAACTAACAGACCTGACGTTCTTGACCCAGCATTACTAAGGCCTGGTAGATTTGATAGACAGGTTGTTGTACCTAACCCAGATATTAATGGAAGAAATAAAATTCTTTCAGTTCATACGAGAAAAATTACTTTAGCGCCAGATGTAGATGTTAAAGTTATCGCAAGAGGTACTCCTGGTTTTTCAGGAGCAGACTTAGCAAACCTTGCGAACGAGGCTGCACTTTTAGCTGCTAGAAGAAACAAAAGGTTAGTTACAATGCAAGATTTCGAAGATGCCAAAGATAAAGTTTTGATGGGTGCAGAGAGAAGATCTATGGTTATGACTACCAAAGAAAAAGAACTTACTGCATATCATGAAGCTGGCCATGCACTAGTCGGTATTTATACACCGGGAAATGACCCTTTACATAAAGTTACTATTATTCCTCGAGGAAGAGCGCTTGGAGTTACAATGAATCTTCCTGAAAGAGACAAATATTCTGAAACAAAAACAGAAATGAAAGCAAAACTCGCCATGATGTTCGGTGGAAGAGTTGCTGAAGAGCTAATCTTTGGAAAAAGTAATATAACATCCGGAGCGTCCAATGATATTTTACAAGCAACTCAAAAAGCAAGGTCGATGGTCGTGGAATGGGGTATGAGTGAAAAGCTTGGGCCATTAAGATATTCTGAAAATGAAGAGGACGTCTTTTTAGGTAGGTCAGTTACCCAAAAAACAAATATGTCCGATGATACTGCTAAACTTATTGATCAAGAAATTAGAAAGTTCATAGATGAAGCAGAGTCGCATGCAAGAAAAGTTCTAAAAAAATATCAGAAACATCTCCATTCATTAGCCAAAGCTTTGTTGGAATTCGAAACATTATCAGGTGAAGAGGTACATGAACTTATAAAAAAAGGAAAGATAAAAAGCAACAAGAATGATGATATTGATTCAAACAACAAGAAAACCTCAATATCATTAGGTAAAACAAGCGTAAAAAATAAAAAAAATATAGGCCTCAACCCTAAACCAGCGACTACATAACAGTCATTTTTAGTTGACCAGAGGTTCTCAAAAATATTATCTTAGACCTAATGGGTTAGTAGATAATCGTTATGCTGAAAACCTATTAAAAAAAAAACAGGTAATTAAAGTAAACGACGCCTATTTCAACAATATTGAAGTAATAAAAAAAGATACAAAAAAAAAAATTATTCAAAGAAAAAACTTATCCGTTGAAAACTTTATCAATGAATCAAGAAATAATGAAGATTTGCAAAAATTATTTGATTCGCTACAAATGCTGTCAAAAAATTACAATAATAAACTATTCAAAAATAAAAGATTTCTTATTTTTGGAATATTAAATATAACTCCAGATAGTTTTTCTGATGGCGGAGATTATTTTAGTCTTGAAAATTCTGTTAAAAGAGCAAAACAAATGTTTGATGAAGGTGCAGACTTTATTGATATAGGAGGAGAATCAACCAGACCTGGAGCTGATCAAGTTGATGTCAATAATGAAATATTAAGAGTAATGCCTGCAATACAAAGAATTACAAATTTGAAAATACCTATTTCATTAGATACTAGAAATTCATCAACAATGGAATTCGGATTGTCATCTGGAGTTAGTATAATAAATGATGTTAGCGGTTTAAAACATGATTTAAAAAGTGTTAAGGTAATAAGTAAATTCCAAAAACCAATTATAATCATGCATATGCCTGGAACCCCCAAAAATATGATGAAAAAAAATAAATATAATGATGTCGTATTAGATGTTTACGATTTTTTAGAAAACAGAGTAAGTTTGTGTGAAGAATATGGGATTAATAAATCAAATATAATTTTAGATCCTGGAATTGGTTTTGGAAAAGATTTTGAGCAAAATCTTTCAATTCTTAAAAATCTTTCCATTTTTCATGCCATTGGCTGTCCAATTATGGTTGGGATATCCCGAAAAAGATTTATTTCAAACATATCAAAAGAAGAAGTTCCTAAAAAAAGATTAGGTGGTACAGTTTCTGCATCACTGATAGCTATGAATCAAGGTGTAAATATTCATAGGGTTCATGATGTTTCCGATATTGTTCAATCAATAAAAGTTTTCCAACAAATTATCAATTAATGAAAAAAAAATATTTTGGCACTGATGGTATAAGGGGAAAGGCATATCAAATACCAATTGAAAAAAATTTTTTATCAAACCTTGCAAATGGTATTATAAAATCAAATAAAAACATAAGGAATGTTTTAATAGGAATGGATACCAGAGAATCAGGAGAGTATGTAAAAAACTCTCTAGTTTCCGGATTTGAAAAACATGGAGTTAATTGCGATTGTTTGGAAATTGTATCAACACCGATACTTTGTTTTTATACTAAAAATAACAATTATGATTTAGGAATAATGATTTCAGCTTCACATAATCCTAGTGATGATAACGGTATAAAAATTTTCAAATCCGATGGAGAAAAATTAACTGATGAAGAGGAAATTATTATAGAAAATAATATTTCATCCGATAGCATTTCAGACATCAATAATCAAAAATTAAAAAACCCATTCAATAGTTTAATTGAATATGAAAGTTTTCTATTAGAAAGGTTTGGTTCTATCAAAGGTTTTAATAAAAAAATAGTCCTGGATTGTGCTAATGGTTCGTTATCATATTTTGCACCATGTTTGTTTAATAAATTAAATTTTAATTTCATAAACTATGGTTGCTCACCCGATGGTAAGAATATTAACCAAAAATGTGGTGCTCTTGAGTATGAAAAGTTATCTAAAATGACAATCCAAAATAAGGCACAAATTGGTATTTCTTTTGATGGTGACGCAGATAGATTAATTGTATGCGACCATTTTGGAAATATAATTGATGGAGATTTTATTTTAGCATTATTAGCTAAATATATTCTTACAAAAAAAAATCAAATCAAGTCAATTGTAAGTACTAAGATGTGTAATTTATCTTTTAGAAATTTTATTAAGAAATTAGGATTTAGATTATATATGACTGATGTTGGAGATAGATATGTTGTTGAAAAGATGAAAAGTACAGGTTCCTTTTTAGGAGGAGAACAATCTGGTCATATTATTTTTAGTGACAATAGTTATTGCGGTGATGGTCTCTTAACTGCACTTTATCTAATAAAAGTTCTAGCTGATGAAAACCTTGTATTGGCTGATATATGTAGTAATTTATTTAAAAAAAACCCGCAAAAGCTCGTGAATTTTAAAATTAATGACTCCATTGATTGTCTTCTTGAGTCTAGAAAAGTAACAGACATAATATCTGCATTTAAAGTAAAGGGGTGTGATATTCTTTTAAGAAAATCTGGCACTGAAAACGTTTTAAGACTAATGGTACAGTCTAGAAAAGAATCTGAAATAAACGAATTCATAAATAAATTTTCATTGATTATTAACTCAAATGAAACACAAAAAAAATAAAAAAGTTCTATTAGCAATTGCTGGTAGTGACAATACTGGTGGTGCAGGAGTACAATGTGATATAAAAACATCATTAACATTAAATGCTTATTGTGTGAATTGTATAACATCAGTTACTTCTCAATCATCCAATGGAGTGAAAGAAATAGTCAATATTCCTGAAAAAGTTATCGCTTCACAGTTAAATACTATATTGAATGAATTTAATATAGACTGCATAAAAATTGGTTTATTCAATAGCTATACCTCAGCTATATCTACTATCAGTATATTAAAAAAATTTAAAATAAATGTACCCATTGTTATCGATCCAATATATAGGTCAACATCCAAAACTAACTTTGTAAAAAAGGAAATCTACATTAAAATTCACAAAGTTTTTGCAAAACTCAATCCAATATTTACACCTAATATAGATGAATTAAAAATACTCCTAAACCTAGCTGAAAGTAATGATATTGATGAAAATTTACTCATAAAAAAATTCTATAAAAAGTATAGAAGTAATGTAATTTTAACAGGAGTAAGTAAAAAAGGTATTTACACTACTGATTATGTTCTGGATGAAAGTTTAAAAATAAAAAAGATTTCTTCAAAAAGAATTATTTCTAACAATACTCATGGATCTGGTTGTGCCTTTTCATCATCTCTTGCAATCTATCTAGCTATGGGAAAATCTCTATTTGAGGCTTTAAAGCTATCAAAAAAGTATACGAGCAAGGCTATTCTAAACAGTCCTATATTAGGTGTTGGGTATGGTCCAGTTGGTCACTAATTTTTTTTTAGGTAAATATTACTACCAAGTTGCTTGAACTTCTCTGACATTTCACGTTTTCCTTTTTCAGCTGTGTCCTTTATCTCTTTTGATATTTTCATTGAACAAAATTTCGGACCACACATAGAGCAGAAATGTGCAATTTTAGCCCCTTCAGACGGTAGTGTTTGGTCGTGGTAGTCTTCAGCAGTTTCTGGGTCTAGAGATAGATTGAATTGGTCTCTCCATCTGAATTCAAAACGTGCCTTAGAAAGTAAATAATCTCTGTGATATGCACCAGCATTACCTCTTGCTAAATCGGCAGCGTGAGCTGCTATCTTATAAGTTACGACCCCAACTTTAACATCCTCTTTATCTGGAAGACCTAAGTGTTCTTTTGGCGTAACATAACATAACATAGAAGTCCCATACCAACCTATCATAGCTGCACCAATAGCACTTGTTATATGGTCGTAACCTGGTGCTATGTCAGTAGTCAGAGGGCCTAAAGTATAAAATGGAGCACTTTTACATAAATTTTCCTCTTTTTCCATGTTTTCTTTTATTTTATGCATTGGGACATGTCCAGGACCTTCAATCATTACTTGTACATTATTTTCCCAAGCAATTTTTGTAAGCTCTCCAAGTGTTTCAAGCTCAGAAAATTGAGATTTATCATTAGCATCATGAATTGACCCAGGTCTAAGCCCATCACCTAGAGAAAAAGATACATCATATTTACTCATTATTTCGCAAATTTCCTCAAAATTTGTAAGTAAGAAATTTTCTTTATGATGAGCTAAGCACCATTTAGCTATGATTGACCCACCCCTAGAGACAATACCGGTTAATCTATCAACAGTTAATGGGATATAACTCAATTTTACGCCCGCATGAATTGTAAAATAATCAACTCCTTGTTCTGCCTGTTCTATTAGCGTTTCTTTATATACATCCCATGATAAATCCTCTGCAACTCCATTAACTTTTTCCAAAGCTTGATAAATTGGAACAGTTCCAACAGGCACTGGAGAATTTCTTATAATCCATTCTCTTATTTCATGAATATTCTCTCCAGTAGATAAATCCATAATCGTATCGCTTCCCCAACGAATAGCCCAGATTAATTTTTCAACTTCATCGTAGGCGCTAGATAGAACAGATGAGTTTCCAATATTTGCGTTCACCTTGACTAAAAAATTTTTTCCAATAATCATTGGTTCGGATTCAGGATGATTTATATTATTTGGGATTATAGCCAACCCTTTTGATACTTGGTCTCTTACATATTCAGGAGTTACTAAGTCTTTTTTTTTAAAAAGATTCCCTACTAACTTCTCTCTTCCCTCATTTTCTCTAATTGCACAGTATTCCATTTCGGGAGTAATTATATTATTTCTAGCATAATATAATTGAGTGATTTCTTTATTATCTTTATTTTTCAATATTTTTTTGGAAATATTAGGAAAACTTTGAACTTTTGAGTTATCAAGTTTCAAATATTTTAATTTAGTTTTGGGAGTTTCAATTACATCATTCCTTTTTTTAGACCAATCTAACTTAATTTTAGGCAAACCTTTATCATAACTGTGGATATAATTTGTATCAGAGTAAATGCCTGAAGTATCATATATGATGATGCTATTAAAATCTTTATCTTCAAGATTTACTTGTCTCATTCCAACACGTAAATCTCTGAAAATTGTCCCATTTATGTAAATTTTTTCCGACTTAGGAAATGATTTATAGTTAGAAATACTCCTAGAGCTTTTTAAAGATTTTTTTTCAACTTTTTTCAACATTTTTATATATATATAGTATCTTTTAATATTATTATAATGCATAAAAATATCTAATAATATTACTTTCCAAAAAATGTTTATATTACAACAAGAATCATTTATTTATCTTAGCCTACTGATAGTTTTATCAAGTATGGTTTTCTATGCTTTAGATAATATTTCAATGGTTTTCAAATCTGTGGTGATACTTACTTTTTTATTAGTTTTTTTTTCAATATTTCCTTATCTTAATACAGAAGGTGAAAATCTTCTTAATCCACAAAAGATATTGAGTGGTTTTAGTAATACCTCATTAATTACTGTTATATCTTTATTAATTTTAGGGCAGGCAGTTGTACAAACAAGAGTTTTAGATAATTATATCTCAAATTTAATAAGTTTTTTCCCAAATAACCCCAAAATTGTTATTTTCTTAAGCCTATTTTTTGTATTAGTTCTAAGTGCTTTCATTAATAATACTCCTGTTGTTATAATATTTATTCCAATATTGCAGGGTATAATTAAAAATACAGAAAGCTCATTAAGTAAATTTCTGATGCCATTAAGTTTTGTTGCTATTCTTGGAGGGATGACAACTCTGATAGGTTCGAGTACAAACCTACTAGTATCAGATTCATTAAAAACGTACGCTGATATAAAGTTGAACTTTTTTGAATTCTCATATCCTGGGATAATAATAGCTTTTTTTGGATTTTTGTTTTTAATTTTCTTTTCTAGTTTTTTTTTAAAAGATAGATCACCAATTGCAAATGAATTAATAAATAATTCTAAAAATAACTTTATAAGTCAAATTCTAATAAATAATAATTCAAAACTAATCGGTCAAACTACCAAGGAAGGTAAGTTTTTTGGACTCGAAAAAGTGAAAGTTTTAATGATTCAAAGAGGGGAACATGCTGAACACGGTCCATTTGATGGTTTAATAATAGAGGAAGGGGATATTTTAGTAATTTCATCTACAAGAGAACAACTTATCGAGGTTCTTGATAAGAATATTGCAACAATCTCATATGATTCGATAAATAGTTCAGACAACGATAATCAAGATAAAATAATTACTGAGGCAATGGTTACACCATCTTCTAGTCTTATCGGAAATACTCTGGAAAATGTTAGTTTCAGATATAGATATGATTGTATAGTGATAGGTCTTGAAAGAAGGTCAAGAATAATAACAAAAAATTTTGGTGAGTTACCATTAGAACCTGGAGATACTTTATTAGTTCAGGGGAGTAAAAGTGCTCTCAAAAATTTACGAACTAAAAGTGACTTATTACCGATGGAATGGGCAACATCAGAAATATTTAATAAAGAACTAGCAAATAAATCATTGATAATATTCTTATCAGTTATTTCTCTTGGTGCACTGGAAATTCTTCCATTAGTCGTTGCGTCATTATTAGGAGTTGCGTCTGTTATGTATTTTAAAGTTCTTTCATTAAGACAAGTATTAAGAAGTATAGATAATGGACTGTTACTGTTAATTGTAACATCTCTTGCTCTAGGTAATATTATACAAGAAACAGGTACGGCAAATTTTCTATCAGCCTCATTATTAGAACTTCTAAGAGATTCTTCAAATATGACGATAATAATGAGTTTTTATATATTTGTGTCTATAACAACAAACTTTATATCTAATAATGCATGTGCTGTATTATTTACTCCTATAGCAATTGATATGGCAAATAAATTAAGTCTAGATCCCAAAATAATGGCAATTGCTCTGATTTTTGCCGTAAATACATCTTTTATAACTCCTTTAGCTTACCAAACAAATTTGTTAGTTATGGGTCCTGGTCACTATAAATTCATAGACTATGTGAAACTAGGAGTTCCTTTATCGGTAATATGTTGGATAATATTTTATATTTCATTTCCGCTAGTATATAATATATGAAAATTCCTCAGTTAATTTTACCAGAAAGTCCGAACTTTTCGTGTGGCCCAACTAGAAAACCAGTTGGATGGTCATTTAACAAACTCAATAAAAAATTTCTTGGCAGATATCATCGCTCCGATGATGTCAAACAATATATTAATGATATTACTAATACTGTAAGAAGCATTTTGAAAGTTCCTAATGATTACGATCTAAAAATTCTTCCTGGTTCAGCTACAGGTGCAATGGAATCTGTTATTTGGTCGTTTTTAGGAAAAGAAGAGGTTTCCTCAATTATTTATGACTACTGGGGAATGACTTGGAACAACGCATTAAAAAAAAAAAACCTTAAAATTGATTCGAGAATATCCTTAGACGGAACTATTCCACCATTAGAGAAAATTCCAAATAATAATGACATTTTAATTGTATGGACAGGAACGTCAACAGGGATGTCAATAAACCAATTAGATGGGCTGAGTGAGGTGCATGAAGGGCTGGTTATATGTGATTTAACTTCAGCGACTTTTATCTATGATATTCCTTGGCAAAAGATTGATGTTTCAGTTTTTTCATGGCAAAAAGCATTAGGTTCTGAAGCTCAACATGGGATGATTACTATCAGTCCAAAGGCAAAGGAAAGATTAAATAAAGATAATAAAATTCCAAAGATAATGGATATTGCCAATCATGATTATCTAATAAATACTCCATCCCTATTATCAATATCTGACTTAGAGCTTTGCTTGAAACTTTATCAAAAGAGAGGAACTTTTAAAGATAATCAAAGACTTTGTAAAGAAAATAAAAAAACTATTGATAATTGGGCTGATAAAAATACTTTTGTCAAAAAGTTCGCAAAGAAAAAAGAATATGAAGCACTTTCAACAGTCTATCTTGTTTTTAATAAAGAAATTAATTATGAAAAGTTATTTGAATTTTTATTTAAAAATAAAATTGCATTTGATATTAGGAACTACAGAAAGGCGCCTAAAGGTATAAGATTCTGGATAGGACCAACTATAAAAAAAAATGATTTGATTGCTCTAACAAATTGGCTAGATTGGTGTTTTAAAAATTTAAATTAAAGTAAAAATGTGAAAAACCAACTATTACCAGAAGGATTTAGAGACAGTTTGCTAGATGCAGCTGACACTGAAATTAAAATTAATAATATTTGTTTAGAGTTAATGAAAAAGTTTAGCTTTCAATATGTTAAACCTCCATTAGTTGAATTCGAAAATTCATTATTTTTAAATAATGAAAAACAAAAAAATGAATCATTTAGAATTTTAGACCCACTTTCACAAAAAGTGATGGCTATAAGATCTGATATTACCTCTCAAATTGCGAGAATTTCTTGTGGTTCGTTATCAAATAATTCAAGACCACTAAAACTATGCTACTCAGGCGAAGTGTTAAAAGTAAAAAATAACAACCTAAGTATGTCAAGGCAATCAACTCAACTAGGAGCTGAAATAATAGGTATAACTGATAATTTAATAATATTGGAGATTGTTGATTTGATTGTAAAAATTCTAAAAAAACTCAAATTTAAAAACTTTTTTATTAATCTTTCAATGCCTAATTTAGTTAAAGCAATCAGTAATGATTATAAACTAAACGATAAGGACCATAATTTACTTGTGAATGGTTTTAAAAATAAGAATCTTGATGAAATTGATACCTTAGGGAGCGAAGTGATTAAAATTTCAAGGTTTTTATTATCATGCATTGGAGATGCTGATAAATCCTTAAATAAGCTGAAAGTTTATAAATTTAAGAATAATATAAAAAAAGAAGTAGCATCATTTACAGATGTAATTACAAATATAAAAAAAAATTCTAAAAGCAGTAAAATTTATATTGATCCATTAGAAGTTGATGAAATTGACTATCATTGTATAATTTCATTTAAAATATACTCTGAAAGCTTCACTGAATTATTTAACGGTGGGTTTTATCAGGTAAATGGTGAAAAATGTATTGGTTTCTCAGGCTTAGTTGAGAACCTCATTAAGAAGTAGGAACTTAATAATCAAAATGTTTAGCAAGTTTTTTTATATTATCGGTATTTTATGGTAAACGTTACAGTAATTGGAGCACAGTGGGGCGACGAAGGTAAAGGTAAAATTGTAGATTGGTTATCTAGTAAAGCAGACGTTGTAGTTAGGTTTCAAGGTGGAAACAATGCTGGTCACACCATTGTAGTAAATAAAAAAAAAATTGCGTTGAGTTTATTGCCATCTGGCATAATAAGAGATAATAAAGTTTCAGTTATTGGTAATGGTGTTGTTGTTAACCCCCAAGCTCTAATTGAAGAAATTGAAAAATTAAAGAAATCTGGAATAAAGATAACAGAGAAAAATCTTTTAATCTCAGAGAATGCTTGTTTAATATTTAGTTTTCATAAAGAAATTGATAAAATTAGAGAGGCACAGAAAGGTAAAAACAAGATTGGTACTACAGGTAGAGGTATAGGTCCAGCATATGAAGATAAAGTCGGTAGAAGAGCAATAAGATTTTGCGACTTAAACGACGAAAAGGTTTTAAATAATAAAATAGAAAGTTTAATAAATTTTCATAACATCGTTTTGAAGGGTCTTGGTTCAAAATTATTAACTGCAAATGACATCGTCAAGGAAATAAATTCATACAAGAAAAAAATATTAAAATATGTTGGGAGGGTCGCCCCATTAATAAATAACGCGAGAGTTTCTGGAAAAAAAATATTATTTGAGGGCGCCCAAGGAGTTTTACTTGATATTGACCATGGTACCTATCCTTTTGTAACTTCTTCAAATACGGTACCAGGCACAGCATCAACTGGTAGTGGTGTGCCACTCAAGTCATTAGGTTTTATATTAGGAATTGTTAAAGCATATAATACAAGAGTTGGAAGTGGTCCGTTTCCATCAGAATTAAATGATAAAATTGGGAGAAAATTAGGTGAAATAGGAAATGAATTTGGAACTGTTACTGGTAGACAGAGAAGGTGTGGTTGGTTTGATGCAATAATTACAAAACATTCTGCAGATATTTCTGGAATGAATGGAATTGCTTTAACAAAACTTGACGTCCTAGATACATTTGAAGAGGTGAAAATCTGTATTGGTTATAAATTAAATGGAGTAAAGATAGATTACTTTCCTTCATCAGAAACAATGCAATCATCTCTTGAGCCAATATATGAAACTCATAAAGGATGGATGGAAAGTACTCAAGGAGCTAAAAGTTGGACTGATTTACCAGCTTTGGCAATCAAGTATGTAAGAAGGATTGAGGAGTTATTAGAGACTCAAGTTTCAATTTTGTCAACAAGTCCTAAAAGAGAAGATACAATACTCGTAAAGGACCCGTTTATTGATTAAAGTTTTTACTCTTATAATCAATGTTTTTTACAACTTTTCTAATCTTTTCGAAAGCTCTTACTTCGACTTGTCTGACTCTCTCTCTTGAAATTCCAAATGATTTGCTCAGTTCATCGAGTGTAAGCGGGTCATCGACAAGCCTTCTTTGTGTTAAAATTCTACGTTCTCTTTCGTCAAGATTTTTCATTGCTGACATTAACATTTCTTTCCTTTTGTAAAGCTCCTCTTTATCAATAAACATTTTTTCGTGGTTTTCTCTGTCATCAGGAATACCGTTGATCCATTCTTCTGAGTTATCAATAGAGTAGGGGTTGTTAAGTGAGTGATCATGCCCTGCCAACCTTCTGTTCATATCTACAACTTCATGTTCTGATACACTAAGTTTTTCGGCAATTTCTGTGACCATTTCTGGAGGAAGGTCACCATCATCAAGAGCCTTAAGCTTACCTTTAAGTGAACGTAAGTTGAAAAAAAGTTTCTTTTGAGCGGCAGTAGTCCCGATCTTTACAAGCGACCATGAATGGAGGATGTATTCTTGTATGGATGCTCTGATCCACCACATTGCATAAGTAGAAAGTCTAAACCCTTTTTTTGGATCAAACCTTTCTAATGACTGAATGAGACCTAGGTTTCCTTCTGAAACTAACTCACTTAGCTGTAGGCCATAGCCTCTAAATTTCATCGCTATCTTTACCACAAGTCTTAAGTGTGAATTAATAAGTTCATGAGCTGATTTGCTACATCTTCTATCAATCCAGTTTTGAGCTAAAGTCTGCTCATTTTCAAATGTGAGTATTGGAAATTTTTGAATCTTACTTATGTACGCTGATATATCATTTTTATCAACATAACCAACAAAACCTTTTAAATCTTTAAACATGAACTATATATTATATAGGAAATTCTATTCGTCAACAAAAAAATGAACACAAGATGAACAATTTATTATTATTTGTTCATAAACTCTCGAGCTCATCTAATAACCCCTTGATATCATTAGGTAATTCAGAATCGAAGCTCACATATTTTTTTTTGGTTGGATGGTAGAATCCTATGGTTTTAGCATGTAATGCTTGTCTTTCAACAGAAACAAAATCTTTATATATAATATTTTTTAATTTATTCTCTTTAATTCGATTAACACTTTGTTTACCGTATAATTTGTCTCCCACTAAAGTATTTCCATTATTGCTCATATGAACTCTTATTTGGTGTGTTCTTCCAGTTTTTAATTCGCATCTAACAAATGTTATATATTCATTATCATTTACTTTATAACCTTTAAGCATTTCGTATTCGGTAATTGCAAACTTTCCTTTATTTGTTTTGTCGATTGCCATTCTTTTTCTATTTCTGTTCGACCTAGAAATATATGATTCAAACTTTCCTTTGGTTTTTATAAAATTATTCCAACAAAATAAAAAGTATTCTCTCTTAATTGTTTTATTTTTGAATTGTTCAGATAAATGTAAATGAGTTTGATCATCCTTAGCAACTAATAATAATCCACTTGTCATTTTATCAATTCTATGAACTATTCCTGGTCTGGCCACACCACCAATTCCTGAAAGTGATTTGTCACAATGGTACAATAAAGCATTTACTAGTGTTCCTATTTTATTTCCTGCTCCTGGATGAACAACCATTCCAGCTGGCTTATTTACTACTAGAATATTAGAATCCTCATAAATAACTTCAATTTTAATATTTTGAGCCAAAATATTAGATTTTTCAATAGGAGGAACTTTGATTTTTATCTCACCAGTATTTTTTATTTTAAAAGATGTAGACTGAATGTACTTACCATCTAGAGTTACTTTCTGACTGATAATCAAAGATTGGAGTCTGCTTCTCGAAAAAGACTCAAGTTTTTCATTTAAAAACTTATCGATTCTTTTATTAAGGTCATTGCTTGTTGCATAAATGACTATATAATTTTCACTCAATGAAAAACTTCCTTAAATCAACCGTAATAATATTAGGTGTATTAATAATACTTTTATTCATAATTATAGTCTTTGCAATCACAAAAAAGTATAATCAAAGTAATTTAACAACTTCAAATATTGTTTTAAACCCAAAATTAGAATTTAATAAGAAAATTAAAAGCTTTTATGTAGAAAAAAATAAATTATATATATTAATTGATTTTGTTAATAACGACTCAATGTCGATTCAAATATACGATTTAAATACCGGTAAACTTGTAAATAGGATTAACATTAGATGATTTCACAAAAAATTTTGACTTTCCTCACAATATGGATAATTGAAAATACTGAATTTTCTAATAAGATATCAGCTCCTCAGTTTGTAAAACTTAATAATCAAGAAATGTCAGAAAAAGCTTGTTTCTCGTCAGAAAACTGTAAGGTTAAAGCCTATTATATTAAAGAAGGAAAGATATTTTACATTGATTATTTAGAACCAGAAAAGAAAATATGTGATCAGTCAATTATACTTCATGAATTAATACACCACTATCAAAAAAATAGCGGGAAAAAAATAGATTTAGATGAAAAAACACTATGGACGCTTCAAGAAAGGCAAGCTCTTTATTACCAAAACCTTTTTTTAATTTCACAAAAAAGAAAAAATGACAATAAAGGACCAGAAAATGTTATCCAATGCGAAGGTGGATCTTGGCTTGACCTTCAATATAAATATTATGATTAAAATATTTAATGAAAATATCTAATAACTATCTTCATGAATTTGAGGTTAAAAAATATAACACTTCATTATTGATAGAAAAAATTTTTAGTGGAAACATTTTAGTGTTTAGGAAATCTCAAGATATTTTAGATATCATTAAGATTATTGAAAAAAAGTTTCTTGAAAAATTTGAATATAAATTTGAAAAATTTTTATCTGAAAAATATTGTGAAAACGAATCCTCCAATGAAAAACATTTCTTAGAATTGCAAAATGAAATAAAAAATTGTGAGAAGGTGAATAGAAAATTTCTTTCTTTTTTAGACAGACTAGGATTTGATATAAAAAAAATATTTAAAGATCAATATTCATTGAGATACAGTCCTCCAATTGGAAGGAAATCTTATGGCTCTCTAAAGCCCGCGAAACCTCATAGAGATACGTGGGGCTCTAATGTGTTTTCACAAATTAATTTCTGGTTTCCGCTTCATGATGTAAGTGAATATAATTCCATATTTATTGTACCTTCTTATTTCAATAAAGATGTAAAGAATAATAGCTCTAAATGGTCTTTTGAAAAATTTAGAAAAATCAAAGACTATCCATCAGTTCCATATACAAATGAAATAATCGACAAAAAGAAGAAATTATTCTTTTCATTGAATAAAGGAAATATAATTTGTTTTTCTGGCCACCACCTTCATGGTAGTTCACAGAATTATAAAAAAAGAATTAATCTAGAAACAAGAATAGTCTATCAAGACAAAAATGAATCGATATCTTATCCAAAGAATGTTGATTCATACAGCGAGATCTCAAAGGAAAACTGGTTTTTGAATGCAGTTACAAATAAAAAATTAGATTAATCTTTTGTAAAGTTTACAAGAATAATATGTGGAATGGTTAATGAGGAAATGCCTACCAATACAAAGTAAATATAATTATAAATTGAATAATCGTTATTGATAAAAGTTGCTAAGAGTATTACTGTCGGTATGAATGTTAACGGTACAGTCTTCAAAAAAATTTTCTTGTAACTTAATGATAATCTTTTCTTTTCAATAATTAGATGACGTGTTGAGTGTAAACAACAAAAATAAATAAAAAAAGATACTAATGGCTCAAAATAAATGAAACAAAAGATTAATAGTAAAAACTCAATTAATATTTGAGACGAATCTTGATTATTACTACTATAGTTTAGTATAATCCATATAATAATTAAAAGTAATACAAAAAAAACTACAAAATTATTTATTATTAAAAAATTGCTAATTAGAGAATTACTTACTAGAAAAAAACTAAAAATTTCAATTGTTTTTTCAGTATGAAACCATAACGGTAAGGAAACTACGATTGTTCCTCTAATTAATATTTCTAAATAATTTGTAAAGCCATCATGTTTAAATTTATCACTTATACCAAAGTGTAATATTGATAGGATTATAAATATAGTAAATACTAAATCGTTATAATTAATCCATAAGTAAAAGAAAAAACAAATAATTAATAAGTAACCAGAAACAAAAAAAATTTTATCTTGTATAGAATTAATTATTTCTTTTCTTTGAGCAATTTCGATATCTAGACTTCCATGAGCTATGCCCGGCCAGATCAACGGGATAAGAAAAAAAAGTAGTTGATTTGTAAAGCTTTCAAAAAAATTATCAAAAATATTTACTAATAAAATCATTAATATTAATGAATAAGTAAATATTTTCGTTTCAATTAATTTCATTCTAAAGTCGTAGTAATATTTTTAACATTTTAATTTTAGGTAATTTTATAAGTATGTTTAAAGTTTCAATAAAAGAAGATCTATTACATAAAAACTTAACAACAGAAAGTAGACTATTTTTAAAAAAAAATGATTTAAAAAAGTATTTAACATCGTTTGGATACTTTAATACATACTTACAAAACATCATATCTAAAAAATTTACTAAAGGTTTTGAAGAAATTCTTGGATAACTATTATTTAATATACAATCAACAATTTGTTTGGAATATATAAATGAATTTTGCAATGAATATCCACTAGACATTTTGACCCAATTTCCAGCCATCCCAATCTTTATAATATTTTTAATAGTATTACACTTAACTCTTGTCATTGGTATTATCCCAGATTCACAAAATTTTACAGTAAATTCTTTAATATTATATTTTTGATAAATATAACTTTTAATATCGTTTATATATGTGTTCCTTTTTAAAGTTTTCGATGAAAAGTAAGTTGACTCTACTAGTGCGGAATTTTTAGTAAATGGTAATACATATAAAAAATTAAATAAATTATTTTTTTCTTGAATATCCATAAGTGTGATTTCATTAACTTTAAAAATATCTTTTGTACATTTAATCTCTAGCCCAACAAAATGTTGATATAAATATTTTTTATTAAAAATAAATTTCTCAGGTATACTGTCAAAAACTAATTTAGCTTTATAAATACCCTTATTTGTTGAAATATGGACTTCATTAGAGTTATTTTTAGATTTAACCTGACAACCCATTATAATAGAAAAACGGTTATTAGATTTTAATTTATTAACATAGAAATCATGTAATGTTTTAGAATTTATTCTTAAATACTCAATATTTTTATCTACTAGTTTCCTTTTTTGACCATCAATATTTAAAACAATTTTTTTCCATTTATTATTATACAATTTTGTTAATTCATTTTTCGGTATATTCCAAAAGCAAAGGTTTTTCTCATAAGTAAATTTCTTTTTCTTCTCTAGTATTAAAACTTTTCTTTTAGTTCTTTGAATTATTTCATTAGCAAGGATTAAACCTGAGACTCCAGCACCAATAATAATTATATCATTACTTGAAACTTTATTCACAATAAAATCGTCCCATTTTATTTAATATCAAATGAATTTTTTTCTCTAGTTCTATGTTTGTAATATCCTTTTTATAAAATACTAGTTTTATTAATACTTTTAGAGATTTCATTATTTTTTGTATTAAGGAAAGATGATGTCTTTTATTCCAGATATTATAATTATCTTGCCTAATTTTAAACCCAATTGATTGGTATAAGTATGATGCAATTGCAATTGGTATTCTATAAGTAATGGGTAATTTATTTATTCCTGACCATGAATTATCATAGATGTTATCAGCTAATGTAAGTAATTTTTCTAGATCATTCGATATACTCTTTTTATATTTTTCACTTTCAATAATCTTATTAGTTTTTTTTATTTTTAAACTTCTTAGATCCTCTGGAAAATAAATTCTATTTCTTAAAAGGTCTTCTTCAATATCTCTTGCAATATTTGTTATTTGCATAGCAATACCTAGTTGTATTCCTTTGAACTTTAATTCTTTTTCTTTAACCTGAAAAATATTACAAACCATAATACCTACTGTTCCTGCAACTTTGTAACTATATTCGATTAATTCTGATTCAGTATTAAAAGATACTTTACCTAAATCATCCAATATTCCCTCAACTAATTTGATTGGAATTCTTTTATTAATTTTATACCTTTTAATAAGTAGTATTAATTTTGATATTATAAGCTCGTCTGAATTAAGTTTATCTATATCAACTATAATTCTTTTTAGTTTATCTTCCGTAACTCTTTTTTTAAGGTTTAATGTATCTCCAATATCGTCTACGTATCTACAAAATAAATATAAAGTCTCGATATCTGTTCTTATCTCTTTAGGAAAAAAAAGTGATGCAAAATAAAATGTTTTTGCTCTTTTCTTTAATGTGAAATTATTAAATTCATTCATTCTTCAGTATATTTTCTAATACCTTCGCTGAACTAATCACACCAGGGACTCCAGCACCTGGGTGACTGCCAGCACCTACAAAATATAAATTTTTAAAACTTTCAGATTTATTATGAAATCTAAACCAAGCAGATTGTCTGAAAATAGGTGATATCGAAAATCCAGTACCGTACAGTGAATGGTAATCCTTTTTAAAATCTTCTGGTGTCATATGAAAACATACAGTCAAGTTTTTCATCAAATCCGGCATTATAGTTTCTTCAAGCGATTTAAGAATACTATTTCTGTACTCCATAGCTTTATCTTTCCAATTTATATTCGATTTTAAATTTGGCACTGGTGATAACACGTAGAAGGAATCACACCCTTTAGGAGCCATACTTTTATCGGTAGCTGTTGGTCTGTGAAGGTACAGACTAAAGTCATCGGCTAGTATTTGTTTATTAAAAATATCTTTGAGTAGGCCTTGATATCTTTTACCCATCCAAATAGTATGATGTTCAATATTTTTATATTTCTTTTTTGTCCCAAAGTAGATTACAAAAAGTCCCATAGAGTAATCTAATTTTTCAATCTTTTTCGAATTCCATTTATTTACATCATTAATTAGATATCTATATGAATAAGCGGGATCAGCATTCATTATTATTTTATCAGCAAAAATTTTTTCTCCTTTGTTTGTTCTTACTCCAACCGCTATTTTATTTTTGAATAATATTTTAGTAACATCGACATTCTTCTTAATTTTAATCTTTTCTTCTTGCATTAATTTTTCAAATGCTTTGACTATTTTACCAGTACCTCCCATAGCGTAATGAACCCCCCATTTTCTTTCAAGGAAATGAATTAAATTATAAATAGATGTTGTTTCTAAGGGGTTTCCACCTAACAATAATGGCTGTATACTTAAAGCTTGCCGGATCTGCTCGTTTTTAATATATTTAGAAACAAGCTGAAATACTGTAAGATAACTCTTCAACTTTATAAGAGAAGGTATTTGTTTAATCATGAAAAAGAAATCATGAAATGGAGTAAATGATAATTTATCAAATCCCACATGATAAATTTTTTCAGACATTCTTAATAGTTTTTTATAACCATCGACATCTTTAGGTTCAAATCTTTCTATTTCTCTCAGGGAATCATGAACTTTGTCATAATAATTGAAAGATTTGTTATTTGATAAAAAGAAAAAGTTGTACATTGGGTCAAGCCTGACAAACTTTACATAGTCCTCTCTTTTTTTGTTGAATAGGCTGAAGAGTTCATCAAACAAAAAAGGCGCAGTTATTACGGTTGGTCCAGCATCAAAGGTATAACCTTTTTTTTTAAAAACTCGTGCCCTACCACCTAATTGATCAAGTTTTTCTAATAGAGATACATTATATCCAAGTGCCTTAAGCCTTAGACTAGCAGCAATCCCACCAAAACCGGAACCTACAACAATAGCTGTTTTATTCATTTATCTTTGATTTTTTGTGAAATTCTAGTGATTATAGATTTTATAACAAATTGGACAATGTTTTGTAAATCATTGTTATGCCGAGATGCTTGGTTAATTGCTCTTTTTGATACATTGAACAAATACGTCAAGGATTTTTCAAGAGCACCTCTATTTTTTATTTTCTTTAGCCAGTATGAAATTTCATCTTCAGAAATAGTGTCATACCTTTTTTTTAAAAATTTTTGTAAAATAAATTTTTCACCCTCAGTCGCAGAATCAATATAATGCATAATCAACACATTCATTTTTCCCTCTTTAAGGTCTCTTCCAGGCAGTCCTCTATCTTTTACTCCAAGAAAGTCGGATAAATCATCCTGGATCTGATATGCCACTCCAGTTTCATAAAGTGGCTTAAAATAATCTTTATTTTTATTTTTTCCAGAAAGGATTGAGGCAAGTTTAATCGGTAAGGAAATAAGACCACCTGTTTTAGCTCTGGATGTTGTTTCGTAATCCTGAATTTTTAAGTGAAAGTCTGAACGACTTAATATCTCTACTGATTGGCCTTTGACTGTTTGTTTAATAGTTTTTCCTAATTCCTCTATAGCTCTACATTTAAATTCTGGTTTAGATTTAGAGTTTGACAATACCTCGTATGAACTTGCTATAAAAAAATCCCCTAAATTTATTGCTGTATGGTCTCCAAATCTATTCCATATTGTCGGCAAGCCTCTTCTTAATATATCTCTATCTTGTAAGTCATCATGAATTAATGAGGCGTTGTGAATAAACTCACAACATATTGCTATTGATTTACTAACATCTTTACTTAAACCGAACATTTTAGAGGCTATAAGGGCAAGGATAACCCTAAATCTTTTTCCGCCAGATTCTAGTTGATACTTTGCGCAATGGCCCATCCATGAATCATCATATAATAACTCAAACATTTGATTTTCTATTTCTCTTATATCTTTGTGAAATTCAGATTTTTTAAAGAAACTTAGATCTAGTTTTTTATTATAAACATTTAATTCTTTCCATCTTTCACTAGAAAGAAAATCATTCATAATTTTATTTGAAGTATGTTCTATTGAAATTTTATTCATTTTAATAAAAAAAAAGGGAAACAATTTTTGTTTCCCTTTTTTAATTTTAATCTAGCATTTTTATGCTTTTGAAGTGTCTGACTTAGCAGCAGCCCAAATAATTACACCAAATGCGATTTTGTTTACGTAATCAGCTAAGTTATATACCCAGTTAAGAGTAGCTGCATCAGCACCTGCTCCAGATAAGTAACCAAGGAAATAACCAATTGGGTAAATCGACCAACCTATTGAAACGATCCATTTCATGCCATTAAAAGCCGATTTCATACCTTCGGAGTTACTTGACGCACTAGCTTGTGCAGCTTCACCTGCAAAAACTTCATACAAAATGTATATCCATCCAGCCATACCAATAATAAAGCCAACAGTTGCGTTCATGTAACCAGCTTCACCCATGAAGCCACCAATAAGCATAATTAAAGTACCTATTAGTAGTCTCCAAAAAATACCAGCTGTAGCTGCGCCCACTGCGGCAAGAATTAGATAAAATTCAATCATTTGAAGTGGTACTGTAAGTAACCAATCAATATATCTGTAAACAGTAGGAGATTCTCCAGTTTGAACCCATACGTCTCTCATGTAGTAATAGTGCACAGCAGCAATTAAAGTAACAAGTCCAGCTACTCTAACGGATGTTTGCCAATGTTTACTGACACTTTGAGCCTCTAGGAAGAAAAATGCCGTAGATGCTACCATTGAAACAGAAATGATCCAAAATGTAACCCCCACGAAATCTTCAGGTTTAAGCATATAGTCCATATGTCTATCCTTTCGTTATTGTTAATATTCTACCGTATACACTAGGAATACAGTAGATGGTTAGTTTAACTACGGGTAGATATAGGCCAAATTTACACTAAGCCCAAAAAACCTCCCCATCTGTGAAGTTAGGGTGACTTATATTACAATTTAATTCAAGGAAAAAAAAATTAAAATTACCTAAACTATTGATTATGTTGATAAATAATTTATTATTAAAGATGTAGATACAAGTCCTGTGGCGATAATTCTCATTCTTTTAAACCAAAATTCTCTTAACTTAGACAGAAGTGTTAAGTCTACTATTAGATTAATTAGAAGTGCTAAAATTATTATAATTGTGGAAATATAAATAGATTCTTCCAAGAATTGGAACAAAACCATAACTAATGGTATTATTGCTATGAAGGAAATTTTAAAGTTATTACTAATTAATTTCTCCCATTGCATTCCAGATAAAAAAGAAGAGATTAATGACCCGTATACCAATGAAATTTTAACTAGGTTAACATGTTTAACATCACTTTCTGCATAAAAATAATAAGCTAAAGGCAAATAAAAGGGTATCAGGCCTATGTATGTTGTTAACTGGACTTTTTTTTTGTTCAATGTATTATACTTCTAAAAATTAGATAAATAATAATCATAATACTTATACCCTTGTTTAACAATGGACGAACAAAAATTACAAAAAATCCAAGATTACTTAAATCGGGTATTTAAGACGGGTCATTTTATTGCTAAGAAAAGGAAAAATATTGAAGATTCATGTGAAATATACATTGGTGACGAATTTCTAGGGCTGATTTATGAGGAGATTGAAGAAAACGAAACAGCATATCAGTTTCACATGACTATTTTAGATGAAGATTTGACTAATGATTAGAATTTTTATTCTGACTATACTATTAACCTCTTACAGTTTTAAAATTTATTGTCACCATAAAATTTATAGTCCCGTAGTTGAAGAAGGTAGACAATCCCTTGAGTGGAGAGGCCATTTAAATGTAGATGATAGAGAAGAGGTAAATAAATCTCATCACCATGTGTTTGAAACGGAATATTCGTGGACTAATTATTGGCAATCAGAATTAGAATTTCATGTATCTGATAAACAAGATACATCACTCAATTGGGAAAAAACAGAATTTCAAAATCAATTACAATTATTTGATAAAAAGAATTTTGCTGGAGCTCTTTATTTTTCATATAATTTTGTCAGTGAGGGAAAGAAAGCTGATGAATTAGAGTATAAATATCTTAATGAATTTATGAATGATAAATATAAATTCACAAGTAATTTTATTTTTGAAAAAGAAATTGGCGGACATGCTCAAGGCTCAACTAAATTTGAAATAAGTAATAGAATTATGTTTATGGATCCATTAGATATAGATTTTGACTTCGGTATATTAGGTTTTAGTGATTTAGGATATCTCACAAAAATGAATACTTTGCATAATCAAGAACATCTTTATGGTTTGCAAGTAGATAAGGAATTTCAATTGAATGGGTTTGAATACGAAATTTCTTTAGGATATTTACATGGTCTTACAAATGCTTCGGCTAACCATATGTTTTTGTGGAATATGGAATTCGAATTTTAAGTTTAGTTAAAAACCAAGTTCCTTTAATTTATTTATATAGGTTTCTTCGCTTATCAGTCCTCTTTCCCTCATACTTTCTAATGATTTTAGAGATATCTGTTTGTTGGGATCATTTTGTGGTACCTGATAATTCTGTGGCATTTGATAATTTTGAGGAGGGTAGGGATAATTTGGGTAATTATTTGCTCTCATCTGTTGTTGAACATATCCGTTTGGTGGTCTGTATCCATAGTTAGGATTATTGTTGTAATAGTTTGGGTATCTAGTACCTCTAAGATTTCTCAACTCCTGTTTTAAAACATTTAATTCGTCTCTCAAGCCTTGTACTTGGAAATTAGCAGCAGAGGATAACCTTTTTTGGTCTTGAGATAAAGCATTCCTAGCTGTAAGAGCAGATGGAGAAAAAACTAACCAATCCACTCTTCCTCTAGCTTCTTTTGGTCTAAAAACCCCAGAATTTGGTATTGTGGTTAACATATAAGCACTTTTAATAGATTGAAATCTGGAACCTGGTGCATAAGGATTTTTAGTTAAATCTGGGTTTATACCATACGATAACATTGGATCGGTTTCAGACATATTACCTTTTCTCATTACTGAACCGAATATAATATTAAGACCATTCTTATTATAAAAAATACGACCAGATGTTACTCTGTTATCTGACAAAGTTTTCTTTTTAAACCATCCCTCTACTGTAAAAACTACATCTTGATTTGGCTTTGCTTCAAGAAGTGCCTCACTAATTGCAATTGAATATGGAAGGAGCTTATCCTCTTGAAATAGAGATTCAGCTTTTGGTCCATATTTAGTTATAATTAATTGAAGTGCTCCCTCAAGTCTAAGTGGGTCTATTTTAACAGGATGTGTATTTCTTACAGACTTATTTTCAATATGCAATTGTACTCTTTGAAAACCATTTTTGTAATAAAACTTATTATCTTCAAATAAATTGAGTGATGAGCAGCTAGTAAGTAAAAGTAAGACCACAAATGTAAGAGAGAAACTTAACTTGATTGGAATTAAATTTTTCATAGTTCTTATTAGCAAAAAAAAAGGGAGAGTACAATAAATACTCTCCCTTTTAAGTAATTAAGTTAGTTTATTCTACCAGAAGAAGAATGCACCAACTCCACCAAATGTGTCGTCTTGGTCTTCGTCAGCAAGGTACCAACTTTTCATAGTGTAACCACCTTCAGCAACTAATCTGAAGTTGGCAGTTACATTATGCCAAATCATACCAGAATGCATAGTTTGACCATTCATAGTACCTAGGTTGTTCATGTCATTACCAGTTTTGGTCATGAAATTACCACCATAAGAATAACCTACAGATGTACCTTGACCAAAGTCAAATGTACCTTGGATGTAACCACCATAAGTTTTTCTTTCTTTACCAACATCGTCTAACGCACCAGTTGCATCAGTTGCAGCTGTAGTAGTTGTTGTTCCAATTGCACGTTGTCCTCTGATACCTAAACCAGATGCATAAAAACCAGTAGCAACTAGCGAGAATGCATCATAAGTTAATTTAGTACCAAAACCAACACCAGCTGAATCTACATCAGTATCATCATCTGCGTCGACTTCCAATCCAGATCTACCTTTGTAAGCATTTGCTTCAGCAGTAGTTCTTGAAGTGTTTTGGTAAGTACCATCAACCCACAAGTTAATTCCAAGACCTTGCAAATCAGTATTATAAGTGATTTGTGCTTCAACTCTTGGAGAAGTTGTGTCTGTTGCATCAAAACCTTGGGTATCGGATGCTACATCATCAGGATCGAATAAAGCGACCTTAGCACCAAAACCACCCATACCTGGTAATGTCCAACTAATTTGTGGTTTAAAGTCTGTATATAAATATCCAAGTCCAATTCTACCTAAAGTAGTGTTTGAGTTACTTGCACTAGCAGCGGCACCAACACCGAATAATAACATATCGTTTAAGATAGCATTACTTTGGTGGATACCTAAACTTCTACCAACGAGTACTGTACCAAAACTACCAGCTACTGAACCACTAGTTTCCCTAATGTTAATTTGTCCATTACCCAGAGAGTTTTCCCCACCATTCATGTGAGTGTACAGACCTAGTCTCATAGAAACATCTAAGCCATTTGCAGTAGGAGCTTTAAGTGTCATACCCCAAACATTTGGAAGTAGACCTGTAACGATACTAGTATCCTTAGAAGCACCTGAAACAGCACCATAACTTGAAGCAGTAAATGCGTTACCACCAGCTGTAGTAGGGAGGGCATCGCCACTGTTCTTCATAATGAAAGCATTAGCTGCACCATCAAATGACACTTCCCAACCCTCTTGACTCATCAAAAGAATTTTTGAATCAACATTTGTGGAAGCTAACGCCATTACAGCAGGAACTGCAGCTATCGCTAATTTTTTAGAAATTTTCATAAAATTTCCTTCCTTAAGTTAATATTAAAAATATTAATATAACAAATAAAATTTATGAATTATACTTAACACTTGCACAATTTAAAAATTCTTACCATTTTGTTGTAAAAATACAACACTACTTAATTATAAAGTTCACAGGAATTCTAATCTTAAGTGTTTTATTGTCTTCTAATATTTCTTTATTAGGTTTTGGAAAGTTAAATGACTCAATAATTTTTTTTGTTGCTCTGTAGAGTCTTTTAGGTCTTTTATCCTCAAAATTTAGTTCAATAACTTTCCCATTCTCATCTAAAATTATAGTAGCTTTAATTGTTCCTTGTTCCCTTCTTTTTATAGACTGAATTGGATATGATTGTGAAGCCATGGTGTTGATTTGAAGAGATATTTTAGTTAAATATTCGTTTAATAACTGGTTTATCAAAAATTTATTCTTTTTACTTTGAACATTTATTATTTGTTCCTTTTTTTCTTGATTAATAGGTCTTTCAGTTTCTAATTTATTATTAAATTTTTTCTTATCTTGAATTTTTGAATTTAGCTCAGCTTTTGGTTTTTTTAAAATTGGTATTTTATCTTGTTCCTCAATCTTTTGTTTAGGTGACTCAATCTTTTTCACTTCTTTTTTCTCAATTATTTTGGGCTCTTTTTTTTTTAAATCCTTTTGAGGTTCTATTTTTTTTTTTTCTATTATTTCTTCTTTTTCTTCGTATTGTATTTGTTGATATGTGCTTAGACTAAAAACATAAATTTCATCATCTTTTTTTTTCTTTGAATTAATATTGTAAATTATAAAAATATGAATGAGTAGAGAAAGAAATATTGAAAAGGTGAAGTTTTTATTATCGGTCATTTGCCTTATCTTTAACTTTTACAAAAACTTCTTTTTTATTTACTTTCTTAATTTTTTCTAGAACTTTATTAAAGTCATAAATACTTGTGTTTTTATCTATATCAATAATAATTTTTCCTTCAAGTAAGTTGATAGATGCATCTAGGTTTTGGATTTTTATTTCATCGTTATTTAAAAATATATCTCCACTATCATTTACACTTATTAGAATTTGATTTTGAGATAAATCACCTTTAATTCCATTAATTGAAATAGGTCTATCGATTTCTACGACATCTTTTTGTTTTATTACACCAGTAAGCATGAAAAAAATAAGTAACAAAAATATTAAATTAATCATAGGAATGAGATTAATCGAGTCGCTTAAATTTTTTTTATGATGGTTCGTTCGAAAAGTTAACATTTTTTATTCCATACTTGTTAATAAGATCTAGAATTGATATTAATTGCTGAAATTTTGATTTTTTATCATTGATAACAACAACCTTTTTGAAACTAAGTGATGCCCACTTTTTTAAGAAGTTTTCTTCTATATCATTGACTAAAACCTTCTTACCTTTAATTATATATTCATTGTCAATAATTTTAATTACAAAGATCTTATCTTCGTTAGCTTCATTTATAGTCTCTTTTTTACTATTAGATAAAAAATTTAACTCTTTATGTTCACTAAAATTTGTTGCAAGCATAAAAAAAACAAGCATTAAAAATATTATATCAATTAGAGGAATAATATTTACTTTATTCTTTTTGACAATTAACCTTATTTTCATATCAGATTAGTTTTTGATAATTTTGAAAAGAAAAATAGAATAAGATTCTTGAAGGTAATTTATTCTTTTTTCAAAAAAATAATGCGCCACTAAAGCTGGGATTGCAACTAATAAACCCATAGCAGTTGTTAATAATGCAGTCCAAATTCCACCTGCTAAAATTGAAGGATCAACTAAGCTCCCCCCTAATTCTAACTCGTTAAATGAATCTATCATTCCTATAACTGTACCTAAAAGTCCTATCAGTGGGCTAACTTGTGATATAATTTCCAAACTAGGCATCATAAATTGAATATCTTTAAATTTATTATTTACGTAAATATAAATATCATCCTCTATGTTTTTTCTTTCTTTCAATATTCTGGCTAGATTAATAAATTCGCTAATAGTATCTTTTTTTTTAGGTGGGAATTTCTCTATAGATGATGTAAGTAAATCTAAATCAGAATATAATTCTGGATCCTTTAGGATTTTTTTAAGGTTTAAATTACTTAAAAAGTATATTTCAAGAAATTTATAAATAATAATAGTTATAGAAAATACTGATAATAGAGCTAGAGCAATAAAAATAACCCCACCCTTGTCTAAGTAGTTAGAAATTTGTTCCATTATGGTTACTTTAAATTAATCCTTTGAGTATAGAGGGGAATTTTTTATTAAGTCTTTCATATTCATTGTCTATTTCTTTATTATCCATTTTTAATTTACCTCTGCTGCTATTCACTTTATGGTCATACACAACTGTAGCTGGTCTTTTTGAGAAGAAAAGTATCCTATCTGATAAAAGTAATGCTTCTTTAAGATTATGAGTAATAAGAATTACAGTAATGGGATTTTTTTTCCAATAATCAATTAAAACTTTGTAAAGGTTTTCAGCTGTAGGTTGATCTAAAGAAATAAAAGGTTCGTCCATTAGAAGAATTTTTGGTTTATTTATTAAAGAACGAACGAGTGAAACCCTTCTTCTCATACCGCCTGAAATTGCTTTTGGGTAGTAGTTTGCGAAGTCTTTTAAGTCAAAATCCCCTAATAGTTCATCGATTTGGTTATTAATTTCAAGAGTAATATTCTTACAAACTAGCTCGATATTTTCTTTTACTGTAAGCCATGGAAGTAGTCTTGAAGTCTGGAATACATAACCAAAGTTTTTTTCATCCTCTAATTTTGACTTATCCTCAATGAATTCATGACCATCGCATGGGGTTAAACCACCAATAATATTCATAAGCGTTGTTTTTCCACAGCCTGATGGCCCAACAATGCAAACGAACTCATTTGACTTGATTTTTATATCAATGTTTTTAAGTACTTGTACTGTTTTATCATCATGCTTATTGATAAATGTTTTATTTTTGATTTTTATTTCATAACCCATATTATCTCCAAATTGAAATTTTCTTTTCAAATGGCCGAACTATTACAAATTCAACAAAAATTATTAATAAAACAAATACCAGAGTATAGGCAAGAATACCAGCTATATCAAAAAACTGAAAAAAACCATAAAGTTTAAAACCTACGCCATTACTTCTTCCTAATAACTCAACGACTAGAACAATTTTCCAAATTAAGGATAATCCAGACCTTGCTGAAGATAATACATAAGGGTAAAGCTGAGGAAGAAAAATCTTGGTGAAGAATTTTTTTTTAGATATTTGGTAGAATTTGCCCACATCAACATAATCCTGTTCAATTGACCGTGCACCCTCTCTCATAATGACAGCAACCATGGGAATTTTATTTAAAGAAACAGCCAAAATTGCAGCAACTTCATTTAAACCAAACCAGACATAGCATAAAATTATTATAACAAGGGCGGGAACATTTAATCCTAAAACTAACCAATCGTCCAAAAAAGTATTTAATCTCTCTTTTCTGCCCATGTATATTCCAAAAAAAGAACCAATTAGCATAGCTATACAAAATGATATAAAAACTCTTTTGAGCGTTATTGAAGTATGAAATATGAGTTCTTCATTATTTAATTCCTCAATTATTTTTACGAAAACACTTTCTGGCCCTGGAAGTAGATCTACTTCTAAAAGTCGACTAGATATTTCCCAAATCAAAAAAAAAAGACTTACAGATGCTATTCTCAAGAATGCATTGGGGATATTTGAATTCATTTTACTTACTCCAAAATGTGCCTGGAGATAGCACATCGGCTTTTCCCACCAGTTCTTTACCACCTATTTTTGATAAGATTGAATATAGTTTTGCGGAACCAGATATTTGGTCGTCAGAGAAATTACTTTTTGGTATACCCTCGCGATAAGCTTCTCTTAAACTAAAAAAAAGTTTTTCATTACTGGCATTCATGTTTGGTCTAATTTTTTTCCAGATGTCGTCTGATTCAAGCATTAGCTTTTTAGATTTATCGGATACTGATAAAAAATCGTTTAACAGCTTTTCATTTTTTCCTGCCCAACTATCTTTGAATACCCATCCGATAACAGGAACGCCCCTTGGAATATCAAGTTTTTCTATTATGTCGGTAATATTGATAATTTTAGAAAAGTTATCATCGGTCATTAATTTTGCTTGATATGGCCAGTATGTTAAAATCGCATCAAAGCTTTTTTGCTTAATTTTTTTATTTAAGAGTGGAGGTGCTCCAAATATTTGGTCAGATGATTTTTTTAAGTCCTTATTAAACTTTTTCTTAAAATACGTTCTGAATATCAACCAACTTTTATCGACTTGCCCCCCGGCAATCCCAATTTTTTTTCCCTCAAGGTCGGATAATTCTGAAATACCGGATTCATTGTGTACAATTAATCCTCCAGCTGCCATTGAATGAGGGACAAAAGTAAATAGCCTTCCTTCACTTCTCTGTCTTGAAACCCAAAACCAATCAGTTACAATCATATCAACAGCTCCACCTTGTAAAGCAACGGCTGCAGCATTTTTACTTGCAAGCTCTATTATTTCTAATTCGAAATTGTTTTGTATGTCCAAACCTAGCTCTTTAATAAGCTTAAGTTCCCAATTTACACTTCCATACTGAAGTGAACCAACTCTTATCTTTTGGATGTCATCAGATTTTACGATAGTTGTTTTTAAAATGATAAATACAAACAAAAAACAACAAGTAAATATAAACTTTTTAATCACTTAGATATTTCCTCATTAATTAAGTTATTTTAGTCGAGAAAAATTTAATATCAATTATATTTGATTTTTTTTTAAATTTTGTATCATTAGTTAAATTTTTATGAAAAAAATGAAAAATAAAATATATGATTTAAATCTCATTGGTTTAAAATGTCCAATACCAATTCTTAAATTATCCAAAAAATTTAAAGAAATACAAATTGGTGATATAATTCATGCTAAATTAGATGACCCAAGCTCAGAAAATGATATTAATAATCTCTGTAAATCTATTAAAATTAAACTGTTAGATAAAAAAGAAAAAAATAACCTCTTTTTTTTCAGATTAGAAAAGTATTAGTTGAACAAAATGATTAAAGAAATTGAAGAACTTAGTTTTGAAGAAGCTTTTGAAAGGTTAAATCAAATTTTAGAAAAGCTCGAAAGTGGCGAAGTTGCACTAGAGAAATCTATTGAACTTTATGAAGAGGGAATGCTTTTGAAAAATCATTGCGAAGATAAATTGAAAAAAGCTGAAATGAAAATAAAAAAAGTAGTAGAAAATAATACTGATAAGAATGAATAAAAAAAAAAATATAGAAAACTATATTAAAAAGTTTTCAAAAGACTTTGATAAAAAACTTATACAATTAATTCCTAAAAACAACTTCTTTTCAAATAAACTCTATGATGCAATCGTTTATGTTGTGAGTGTTGGTGGAAAAAGACTTAGACCAATGTTTGTAACAGAAATTTCAAAAATCTTAGGTGTAAGTAAATCAAAAAGTTTTCGAGCAGCTGCAGCTATTGAGTTTATGCATTGTTATTCCTTGGTACATGATGACTTGCCAGCAATGGATGATGACGATTTACGAAGAGGACGTCAAACTTGCCACAAAAAATTTGATGAAGCAACGGCAATTTTAGTTGGAGATGCATTACAAACATTAGCGTTTCAAATACTATCAGATAAGAAGACAGAACTAAAGTCAGACATTAGAATTACTTTAGTAAATGAATTATCTAAATCATCGGGCTTGAATGGAATGGTAGCTGGACAAATGCTAGATTTAGTAGCTGAAAATAAAAAACTTTCTTTAGATCAAATTATACTTCTTCAACGCCTTAAAACCGGCCAATTATTTAGATTTTCTTGTATTGCTGGCCCCATTTTAGCCAGAAGTAAATATATCGATAAATTTGAGAAATTTTCTGATCATCTCGGTTTAGCCTTCCAAATCAAGGATGACTTACTTGATGTAGAAGGCGATGTTAAGCAAATTGGTAAAAAAACAAGAAAAGATATATTGAGAGGAAAAGAAACATTTATCTCTGTATTGGGTAAAGAAAATGCTAAAGATAAATCCATAGAACTCATTTCAAAGGCAAAAGAGATCTTAGATATTTTTGGTAAAAAATCTAAGAGACTCAATGAAATCACTGATTATATAATTTCAAGAGATAGATAATAAGTTTGTTTGAAGAATATAAAGTTCCAGAATATTTATCAGATCACCGTCTTGACCAAATCTTACTTAAACTAAATATTGTTGATTCAAGGAATAAGGCTAATGGAATTATAATGTCTGGTTATGTTTTCATAGATGATAAAAAAATTGAAAAAGCAGGGAAAATAATAAAGGCCAATTCAATCTTAAAGATAAAAAAAAGAGAAACTACTTGGGTATCAAGAGGTGGAATAAAGCTAAATGATGCTCTACATAAATTTAAAATTAATGTGACCAATAAAGTATGTTTAGATATTGGTTGTTCAACCGGAGGATTTAGTGAAGTTTTATTACAGAAAAATGCCAAACAAATTTTTTCAGTAGACGTTGGGTATGGTCAATTTGATTGGAACTTAAGAAAATCAAATAAAATTTCTTTATTTGAAAGATTAAATATTAAAAACCTAACCAAGGATCATATTCCTGTTTTGATCGATATAGTGGTATGCGATGTAAGTTTTATTTCAGTAAAAAAATTTTTTTTACATGTAAAAAAATTTTTAAATAAGAAATTTATAATTATATCGCTTATAAAGCCTCAATTTGAATCAAAAAGAAAGGATGTTGGGAGGGGAGGTATTATTAAAGATAGTAATGTTCACAAATATGTGTGTGAAGATATAAAAACATGGTTTTCTGAGAATTTCGTTGGTGTCTCATTAAAAATTATAGAGAGTCCAATTTTAGGGCAAAAAGGTAATAAAGAATTTTTTATATATGTGAAGAATTAAATCTAATAGATTTTATTAATTAGAAATAAATCTGCAAGCAACATTGAAATCATTGCTTCACCAATAGGTACCGCTCTAATACCTACACAAGGATCATGTCTACCCTTTGTTTTTATTGATGTATTTTTACCATCTAAATCGATAGTATCAACTTCTTTAAGAATTGAGCTTGTTGGCTTTACGGCAAAATTTACTACAATATCTTGTCCAGACGAAATTCCTCCAAGGGTACCACCAGCATTATTCGACTTAAAATTTATTTTTTTGTTTTTATAAACTATCTTGTCAGCATTTTCTTCACCAGTAAGCTCAGCACTTTCAAAACCTCTTCCGACTTCAACTCCTTTTACTGCTGGAATGCTCATAATTGCATGACCAATCAATGCGTCAAGTTTATCAAAAACTGGTTCACCTAGTCCTGCTGGGACTCCTGATGCCACAATTTTAATAATAGCACCAATTGATGATCCTGATTTCCTGATTTGAGTTAAATAATTTTCCCACTTTTTAATTACATCAGAGTCTGGAGAAAAAAATGAATTTTTTGAGGTTTGGCTCCAATCCCAGTTTTTATGATTAATTTTTTTATTTCCAATTTGAATTAATGCACCTCTAACCTTTATTTTTTTTCCGAGAATTTTTTTTGCTATTGAACCAGCAGCAACTCTCATAGCTGTTTCTCTAGCAGAAGCTCTTCCACCACCTCTATAATCCCTTATTCCATATTTTAAAAAATAAGTTAAATCTGCATGCCCAGGTCTAAATTTATTTTTTATATCTTTGTAATCTTTTGATTTTTGGTCTTCATTATATATTATCAATGAAATAGGTGTTCCGGTGGTTTTCCCATCAAAAGTTCCTGATAAAATTTTAACTTTATCATTTTCTTTTCTCTGTGTTGTAAATTTTGACTGACCAGGTTTTCGTCTATCTAGGTCTTTTTGAATAAAAGATTCATTTAAACTTAAATTAGGAGGAACTCCTTCAACCACACAACCTATTGCATCACCATGACTTTCTCCCCATGTTGTTACTTTGAAAAGTTTACCAAAACTACTCCCGGTCATTATTCTTGATCCACCGAAATATCAGGCGCATCAACTGCTTTCATTCCTACTACGTGATAGCCACAGTCTACATGTACAACCTCTCCAGTAACTCCAGATGAGAGATCTGACAAAAGATATATAGAGTTTAAACCAACTTCATTAATATTTGTTCCTCTTCTCATTGGTGAGTTGTATTCATTCCATTTAAGTATATATCTGAAGTCGGATATACCTGAAGCTGCAAGTGTTTTAATTGGTCCAGCAGAAACGGCATTAATTCTAATATTATATTTACCTAAGTCTGCAGCTAAGTATTTTACACTAGTTTCAAGTGCTGATTTGGCGACACCCATAACATTGTAGTGAGGCATTACCCTTTCGGCACCAAGATAAGATAGAGTTAAAATTTTCCCATCATTTTTCATTAATACTTTTGCTTTTTGACAAATTGCCGTAAGTGAATAACAAGAAACTTCTAGGGTGTTGAGAAAGTTCTCTCTTGTTGTATCAACATAATCACCTTTTAATTCATCTTTATCAGAATACGCGATTGAATGAACTATAAAATCTATTTCACTCCATTTTTCTGAAAGTTTGCTAAAAAATGAAGTAATACTTTTGTCATCCTTTACATCACATTCAAATACTAAGTTAGAATCACACTTTTCTGCAAGAGGTACAACTCTTTTCTTTATAGAATCATTTACATATGAGAATGCTAGCTTAGCACCACATTCGTGAAGCTTTTCAGCAATTCCCCAAGCAATAGACCTGTTATTGGCAATCCCAAAGATGACCCCTTTTTTATCTTTTAAATTAATAATTGAATTCATAAAAAAAAACCTAATAATTATAATAGATTAATAATTGTATATTACATTTTTAAAAAAAAAAAATGAATCCTTTTAATAAATTTAAAGACTGGTTTAAAATAGCAAAAAAAATAGATTCAATTGATCCAACTTCTTTTGCACTTGGAACAGAATTTAACGGCAAACCAAATGTAAGAATGGTCCTTCTTAAACATATAACGAGTGAAGGTTTTATTTTCTTTACTAATCTCAACAGTAATAAGGGTAAACATTTTAAAAAAAACCCTTATCTTTCGATGTGCTTTTATTGGGAACCTATCAATAGACAAGTAAGAATAAATGGAAAAGGTTTTTTAATTAGTGAAAAAAAATCTGATAAATACTTTTCTGAACGGCCAAGAGGTAGTCAGATTGGAGCATGGGCATCAAGACAATCATCAAAAATTCCAGGCAGAAAATTCTTAGAGGATAGAGTAAAATTCTATGAAAAAAAATTTAATAATATTGAAGTTCCCAGGCCAAGTTATTGGAGAGGGATTTTAATCAAACCCAGGGATTTTGAATTCTGGATGCAGGGAAATTTCAGATTACATCAAAGAGAATTTATTTCTCTCAAAAATAGCAAATGGGAAAAGAAAATTTTATCTCCATAATTTCCTAGTCGCCTAAGCTGCATTTTGAATTTTTAAAATTTTGAAAACATCATCTAGTGCTTTAACTAATTCACGAATCATTTTGCTATCGTGGAGAGGTGATGCGGTTATTCTTAACCTTTCTGTACCTCTTGGTACAGTGGGAAAATTTATAGGTTGAACATAAATTTTGTAGTCTTCAAGTAGAAGCTCGCTGGCTTTTTTACAAAGTTTTGGATCACCAATGATTACAGGTATAATATGACTTCCATGATCAATAAATGGAATATTTTTTTTTCTTAACGATGATTTGAGATCAAATATATTTTTTAGCATTTGTTCTCTTTCTTTACTTGAGAATTTCAGATGACGGATAGATGTGTAAGCTCCTGCAGCAATGCATGGAGGAAGTGATGTAGTAAAAATGAATCCAGATGCGAAACTTCTAACAAAGTCAATAGTTGCTTTTTTTCCTGTTACATATCCCCCAATAACACCAAAGGACTTTGCAAGTGTGCCTTGAATAATATCAACTCTATCCATTACTTCCTGCTTTTCAGCAACTCCAGCGCCTCTTTCGCCATAGATACCTACAGCGTGGACTTCATCTAAAAATGTTAAGGCATTATATTTATCAGCTAGATTACAAATTTCTTCAATAGGAGAAAAATCACCGTCCATTGAATAAACTGATTCAAATGCAATAATTTTAAATTGATTTACAGGATAAGATTGAAGTTTTTTTTCTAAATCTTTTAAATCATTATGTTTGAAAATCACTTTTTTTGTATTAGCGTTTTTAATACCTTGGATCATTGAGGAATGATTTTTTTCGTCAGAAAAAAAAACAGCATCAGGTAAATTTTTACCTAGCGTTGATAGAGTTGCTTGATTAGCTAAATAACCGGAGTTAAATAAAAGGGCAGATTCTTTTTGATGAAGATAACACAATTCTCTTTCTAGTAATACATGATAATGATTTGTTCCGGATATATTTCTTGTCCCTCCCGAGCCCGCACCGACTTTATTTAAGGCTTCAACCATACTATCAAGAACTTTTCTGTTTTGACTCATACCAAGGTAATCGTTACTACACCAAACTGTAACTTCAGACACTTCATCATTTTTGTAATTAAGTGCCTTAGGGAAGTTGTTTGCTAGTTTTTCTAAATCAGCAAATACACGGTAGTTGCCTTCATCTTTAAGGTGATTAAGTTTCTCATTAAAGTAATTTAAATATTTATTCATTTTTCCTCAAATTTAAGAGCTACCGAGTTTATACAATATCTTTTAAAAGTTGGTTCTGGCCCATCATCAAAAACATGACCAAGATGCGAATTACATGTATTACACAAAATTTCCACTCTTATCATATTATAAGATATATCCTCTTTATGTTTTAAACAATTTTCATTTACTGGTCTAAAAAAACTTGGCCAACCGCTTTTGGATTTAAATTTATGTGCTGAACTGAAAAGTTCAGTATTACAGCAAACACACAAGTAAACTCCTTTGTCAAATAAATCATTATAGGTACCAGAAAATGCTGGTTCTGTTCCTCCTTTCTGAGTTACGTCAAAGGCTAAAGAGGATAGTTTTTTTTTAATATCTGAATTGTTCATTACTTTCATATAATATTTGTAATAATATTTTAAATAAAAATATATAAATGATTTAACATGATTATAGTTATAGGTACAGGAATTATTGGCCTTCATACAGCGTATGATATTCTGCAGAGGGGTATGAAAGTCACTTTACTTGATTTTAGTGCTGGCGCTTCTGCAACAAATGCATCGGTTGGCATGTTAGCGCCCATAATAGAGGCAAAACCGCTTGAAAAAAAGCTATTAACCCTGATGACCGATTCTAAAAAAATTTGGGATAATTTAAATATCAATGATAGAATAAATAATCGGGTAGGACTTATAAACAATTCATCATTGCTGATTTCAATGAATAATGATGATACTGAAAAACTAAAATTTAAGAAAAATTTTTTCAAGGGGCTGGGAATAAATACATCATTTCTATCTTCTGAAGAAACATTAAAGATTGAACCGTGCTTGAACTCAAATGTACATAGCTCATTATTTTGTAAAAATCAAAATCAGGTTAACCCCAAACTTCTTCAAAAATTTTTAATTCAGGAGATTCTTAGGTTGAAGGGAACTATAAAGAAAGTAAAAAAAATTGAAAAAGTATTTTTTGACAATAACACTTTAAAAATAGACGACTTAAAATTAAAAGCGAAAAAAATCATTATTTGTTGTGGTGCTTGGAGTGATAAATTAATAGAAAATTCCTTTAAAATTAAATTACCAATGAGACCACTCAAAGGTGTTTCAATGCTGGTGAAAGCAAAAGAAATCAAATTTAAGAATAACCTGTGGTTTAGAAATATTTATGTTGCACAAAGAGCAAAAAGTATTCTTGCTATTGGTGCCACTGAGGAAGAAAAAGGTTTTGAAAAAAACGTAAGTTTAGATGAAGTATATTTTTTAACAAAATCAATATGGGAGTGTTTTACAGAAATTGAAAAAATTTCCCTAGAGAAATTAATTGTTGGGCTTCGTCCCTCAATGATTGATGGCTACCCAGTTATTGGCCCTTTAACAGAAATATCAGATAGAATTCTATGTAACTTTGGACATTATAGACATGGTATTTTATTGTCACCTATAAGCTCGCAAATAATAGCAGATTATGTCTTTGGAGAGGATGTGCAAAAGAAATATAAATATTTTTCACCTCAAAGATTTAATTTATAATTTTTTTGTTTATTCTTTAATTATGCCTATAAAAACTTTTATAATAAATGGAAATGCTTTTGATTGTGATTTAAACAATCTAGTTTTAGTTGAACTAATTGAAAGTTTTCTAAGAAAAAATAAAATTAAAGCAAAAAAAATCGCTGTCGCTTTGAATTATAATTTAGTTAAGGAGTCAAAATGGAAAAAAACAAAAATTTGTGAAAACGATAGAATTGAAATTGTAGTTCCTTTTGCTGGTGGTTGATTTAATGAAAAAAGATAAATTGATTATTGATAATAAGAAATTTAGTTCGCGTCTTATAATGGGCACATCACTTTTCCCTAATGTAGATGTTTTAAATAAATCCATAATTTCATCAGGTTCAGAAATTATTACTTTAGCTGTAAGAAGATTAAATATTTCTGGTGACAATAGTTTTTTAAAACAAATAAAAAATAAATATCAATTTCTTCCAAACACTGCTGGTTGTTATACAAAAAAAGAGGCAATACTCACTGCTGAACTTGCTAGAGAGTTGATGAACACAAATTGGATAAAACTTGAATTAATTAGTGACGATGAAATGTTACTTCCCGATCCAATTGAGTTATTTGAAACTTGTCGTGAGTTAATAAAAAAAAAATTTAAAGTTTTTGCGTATTGTTCAGATGATCCAATACTTTGTAAAAGACTGGAAGATGAGGGTTGTATTGCCGTAATGCCACTTATTTCACCAATTGGTTCCGCATTAGGCATAAGAAATATTCATAGTTTAGAAATAATCAGAAAAATATGTAGTGGTTTATTATTTGTTGACGCAGGTATTGGGAGGCCAAGTGATGCCTCAAGAGTCATGGAACTAGGTTTTGATGGAGTCTTACTTAATTCGTCTGTTGCCAGATCACTAAATCCAATTCAAATGGCGGAGTCAATGAAGTTAGCAGTCCATTCTGGAAGGTTGGGTTATAAATCTGGATTGATTGAGAAAAGTAAAACTGCGACTGGTAGTACAACTTTCAAAGGAAAAATATCTAACTTTTAACACCTAGTGAAGTCAAAAAATCTTTGATAATTATTATTTCGTTGTCACTAAGTATTTCTTTTTTTGAAGCTACTTTTAGTACATAATTCCAGTCAGTAAGATAAGTTAATTTGATTTTATTTTTTTTAAAAGGCAAGTATTTATCTAAAATGCCATAATTAAAAATTATAAATAGTCCTAAATTTTTGCACTTTGCATCATTGATTGCTTCGAAAAATTTAAACTTACTTCCTCCATCTGTCATTAAATCTTCAACTAACAATATCTTATCATTAGTCTTAAACACCCCCTCAATCTGTGAGTTTTTTCCAAACTTCTTTTTTTCTTTTCTTACATAGACCATGGGTAATTTTAGTTTACTTGATATAAAAGAAGCAAATGGGATTCCTGCAGATTCTCCACCAGCTATGATATTTATCTTTTTAAAATCTATGAACTTTTTAATTTTATCTACAGAAAATTTTATGAGTAAATCCCTTTCTTTTGGGAAAGAAATTAATCTTCTACAGTCACAATAAATAGGACTCTTTTTTCCTGACGTTAATTTAAATTGTTTTTTTGGACTAAAATTAATACATTTTAACTGTATGAGTATTTCTGCAGCTTTAAATGATATTTTTTCTTCTTTATTCATAATCTTATGAGTCTCACTAAACTTATCTCATTGTTACTCTTTTGGATTTTAAATAACACAAATTATGATACCAGTAAATTTGATTATAAAGTAAATATTGTTGATAAAGAAGTTATTGAAGAGATTGCATGTAACGGAAAGTGTCCAATAGTAGCTTACTTTAATCCTGAGCACGGTGTTTTATTGTCTAAAGGAAATTTGAATGATGTTTGTTTTCAATCAATTTTATTACATGAGATTATTCATGCTTTACAATTTCAAAGTGAAAAAAAAATTGAATATTCTTTTAAAGAACTAGAGGCGTATTCACTTCAACTAAAATATTTAGAGGATTACTCAAAAAAAAATGATTTATTGAAACCCTTGAATTTAAAAAGTTGTAGATCAAATCAACATAATATTCTATTTTAAAAAAATATGACGGATTTAAAAACAGATTTAGAAATAGCAAGATTGGCTAAAAAGGAAAAGATTACTGATCTAGCTAAAAAAAGATTATCCATAAATGAAGATAATCTAGTGCCGTATGGTCATTATAAAGCTAAGTTAAGTGCAAGTTATCAAGCTGAATTAGAAAAAAAAGACGATGGTAAACTAATACTTGTAACTGCTATGACACCTACTACTGCAGGTGAAGGTAAAACTACGACGTCGGTTGGCCTCACGGATGGACTTAATCATATTGGTAAAAATGCTATGGTTGCTCTAAGAGAACCCAGTTTAGGTCCTTGCTTTGGGATGAAAGGTGGAGCAGCTGGAGGAGGATACGCTCAAGTTGTGCCGATGGAGGATATTAATCTTCATTTTACAGGAGATTTTCACGCAATTACATCAGCGCATATGCTTCTTTCTGCTATGGTAGATAATCATATCTACTGGAATATGGAACCTAAAATTGACAGCAGAAGAGTGACTTGGAGACGTGTTGTAGATATGAACGATAGGGCATTAAGATCGATAACGAACTCATTAGGAGGAACTGCAAATGGCTTTTCCCGTGAAGATGGTTTTGATATTACTGTTGCATCTGAGGTTATGGCAATTTTATGTTTATCAAAAAACTTTGATGACCTAAAAGAAAGATTAGGCAAAATAATAATAGGTTACACGAGAGAACTTGAACCTATATTTTGCAAAGATATAAAGGCAGACGGGGCAATGTCCGTTTTACTTAAGGATGCCTTACAACCCAATTTAGTCCAAACTTTAGAGAATAACCCAGCATTTATTCATGGAGGCCCATTTGCAAACATTGCACATGGGTGTAATACAGTAATTGCAACTAAATCGGCATTAAAACTAGCTGACTATGTGGTTACAGAGGCAGGTTTTGGAGCCGATCTCGGTGCTGAAAAATTTCTTAACATTAAATGTAGAAAGGCAGGTTTATCACCATCTTGTGCTGTTGTTGTGGCAACAGTTAGAGCTTTAAAACTTCATGGTAATGCAAACCCAAAAGAACTTTCTGAGGAAAATCTAAATGCCGTAGAAGATGGTTTACCAAACTTGATAAGACATCTTGAGAATTTATCAAAATTTGGGTTACCAACAGTTGTTGCACTAAATAGGTTTCCAACTGATACAGAGGACGAAATAAAAAAAGTTATAGAAGTTTGTAAAGCCGTTAATGTTGATGCTGTCTTAGCTGAGCACTGGGCAAAAGGTGGTGAAGGTGCTGCAGATTTAGCAGAGAAAGTAATTCAGACAATAGAATCAGATAAAGCTAATCTGAAGTTTCTCTACAAAGATGAAGATTCACCCATAAATAAAATTGAAACCATAGCCAAAGAAATATACAGAGCCAAAAATGTTACATTTTCCCCTCAAGCACTAAAAAAACTCGAAGAAATTTCTACTAAAGGGTATAATTCTTTTCCGGTTTGTATGGCAAAAACACAGTATAGTTTTAGTACCGATCCATCAAAGAAATGTGCTCCAGAAAATCATGATATTAACATAAGAGAAATAAGGTTGTCAGCAGGTGCAGAATTTATAGTTGCCATAGCTGGAGATATTATGACAATGCCTGGCCTTCCAAAAAAACCAGCTGCCTATGAGGTCTGTATTGGTGATGACGGCGAAATACAAGGTTTATTTTAGATATTTTGAGAGTAAATTTTTAAAAATTGATTAGATATTATATCTAAGGAAAATTTTTTTTCTACCAGCTTTCTTCCATTGCTACCATATTCTTTAATTAACTTCTCGTTATTTATCATTTTTTCAATTGCAAATGAAAGTTGTTTTGAATTTTTAGGATCAACAGTCATCCCGTTAAAGTTATTTATACAAACTTCCTTACATCCAGGTACATTTGTAGTAATGATTGGTAAATGACAACTCGCTGCTTCAATGAGTGATTTTGGTAGCCCCTCTCTGTATGATGGCAAAACTGAAATTTTTGAACTTTGGAGGAATGGAATTACGTTAGAAACTTTTTTCTTCCAAACAATTTTTTTTTCTCTTGATAGTTTTTCAAGTGCTTCGAGTTTAACAGACGATCTATTTGATTTATCAGGACTTCCTAATATTAATATTTTTATTTTAACTTTCTTTTCTCTAAGTCTTTCAAGAGATTCAATAATTTCTTTAAAACCTTTATCATAGAGTATTCGCGAATGAAAAATTATATCGTATTTTTTTTTTATATTTTTCTTTTTAAATTTTTTTGTGTTTACACCGGAACCCTTTATTATCTCATATTTTATTCCCTTGAGAAGATTATTTCGTTCAAAAACTTGCTTATCATCATTGTTTTGAAAAACATAAATAGAGTTTTTTTTTCTTAAAAAGAATTTTATTAAGTTTATATAAATTGTTTTAATAAAGGTGTTAGTTGAACTTTTTTTTGTAAAAAGATAACCTAAACCAACAACACAAAGAATAATCTTTATTTTTCTTTTAATTAAAGGCGAAATCAAAGATAGATATAAAATAGGTTTTAGCGCAGTTGCTTGAATGATGTCTGGTTGAAATTTAATGATAATTCTTAAGAATTGAACTATTTTAAAAAATTCATAAATTGGGTTTATTGACTTTCTATCAAAATTAATATTTTTAGTCTTAAAACCCTGATAGTTAATCTTTTTTTCAAATTTTTTAAATCTACTTACTACAAGAATTTCATATTTTTTTTGTGCATTTTTTAGTTGATCTAATTTATGAGAAATAAAATATTCATCTTCACTTACAAAGTATAAAAGTTTATATTTTTTAGAGCTCATATGTTTTATTTTTTAATATTAAGTATTTTTGTTATAACTCTTTTGCTTGCAATTCTAGTTAACTTCATACACTTATCACAATATAAATTTAAAAAATATTTAAAATTTTTTATTTTTATTTGTTTAATTGGATTAGTAATTTTTCTCCTAAGATATAATTCAAAACTTATATCACTCTTACCTTTAATATTTATTTTATTTTTTAAATGGCTACCGATTCTTAAAGTTTTAAAAAGTATTTTTTTAAGATCAAGTTATTCAGTTAACTTGAATAATATGACTAGAAAAGAGGCTTTTGATATTCTTGGATTAAAACCAAATGCAACTAAAAATGATATTATAAAAAGATACAATTTATTAATAAAAAAAAATCATCCGGATGTTAACGGTTCCGAATGGATTTCAAAAAAATTAAATAAAGCTAGAGATATTCTTTTAGGTTGAGATTTCTTTTTTTTTACTTTAACCTTTGCAAAATGATTAAAAAAGTTAAAAAGGCCATTTTTCCTATAGCAGGTCTAGGAACACGATTTCTCCCAGCAACAAAATCAGTACCAAAAGAGATGCTTACAGTTTTAGATAGGCCTGTTTTAGAATGGTCGGTTATTGAAGCATCTAAATCAGGAATTGAAGAGATGATATTTGTTACTTCCTCTAATAAGAATTCAATAATAGAACATTTTGATAATTCGCCTTTACTTGAAGAAATATTAAGAAAAAAAAAAAAAAAAAAGAGCTTAAGTCCATTCAGTTTCAAAATACTCTTGGGAACTTTACATTTATTCTACAAGATAAACCTAGAGGGCTAGGTCATGCCGTACAATGTGCGTCAAATTTAATTGATGAGAATGAAAATTTTATGGTAATTCTTCCAGATGATATAATCTTATCTGATCAACCAGCTACACGCCAACTTATAAAAGTATCTGAGGATAATAATAGATGCTCAGTGGTAGCATTGGAAAAAGTAGATAGAAAAGAAGTTTTCAAATATGGAGTTATCGACTATAAAAAAAAAATTGGTAATTCATTTAAAATTGATAATTTAGTAGAAAAGCCAAAAATAAAAGAGGCACCATCTAACCTAACTGTTGTTGGTAGATACCTTTTAAATAGTAAAATTTTCAAAGTTCTTAAAAACCTAAAACCTGGAGCAAATAATGAGATTCAACTAACTGATGGTTTAAATTATTTGATAAAAGAGCCAGGAATTTTGGGACATAAATTAAATGGTAATAGGTTTGACTGTGGAAATAAGTTGGGTTTTATACAGGCTAATTTAACTTTTGGTATGCAAGATAAAGAAATTAGTCAAATCTTGAAAGGTTTAATTAAAAAATTATGAAAATAACAATAATAGGTACTGGTTACGTTGGTCTGGTCTCGGGGACATGTTTTGCTGAGTTTGGGGTAAATGTAGTTTGTGTAGATAAAGACTTAAAAAAAATTGAAAGCCTAAAAAAAGGAGTAATCCCTATTTATGAACCAGGCTTAGATACCTTAGTAAGAAAAAATATTAATGAAAAAAGGTTGTCATTTGAGACTGACCTTGAAAACGCATTGCTAGATAGTTCTGCCATATTTATTGCTGTCGGCACACCATCAAGAAGAGGTGATGGCCATGCAGATTTAACTTTTGTATACGAAGCCGCCAAAGAAGTTGGTTTAAAACTTGATCATTACGCGGTAGTTGTTAATAAATCAACTGTTCCAATAGGAACAGGCAAAAAAGTTTTTGAGATAATCAAAGAAGTTAACCCAGGCTTAGATTTTGATGTAGCATCGAATCCTGAATTTTTGAGAGAGGGTTCTGCTATTAATGATTTCATGAGGCCTGATAGAGTAGTTATCGGATGTGAGAGTGAGAGGGCGAAAAATATTTTAAAAGAACTTTATAGGCCACTGTTTTTATTGGAAACACCTATTTTATTTACCAAAAGAGAGACTGCAGAAATGATAAAATATGCGGCTAATTCATTCTTAGCTACTAAAATCACATTTATCAATGAAATTGCTGATTTATGTGAGAAAGTTGGTGCTAATGTTAGTGATGTATCAATTGGAATTGGTTTAGATGGAAGAATTGGTAAAAAGTTTCTACATCCTGGACCAGGTTATGGTGGTTCATGCTTTCCCAAAGATACATTGGCTCTAGTTAAAACCGCACAAGATTATCAGTCACCAGTTGGTTTGGTTGAACACGTTGTAAAAAGTAATAAAAAAAGAAAAGAAAATATTTACAAAAAAATTTTAAATGTTCTTCCAAAAGACGATAGAGAAAAAACTATAACAATTCTTGGTTTAACTTTCAAACCCAACACAGATGATATGAGAGACAGTCCAAGTTTAGATATAATACCAATGCTTGTAAACAATAATTGCAAGTTAAAAGTTTTTGATCCAGAGGGAATGAACGAAGCAAAAAAACACTTTTCAAAGTATAAAGATTGTATTACATACTGCGAAGATTCTTATCATGCCTCAGAAGATTCTCAAGCATTAGTCATCTTAACGGAATGGAATCAATTCCGTGCATTGGATCTTAACAAACTTAAAAAAGTCCTTTTGAATCCAATAATTATTGACTTAAGAAATATTTATAATCCAAAGGAACTGATCGAAAAAGGCTTTAAATATTATTCAGTTGGAAGGCAGCAAAGTGATTAATTATTCGCACAAATTTGATGATACAATAATAAGATCCTATGATATTAGAGGAATATATGGTGAAACTTTATTTGAAACAGACGCTATTCATATCGGACGTTTATTTGGTTTAAAAGTTGGTAAAAAAAAAAAGGTAAACATATGCTACGATGGAAGATTATCATCACCTAATTTAAAAAATAATTTAATCAAAGGTCTTTTAGAAGTAGGAGTTGATGTTTGTGATATTGGTGTAGGTCCCACACCTTTACTTTATTACTCGTGTTACGAAAATAATGCATCTGGCGGTATTATGGTTACCGGTTCACATAACCCCAAAAATCATAATGGATTTAAATTTGTTTTGCAAAATATGCCATTTTTTGGAGAAGATCTTATAAGTTTATCAAATAAAGCAAATGATTATTATTTTAGTGCTGAAAGAGGTTGTTTCAGTGAAGCCAATTATAAAGATCAATATTTATCCAGAATATTAAAAGATTTAAAAATAAAAAAAAAACTTCGGATTGTGTGGGACGCAGGAAATGGTTCTGCGGGAGAGTTGATGTCTAAAATTGCGCAAAAAATTAATAAGGATAATATTTTACTATTCGATGATATTGATGGTAACTTTCCAAATCATCACCCAGACCCCTCAGATGTAGAAAATCTCAAAGATTGTATTGATTTTATAAAAGAAGAAAAATTGGATTTAGGAATTGCATTCGATGGTGATGGAGACAGAATTGGTGTGGTTGATGATGAAGGCAGGCCAATACCTGGTGATAAGTTATTATTACTATTTTCAAAAGATATTTTGGTGGAAAAAAAATGTACGATAATTGGTGACGTTAAGTGTAGCCAAGTTTTATTTGACGAAATAGAAAAAGATGGAGGAAAGGCAATAATTTCTAAAACTGGACATAGTCATGTGAAAGAATCTATAAAAAAAAATAACGCAGATTTAGCAGGTGAAATGAGTGGCCATATCTTTTTTAATTTAAATTATTTTGGCTTTGATGATGCTTTATATTCAGCAATTAAATTATTGGAAATCCTTGATAAAAAAAAAAAAAAACTTTCGGAATTAATCGATGAACTTCCTTCAGCTTTTAATACACCAGAAATTAGAATAGAATGTAATGACAGTGAAAAGTTTCATCTGATAAAAAAAATTGTAAATTCACAAAAAAAAAAACATAATAAAATTATCGATATTGACGGTATTAGAGTAGTATCAGATTCTGGTTGGTGGCTCTTGAGAGCATCTAATACCCAGGCAGAATTAGTACTGAGATGTGAGGCTGACTCTAAAAAAAATTTAAAAAAGCAGTTATTATTAACCAAAGATGCAATTTCTGAATTTAATGTAGAATTATCTGAAAAAATTTTAGTTGAAAATTATATTTAATTTTTCTACCTTATTATTAATTAACTTTATATATTTCCATGTCTAATAATTCTAAATCAATATCTACATCAGAGGTTCTAACAAAATCAAAAGTAAAGGTTGATAAACCCAAACTTTATAAAGTGATTTTGTTAAACGATGATTACACGCCAATGGAGTATGTTGTAAAGCTTTTAAAGATGGTATTTAGTAAGAACGAAGACCAAGCAGTGAATATAATGCTTATGGTTCATAAAAAAGGGTCTGGAATTTGCGGTATTTATACTAAAGATATTGCTGAAACTAAGGTTCATACTGTACAAAAGATGGCAAAAAATGATCAACATCCTCTCAAATGTATTATGGAGGCTGAATAATGATTTCTGATGAATTTGAAAAAACTTTACAAAGAACCCAAACCTATGCAAAGGAATACGGACACCTATACATGACTTTAGAACATCTTCTTTTATCTTTATTAGATGATATTGATGTAAAAAAAATATTCACTGCATGCTCAATTAATGATAAATCCCTGAGACAAGACTTAGAAAAGTTTATTAAAACTGATCTTAAAGATTTAAAAGAATCAGAATCAAATTTAGATGAGATTAAGCCAACCTTAGGTTTTCAAAGAGTTATTCAACGAGCCGTTATTCACGTTCAATCTTCAGGAAACGATGAAGCTAATGGTGCTAATGTTTTGGTTGCTTTATTTAGTGAAAGAGAATCACACGCTGTATATTTTTTACAACAACAAAATCTTTCCAGACTTGACGTCGTAGACTATATTTCACATGGAGTGAATAAGGGTTCTGCTGATAATGAAGAAGAACAAAAGATTGAAACTAGTGACGAAAAAGTAACAGATAATATGAATCGATTTTTAGAAAAATACTGTGTAAATCTAAATAAACTTGTTTTACAAAAAAAGATTGATCCAATTATTGGAAGAGAAAGTGAAATTGAAAGAACAATACATATTCTTTCTAGAAGAAACAAAAACAATCCCATATTTGTTGGTGATCCAGGTGTTGGTAAGACTGCACTTGCTGAAGGTCTTGCATTTAAGATTGTAAATTCAGAAGTTCCGGATTGTCTGGTTAATTCCACGATATTCTCTCTTGACTTAGGAGGTTTGCTTGCTGGTACGAAGTTTAGAGGTGATTTTGAAGACAGGCTAAAAAAACTCATAACTTTTTTTGAAAATAATAACGATTATATTCTTTTCATTGACGAAATACATACCCTGATAGGAGCTGGAGGAACTACATCTGGTTCTATGGATGCATCAAATATTTTAAAACCAGCGCTTTCTAAGGGTAGTTTAAGATGCATGGGTTCTACTACATACAGTGAATATAGAAATTATTTCGAAAAGGATAGAGCTTTATGCAGGAGATTTCAAAAAATAGATATCGATGAACCATCATCGGAAAACTCTGTTAAAATTTTAAGTGGTATAAAAGAATTTTATGAAGATTTTCATTCCGTTACTTTTGACGATGAATGTTTCGAAGAAGCTGTGAACTTATCAAAAAAATATCTTGTCAATCTAAAGCTCCCTGATAAAGCTATCGATGTAATAGATGAAGCAGCTGCAGCTGTAAAGATTAATAATAAAAGACTAAAAAAAGTAGTTTCTAAAACCGATATTCAAAATACAATATCTAGGATTGCAAACATTCCAGAAAACACCATTAAATCAAATGATAAAATTAAACTGAAAAACCTAGAAAGAGATCTAAAAACTTTAATATTTGGTCAAGATGAAGCAATTACAGTTCTTTCATCAGCTGTTAAACTTACGAAAGTAGGCCTCCGTAATAAAGATAAGCCTATAGGATCATTCCTTTTTGCAGGTCCAACTGGTGTTGGAAAAACGGAACTAACTAAACAGCTTGCCAATATTATGAAAATGAACTTTGTAAGATTTGATATGTCCGAATATATGGAGAGGCACAGTGTTTCAAAGTTAATTGGTGCCCCACCAGGATATGTAGGGTTTGATCAAGGAGGATTGCTAACTGATGCTATTGATAAGAACCCACACTCAGTTATACTTCTCGATGAAATAGAAAAAGCTCATCCGGATTTATTTAATCTTTTGTTACAAGTTATGGATTATGGAAAATTAACAGACCATCTTGGTAAAAAAGTGGATTTTACTAATGCAATACTAGTAATGACTAGCAATGTTGGTGCAGTTGATATTGTGAGAGAAAAAATTGGTTTTCTTAATGATAAATCTGTCAAAGATAATGAGAAAGCGATTCAAAACTTCTTTAGTCCTGAATTTAGAAATAGATTAGATGCTACAGTTAATTTTAAAATGCTAGATAAAAATAACTCACTTAAAATTGTAGATAAATTTCTGATGGAGTTAGAATTACAGTTATTTGAGAAAGAAATATCCTTAAATGTTACCCAAAAGGCAAAAGACTCTCTTCTTAATTTAGGTTTTGATTCTGTAAATGGAGCCAGGCCCATGGCTAGAGTAATTCAAGACCAAATCAAAATACCATTAGCTAACCTTTTACTTAAGTCATCTAAAAATAAAAGGAATGCTTTAGTTGATTATTCAGAAAAGGAGAGTAAATTTAAGATTTTGTTAACAGATGATCTTAACAGTAAAGAATCTATTTATCATTAAATGGATTATATTTCTCATTTACTAGACCAATTGTTTCTTCTATTTTAACTTCCTCGCTTTTAAGAAAAGTTTTGATCGGTTTAATTAATAAATCTGAATTAAACCAGTGATTACTAAAAGTTTTAACTGGAAGATAACCTCTAGCAATCTTGTGTTCACCCTGGGCACCAGCCTCTACTAATTCCAATTTATTTTCAATTGCGTAATCAATTGCTTGATAATAACAGAGTTCAAAATGTAGATTAGGAATTTCAGACAATGCACCCCAGTAACGTCCATATAAGTTTTTTTCTTTTTTAAAATGAACAGAGCACCCAACAAAAATTTTATTTTGATATGCACAAATTAGTATAGTTTCATTTAGTTGCTTGTAATCACCTAAACTTAGAAAAAACTCCTTTGTGAGATATTCTTTTGACCATTTTTTATTAATAGTTTTTGCATAGCAAGTATAAAGGTTTTCTAAATCATTTATCTTGATATCAATCCCCGTTTTAATTTTAAAACTAATATTGTTTTCTATTATTGATAGTCGTTCTTTAAGTATATTTTTTCTCTTTCTACTTTTTAAATTACTCAGAAAATCTTCAAATGACTTATAATCTTTATTTATCCAATGGTATTGGAGCCCAGTCCTTCTTAAGAAATGATTTTCTATTCTTTTGGATGTATTTTCACTAATAAAGTTGAGATGAAAAGATGAAACCTTTTTTTTAAGAAAAAATTCTTTTAATTCATTATAAAGTTTATTTTTATCAATGGTATTTTCAGAGTAAAAGAAATTATTTCTTGTAACAGGAGTAAATGGAATAGCAGATAAAAATTTTGGGAAATAATCATAACCAAGTTGATAAAATGCATTTTCAAAAATTTGATCAAAAACGAACTCACCATAAGAATGAAATTTTCTAAAATTAGGAATAATCGCTAATATCTTACCTTTTTCTTTCACAATAATGTGTTCTGGTTTCCATCCTTTTTGTTCAGTTGTACAATTAGTTTTTTCCAATAGATTAAAAAAATTATAATTAATGAATGGACAAATATCTGTAAAGTTTTCTTTACAAAATGATTTTATACCTTCGATAGAGGAAATAGTTTCTATTTTCATTATAGATTAGTATATTGAGAAAATAGATTCAATTTCAACAGGAGAGTTTTTTGGTAAACTTGAACATCCAATAGCTACCCTACTGTGTTTTCCTTTTTCATCACCTAGAACTGTAATTATTAAGTTAGAAGCAACATCTAGTAGGGATGAGTGATTAATAAAGTTAGAATCTGAATTAAAATATCCTTTAATATTCAAACAACTAACATTTTTAAAATTAGAATTTATATTTTCATCAATGAATGTGCTTACGTGCCAAAGAGTATTACTAGTGCAAATTAATATTGCCTGTTCAATATCATTTAATTCTAAACCAGAGTTTATTTTCCCAGCATATTTAAGGTTATTATCTACCATTGGAAGTTGTCCTGAAATGAAGAGCATATTATTATGAAAAGAAAATGATGAATAATTAGCCAAAGGAATTTGACTTTTATTGTACTTTAAGATTTTATTTTTTCTGAGTAGTTCTGAAAAAAAATTATTCGTTATATTCATGATTACAAGTTAAACATTTTATTTTTTTCAGTTCTTTATATAATGTAAAATTACCGCATTTATCGCATGCATCACCCTCAAATTTATAATTTTCTTTAATTTGCTCCAATTGATTTTTTTCATTACTTATTAATGTAAGTTTATTGTCCAAAATCTTTTTCCTTATATATCCAGTACTTGTGAATTCTTTTAAGACTTTTTCAGCATTCTTTTTAGATTCAATTATATCTGTTGGATTGAGTTCAGTTTCATTATTAATATCTTGATTACTAAAATCATCTCTACCAAGATAAGAAATTGCAAGTTCTTTGAAGATATAATCAAGTATAGATGTTGCTGTCCTAATTTCCGTATTACCTACAACTTTACCTGATGGTTGAAATTTAGTGAAAGTAAAAGCTTCTACGAATTCTTCAAGTGGTACTCCGTACTGGAGGCCTATAGAAATGGCAATTGCGAAATTATTCATTAAACTTCTAAATGCAGCACCTTCTTTATGCATATCAATAAAAATTTCACCTAAACTCCCGTCCATATACTCACCGGTTCTTAGATAAACTTTATGCTTGTCAATCGTTGCTTTTTGAGTATATCCTTTTCTTCTATCTGGTAATTTTGAACGTACTTTATGATTGTTGGTTGGATTTTTTTTAAATTTTTTGAATTTAAGTAATTCTTGATTTATTTCTTTGCAAAGGTCTTGAATATTTTTATTTTGATTTTCTTGCTTGTTTAATTCAACTTTTTTTTCAATATTATAAACAAAGTTGTCGATAAAGTTTTTTAAATCGTTATATTTATCCATGTATAGTATAATTTAAGGTTTTTTTATGAGTCTATCATATAATTCAACTCTTTTTAAAATTTATTGCAAAATTTTTACTAATTTTGTCGGCAAAGATGATTATGGGAATTCCTATTATGTAAAAAAAACTAATAATGTTAAAAATAATTCACGCGAAAGACGTTTTATAATCTACAAAGGTGTGGTTGAAGCTAGCAAAGTACCCCAAGAATGGAATGCTTGGCTTCATCATGTTACTAACGAAGTTCCGAGTTTAAATCCAAATAAACCATCATGGATAAAAGATCATGTACCTAATCTTACTGGGACTCCTTTTGCTTATGAATACAAAGATAAAAAAGACTCAAAAAAGTTAAAAAACGTTTATACAATTTGGAAGCCAAATGAAGACTAGATTAACAAAATTTTCTTTTGGTCTTTTAATTGTAACACTATTGTCATACTCACTTTTTTCAAAAAAAGAAAACACAAATAGTAATTTTACTAAGTATAATGTTACATTCAACAAAATTGATGGTGTTCAAGTTGGTACAAAAGTTTTAATTTCTGGTATTGAAGTAGGGCATATAAATAAAATTGCTTTAAAAGAGAATTATCCCTTTGTTTCAATACTTGTAGATAAAAAAATTAAGATAACAGATGATTCATCAATATCAATCCAAACCGATGGCCTCTTTGGTTCTAAATTTCTATTAATTGAACTTGGAGGTAATGATAATTTCATGAAAGAAAATGACTTTTTTTCTTTTCATGAGGACTCTATAATGATTGAAGATCTTTTAAAAAAAATAATTCAAATAGGAGATATTAAAAAAAATGAAATCTAATCACTTTGAATCAATATTAGGTGTGTTAACCTTACTTGTGGCTTTGAGCTTTCTAGTCAGATTCTTAAGCATAAATTCAAATAGTTCTGATGATGATTTTTATCAACTTAATGCAAAATTCCTTGAAGTAGGTGGATTGATAGTAGGTAATGATGTAAAGATGAGTGGTGTAAAAATTGGTGTTGTTAATAATGTTAATCTTGATGAAGATTATATGGCTAATGTAGGTTTTCAGGTAATTGGAACGATACAAATTCCCAAAGATAGCTTAGTATCAATTAAAAGTGATGGAATATTGGGAAATAAGTATCTTTCAATTACTCCAAATAATAGAGAATCAAAAGATTTTGTTGATAAGTATCAAAATTTAGAAAATGTAGAAGACTTTGAATCAATCGAGGATCAAGTTAGTAAAATAATTTTCTTGGCAACTCAATAAAATGAAAAAAGATAAAGAATACCTTTGGGTTGATAAAAATAAAAAAGTAATATCATGCGATGAATCTAATAAAATTTTAAATGAGAATTTCTATGAAGTGAAAAATATTATTCAAAATTCATTTGACGATGCTATTTTAATGGGATGTGATGAAGGTGATTTTAAAAAGAAAGTAAGAGTACTTATCGATGAACTTAAGTTTTCAATTGGGAAATGAAAAAGAAAATATCGTTATTAATTTTAATTATTTCAATTATCTATAGTAGTAAATCTATTTCTGAAACTCAAGAATATCAAGGTGTTAAATTAAGAATTCTTAATAAAGATACAACCGAAAAGTCCTTTTATACATTACCTTTATCTCAAACGTTAGAAATAAATAATACAATGATTATAGTTCATAGGTGCGTTCTAAAAATTGAAGAAGGAAAACAAGAAGAGGTAGCTTTAATAAGTCATGAATTTAAAACTGTGGGCAGAGAAACTAACAAGTTTTTTGGTTGGATATTTAAATCATCCCATTACATTAATTCTCCACACAACCCTTCACTCGACATTAGACTCCATAGTTGTTTAGAAAAAGACCCAATATTTCTAAAGAAGTCTAGCTTTTAAAGAAATTAAGAACACTTACATTAAGTGTTTTTTGAAAAGATAAATCTTTTTTATTATTATTTTCTTTAAGAATATCTAAATACTGACTCTGAGAAATTTCAATTGTTCCAAATTGTCTTAAATGTTCTGAATAGAATTGAGTATCAATTATTCTAAATCCCGATTGTTTTAAAAAAGCAGCTAGATATACTATTGAAATTTTACTTGCATTATCCTTAAGACTAAACATACTTTCACCACAAAAAATTTCACCTAGAATCACTCCATATAAACCACCTAGTATTTGATTGTTTTCATAATATTCAACAGATATCGCTTTACCCATTCTTGATAAGCTTGTATAACTATCCACGATTTGTTTATTGATCCATGTACTATCTCTAAACTTATTTTTTGCGCATAGCTCAATTACTTTTGTAAAATTATTATTAACTTTAATAACATAATTTTCTTTTTTAATTATTTTTCTTAAGCTTTTTGAGACTTTGAAATCATTTAAGTGAATAATTCCTCTTTGTTCAGGGTTGACCCAGAAAATATATGGATCATCTATTGACTCTGACATTGGAAACATTCCTTTTCTATAGGCTTGTAGAACAATATTTTCTGATAAAAACATTAGTTATTCTCCAATATTTTATCAAACCAGCTAATATCAAAATTACAGTTTATAAAATCATCATGACAAATTATTTTTTTTAAGGAACTAATATTTGTATCTATCCCTTCAATCACATATTCATCTAATGCTCTTTTTAATCTCATAATACATTCGGTTCTCGTATTGCCAGTTGATATTATTTTTGATACTAAGCCGTCATAAAAGGCTGTTACACTGCATCCAGAATATAAAAGAGAGTCAACTCTTATTCCTGGTCCCCCTGGAGGGTGATATGTAGTGACCATACCTGTTGATGGAAATAGAGTAATTGGATTTTCAGCATTTATTCTACATTCAATTGAATGGCATTGTTCTCTAATATCGATTTGTCGAATTGATAGTTTTTTTCCTGATGCGATAAAAATTTGCTCCTTTACAATATCAATATTATAAACTTCTTCTGTGACTGTATGCTCTACCTGTAGTCTCGTGTTCATCTCAATGAAATAAAAGTTACCCTTACTATATAAATACTCAACTGTGCCAAGATTCTGATATCCTATCTTTTTAAATGCATTTACTGTTATCTTACAAATTCTTTCTCTTTCATCTTTGGAAATACCAGGACTTGGACATTCCTCAATAACTTTTTGACTTCTTCTTTGTATTGAACATTCTCGTTCACCAACATGAATAATATTACCAAATTTATCTCCAATTATCTGTACTTCTATATGCCTTGGATCTTCAATAAACTTTTCAATATATACTTCATCATTCCCAAAACTTTGAGTTGCTTCTTTTCTTGCTAAGGATAAGTTTTCGCTAAGTTCACTTTCCTCATAAACTTTCTTTATACCTCTTCCACCACCTCCATTTGTAGCTTTGATTAACACTGGGTAACCGACTTCTTTTGCAACTTTTTTTGCTTCAGAAATATTTTTAATATTTTTCTTACCACCAGGTACTATCGGTAAACCAATCTTATTGGCAAACTCTTTAGCTTTTATTTTGTTGGACATATTTTTAATATCTTCATGGTTAGGACCTATAAATGTAAATCCATGATCATTTACTATTTTTGCAAAGTTATGATTTTCTGACATCATTCCTATTCCTGGATGAATAGCATCAACATTTGCTATTGTAGCTGCCGAAATTATTGATGGAATATTTAGATATGAATTTTTAACTTGAGGGGGACCAATACAGACACTTTCATCTGCTAATCTAACGAACATTTCTTTTTCGTCAGCAGTTGAGTGAACTACTACGGTCCTAATATCCAGTTCTTTGCATGCTCTTAAGATTCTTAAGGCGATTTCACCTCTATTAGCAATTAAAATTTTTTTTAACATTATTCAATTAGAACTAATGGTTCTCCAAATTCAACAGGAGTTTCGTTTTGTATGAAAATCTTTTTTACTACTCCATTTCTATCTGCCGTAATCTCATTCATAGTTTTCATAGCTTCGATTATCAACAGAACTTGTCCTATTTTAACATTTTGACCAACCTCAATAAATGCTTTGGCACCAGGCTCTGGACATAAGTAAGCAGTACCGACAAGTGGAGATTTTAATGAAGAATCTTTTTCATTATGTACTTCTGTTTTTTTAATAACCTTATCAGGAACTTTGCCAACATATTCATTTAATGTTTGTGGGATATTAGATCTTTTAAGTCTATATTTGTTTTTGCCATCCGAAATATCAATTTCCGATAGATTATTCAAATCCATAGCTTTGGATAACTCTTTAATATTTTCTAAAACTTTTTTATCGATTTTATTCATTTTCTAGAAGATAATTTATAGATTGAAGGGCAATTTTGTACACATCTGTTCCAAATCCGGCAATAATACCATTAACTGCCTGACTTATAAATGAATTTTTTCTAAACTCTTCCCTATTATAAATATTAGAAATATGTACTTCGATCTTTGGTATTTTAAGTATTTTTAATGCGTCATGTATGGCAATTGAGGTATGTGTGAGTGCTCCTGCATTAATTATTAAGCCATTAAAACCTGATGATTGCTGAACCTTATCAATTATTTCAGATTCAGAATTACTTTGAAAAAAAGAGACTTCAAGATTTAAGTTTGCTGAAATGGAATGGCATTCACCAATAATATCATTTAGATTTTTGTCACCATAAATTTCAACTTCTCTTGAACCAAGTAAGTTTAAATTAGGACCATTAATTATTATAATTTTTCTCATTTTATTCTCTTTTTCTTAATTTGGTATTCTAAATCACTTAGCTTATTAAGTAAAATTGAATTCTTAGATATCTTCTTAGCTCTTTTGATATGTATTTCAGCATTATCTAATTCGTTAATGAGTAAATATTTTTCTGCAAAAGCATGAGATGAATAATCTAATTTCCTTAATTTTCCATAGTTCATACCTAAATAGTGCCATGCATCTATTGGAAAATCATCATTTTCAACATATTGTTTTAGTAACTTTATTGATTTAATATAATTATTAGTATCCTTACTATGGTAAAGCGATTTAGCCAAAAATAATTGAAAACTCTTTTCTTGTGGAAGAATATTTATCGCTTTTACAAATGATTGTGTTGCCTCAGAGAACTTCCCTTGCTCAAAATATATTTGACCCATAATTTCATAAAAGTAGGGATTTTGATTTTGATAATTAATACATTTTTTTATTAATTCTATAGATTTGTTTACTTTACCTTTTCTATAATTATTAAATACAAGAGCATATAATTTAAATAAATTATTTTCTTTGTAGATAGAATTTATTTGTTCCTCTTTTAAAAAGTATCCCACTAATTTAGATTTAATTAGATTAAATCTTAAATTTAGATTTTTAAAATCAGATGTTTTTTCGTTATTTAGGTTTAATTTTATATTTTTTATCCTTTCAGACGATAATGGATGAGTAAGAAAATATGGATTAAGCTTCTTAAGTTTTTCATTCTTCATTAATTTTTCAAAAATATTTATTAAACCTCTTAAAGAAAATCCATTGCTTTTCATTAATCTTATGGCCGTTTGATCTGCTAAATGCTCTTGCGACCTTGAAAATGCTAGCATTTTAGCTGTCCCTAAATGTTGTCCACCCATTAGCAATGCTGTTCCTGCAGAGGCTGCGCCACTCGCAATTGCTCCTACTGCAAGAATAGAGGAAAGTATGCTAATAGCTGAAGATTTTTTAGCTACTTTTTCCCTATTTGCAAAGTGCCCACCAATTACATGACCTATTTCATGAGATAAAACTCCTGCAATATCATCTATTTTATTACTCTTTAGCAACAATTCTGTGGTAAAAAAAAATTTTCTATCAGGTGTCACAAAGGCATTAATATAGTTTTGGTTATCTATATAAAATTTTAAATTTTCCTATAATTGC
>JBELJQ010000003.1:52497-71980 GCA_042090305.1 Candidatus Pelagibacteraceae bacterium | reverse complement strand
GAAAAGCCTGGCTAAGAAGCCAGGTTTTTTTTTGCTTAATTTTTAAGTGACTTTCCCTGTCTCTCCGCCACTATCTGAAAGCCCCTGATTCCCTTCTTTAGAGCCTTAATTCTCTAATTTTACCCCTAATTTTTATCCCTAAAAAGATGACATAAATAGATCCTAAAAATCCTTTAACGACTTATTTATTTAAAGCTATCAAGCGAAATCTACCACCTTTGTATTTATTATCTTTATTAGTAATCATCTCTAAAATATTGAGGCTTTGATGAAGTATCTCTATTCCAACTGCATAATCATGCTTGATTTTTAAGGCATGAGATAATATTGACCTTATAGTACCTGCGTGTGAAATAATCACTATACTTTTACCTTCCAGTACATTTAAATTTTTTAGCCAAATTCCAACTCTCTTAGATTGCTCTTTAAAGCTTTCTCCATTAGGAGGAGAAACATCAGGTGAGATAAATGAAAAATTGTGTTTTGTTTTACTTTTTTTTAAAACTTCCCAAACCTCAGAAATTTTTTTTCCTGACCAATCACCAAAATTTTGTTCAATTAATTTATTTTCACGTACCATTTTAGAGTAATTTACAAATTTTGATAAAGCTTCTGCAGTTTGAATTGCTCTTTTTAAAGGACTAACATACCATACGCAATTATTTGGAATTAAAGTCGCTAACATTTTAAGTTGGTTGTTTTTTATAATCGCATCAGGGTTATGCTTGGGAAAAAAACCCTTAATCTGTTTTACAGGCGCATGTCGAATTAAATATAATTTTGTTAGCTTAATCAATTTACCGTAACCTTGACAATTATAATTCCAAATAAAAATACTAACTCAGTTAAAAATGCAATTGCTCCTAAAATATCTCCAGTTATTCCTCCTAGAGCTTTTTTAGACTTTAATCCTATTATAGAAATTATCAATGCCATTAGTAACCCACCAAGAAATATTCCATAAAAAGGGAAAATTAGTGATGTGGGCAAAGCCCAAATAATAGTAGCTAAAAATAAATTTTTATGTGAAACTATACCAACAATACTTCCCATTTTAGCAAATCTTGAATTATTAAAAAAATTTCTCGAAAAAATGATTGCTAATTTACCAGAAGCAAATCCAACTGATAGTATAGATACTAAGGAGTATCCGTATTCAACCAGAGTTAACAACAGTCCCAGTCTAGTTAGTAACCCTAAAATTAATGCAACGACTCCATATGTTCCTAGACGACTATCATGAATAATTTTATTAATTCTTTGAGGAGATCCCCCTGCCCCTAAACCGTCTGCAGTGTCAGCTAATCCATCCTCATGAAATGCACCAGTTAAAATAATACTCAAGGTAATTGCAATTATACAAGATAAAAAAATTGAAAACCCCAAGAAAATTAATAGATCACCAAGTAATCCTGAAAATAACCCTATAAGAAACCCTACAAGAGGAAAAGCCCAGGCAGCCTTTGTTAAGTCTGGTGCTTTATCTGAAAAAAAAGACCATTTAATTGGTATTCGTGTAAAAAACATTACTGTTGCAAAAAAATCTCTCACATATTTATTTTTAATAATTACTCGCATAATTAAATTTTTTTGCTAACACCGGCTTCAGTAAATGTTGCCATTTTATTATGTGTTACTAGAGCAGCTCTAATTATTAAAGCAGCAACAGCACCACCACTTGCTTCTCCAAGTTTCATGTTCAAATCTAGTATAGGTTCCTTTTTTAACTTTAAAATAATACCTTTATGACCTGGTTCTGATGATAAATGAGAAATTAGACAATGTTCTAAAAAGTTCTTGTCCAAAATAGTTAAAGTAGCTGCAGAAGCGGTTGATACAAAACCATCTAATAATATGGGTATTCCTCTTATCCTTGCAGCAATTACTGATCCTGCAATTGCGGCCATCTCTCTTCCACCATAACAGGACAAAATTTCAATTACACTATCAAATTTTTTTCCGTGTAATTTTAATCCTTTTTTTATAATAGAAATTTTATTTTTAAGAGTTTTTACTGATATACCAGTTCCTAAACCTGTCCATTTTTTCACAGGAGTGTTAAAAAGAGCACAAGAGATAGCTGTTGCTGATGTGGTATTTGATATGCCCATTTCCCCGAGTATTAATAAGTCACATTTTTTTGGAACTGAATTATATCCTAATTGCATTGCACATAATGTTTCACTGAGGTTCATTGCTTTTTCCTCTGAAAAATCTTTTGTAGGTTTATCAAGGTTTATTGGAATAACTGATAGTGCAATATTTGATAAATCACATAATTGATTTATTGCAGCTCCACCATTCTTAAAATTTTTTACCATTTGTTCTGTTACTTCAGATGGATAAGCTGATACATTTCTTTTTGCTATTCCATGGTTTCCAACAAAAACAAGGCACTGAAAATTATTCATTGTTGGCTTTTGTTTTTTTTGCCAGCCTGCCATCCATATTGCATATTTTTCCAATTTACCCAAACTTCCTTTGGGTTTTGTTAAGCTATTTTGATGGTTTTTAGCTAAATTAGCGTAATTCTTATCAAATTGGTTCAATTGAACCTGACCATTAAGAATTTTTCCGATGATATTTTTATCAATCATATTGTGAGTGTATTGATTATAATTCGTTTTTCAATTTATAAGCCTTTAATTCCAAGTTCTTTAAAGCCTCAATTTTGTTGTTTTATATCAATATTACCTCTTGTATAAATATATTAATCCATAGTGTTGTTTAAGTTGAAATAACAGGTTACCATCATATGAGTTTTCTTGAACAGATTTTTAGGATTAATCACATGAAAGATACATTTACAAGAAGTTGCGAACATTGGAGCGAGACAAGTCGCAATGAAATGGAGAATTTTTACACTTTAGCTTCTATTGATTATAAACATCTTGCAGAAAGATTTGAATGGAAGAAATGGTTAGAAAATCATCAGGCTAATGTAGGAAGACGTAATCTAAAACTATTAGATGTTGCTTGTGGTTCAGGTAAATTTCCATCAGCACTTCTTCAATACGGTAAGTTGGCAGATGCAAAAATATTACCAGTTGAATACGCGCTTCTTGATCCTTCTTCATTTTCAATTGCAGAAGCACGAAAGGTTCTTCAATTGCCATTAGTAGCCAACTCCGAATTTGAAACTACTTTACAGGAATTTACATGTGAGGAAGGAGCCTATGATATTATCTGGGCAACACATGCCCTTTATGCAGTTCCCAGAAACGAACTTAAAGGCGCTCTTAGGCGTTTTATATTTGGGATGGCTAGTTCAGGTTTCATAGCTCACGCAAGTGAAGAATCTCACTACTTAAATTTTTATAGGCATTATCTAAATGGCTTTAAGGGTGGTTCTGGAGAACCGTATTCGAGTGCTGAACAGATTTTAAAAACGTTAAAAGAGATTGGTGTTCCATTTAGAGTTGAGAAAATTACTTACGAAAATAGTATATCGGAGAATGCATCTTTACAAGTTGAGGGATACTTACAGCGTTGTATATTCGATGATACAGTCGACCTTGAAGCAATGCTAAGAAATTCGATTACCGGACCGTATTTAGAGAGTTGTATTAAAGATACACAATGGCGTTTCAAGCAACAAGTAATGTTGATTTTTCTATCAAAAGATTAATGTTTTCGCCTAAAGAAACTTTTATCTATATTGGTTATAAATATTTAATTATATTTTTTTATTCATGTTCATAAAACGGATTTTACTCGCTACTACACCAGAGCTAGGTTTAGGAATTTTATTAGTATTTAGCTCAAGTATTGGACAAACTTTCTTCATTTCTCTTTTTTCTGGAGAAATTAGAAATGAATTTAACCTCTCTCATGGAATGTTCGGAATATTTTATTCCGTTGCGACACTAACGAGTGCGGTAGTTTTTTTTTGGTTAGGAAAATTAACAGACCAATTTAGTTTGACCTTGCTCGGATTAGTTACTCTAGGGTTATTAAGTGGGTTTTCATTTCTAATATCAAGTGCTGAAACACTTATTATGCTTTTCCTATCTTTATTGGGTCTTCGCTTATTTGGTCAAAGTATGATCAGTCACATAGCCGTAACTGCAATGGCTCGCTGGTTTTCAAAGAAGAGAGGTCGAGCTATCAGTATTGCATTAATGGGGCATCCCATTGGAGAGGCACTTCTACCCTTACTTATAACCTTCTTTTTATTACAGTTCACCTGGCGTGAAATATGGGTAGGGATAGGTTCATGTATAATAATTATTTTTTTTCCTTTAGTGTACTGGCTTGGAAGACATCTAAAGTCACAAAAGCTTAATTTATCCAATAATAGCTTACCAAAATCAAAAAAAAAATTGAATGTTTCTTGGAATCGTTCACAAGTTCTAAAAGATTTACGATTTTACCAAATTATACCAGGACTACTTGCGTCTCCATTTATAGTAACTGGAATTTTTTTCCATCAAATACATTTAATTGAAATAAAGTCGTGGTCTATTTCACTTTTAGCATCCTCTTACCCATTTTTTGCATTAAGTGTGACTGGGGTTACTTTAGGTTCTGGTTGGATAGTAGATCGATTTAGTACAGTGCATTTGTTGCGTTTTTTTTTATTACCTCTTGCTTTTGGGTTACTATTAATAGTTAGCACGGACAATGCATATGTCGCCCCTATATTTATGATCTTAATTGGTGCATCTACTGGAGCAGCAACTATTGTTATAAGTACTTTATGGGTTGAGCTTTATGGAATTGATTACCTAGGTTCAATTAGATCAATGTGTGCTTCCTTAGTCGTATTATCTACTTCTATCTCCCCGGCGCTAATAGGATTATTATTAGACATAGGTTTTACATTGGAAGATCAATTTATCATATTTGCTATCTATATAATTATCTGTTCAATTAGTTTCGCAATCCTAACCCCCTATCTTATAATTGCTAGAACTCCTCCCTCATGAAACTTATCGGAGTATAATAATTAACAAGGGATATTATTTTCTAAAAAGTCTAAAAATAAAAAAAGTAAGAATTCCTGATATTATACCTGGAGCTACCTCGTAAATAAATTCATTAAGCCCATAATATCTCCATAATAACAGAGTTATTAGGGGAATAACCATCATCATTAATGATAAAAATTCTGATACTTTTTGTTTAAATGAGTTAATTATTAGTAAAGGAGAAAAACAACAAGCTAATGTTGACCATGACATTAACACCAGATTAAAAACATTTTTATTCTCATTTATAGCTATTGTGACAACAAAGACTGTAACAATTAAAGTTACTAATTTATTTACCAAATAATTATTTCTTTTATTTAATAAAAGGTCATTTGTAATCGAGGCAGTGCAAGCGAGTATTTGAGAGTCTGCTGTTGACATTGTGGCAGCAAAGATACCCGCTAAAACAATTCCGACAAAAAATTCAGGAAGTAAACTTAGAGCTAAAATTGGTAAAGCTAATTCTGGGTCGATATTGTTTGTTTCAGGGATTAATAACCTTGCTACAAAAGCTGCTAAAATAGTCAATGAATAAAATAATGTATACCAGGTGTAATAATATATTCTTGTTTTAGGGATGTTTTTAGCATTATCAATTGCCATAAACCTTACCATAACATGTGGTTGACCTACCACACCTACACCTGAAAAAAACCAACCAATAATGAACATATATGGAGCTAAGAGAAAATCTGAAAAATTTGTTGATGGAAACCATTTCATATAATCTGGAGATATTTTGTGTAATTGATTTATAAAATTTGAAACACCACCTAACTCTTTAATTCCAAAAAAAACCATTAAAAGCATAGCAATTACCATTACAAAAGATTGAGCTGCATCCGTCCAAATAGAGGCTCTAATTCCTCCCGAAAAACAATAAAGTAATACAATGATCCCACCAATAATTGCTCCCAATCTATAGTCTAAATCAAATAAAATATGCATTGACTTACTTCCAGCATTAAGTTGAGCTGCTGCATAAGTAGACAAAAAAATAAGAATAATTAAACCACCAAATAATTGTACATATTTATAATTTTTTCCATGCCATTTACTTATTAGATTGGCAAAACTAACAACCTTTAATTCCTGTGATTTCTTTCTTAAATTTTTATGTACGAAAAGAGAAGAAATAAAATCACCAAAAATCAATCCAAACATTAACCAGATAGATTGCAGACCATAAACATATGTAAATCCAATTTGACCGATAAACATATAACCACTATTGGATGTGGCAATAGCTGATATTGCTGCTAACCACGGCTTAATTTCTTGATTAGCAAGTAAATAGTCTAGCGATGTATTTTTTTTTTTTAGAACTGATAGAGAACCTACTAACGTAAATAACATGAGAAATAAACAAAAGCTCAAGAATATCATAAAGATATTATCTTTTTTGCAAATATGATTTCGAAGTCTTTTTTACTATCACACGATTTACTGGAAGATTAAAATCACTTAAACCATTAACTGAAATTTTATTAAAGTGTTTTTTAAGTTCTGATACTAAAATATCATAATGTTTAGGAGATAGAACTAATGAAGCATAGAAAAATCCTGATACCTCTTTAGCTAGAACATCGGGTCTCTCTTTAAAAGTAAGTAAATGAGAAGTAATTTTTATTTCACAGTTAATAAATATTTCTTTAATGAGTTCATTAAGAGTTTTTAAAGTTCTTACTCTTGGATCACCTAACTCTAATAATCCATAATTAGGGAATATTTTTTGTACGTATTTATATATGATATTATAGACCTCTGAATAGCCAGGTGCAGAACTTGAATCTCCGTCAACAATTGCAGAGAAAATACCTTGATTCTTTAGTATTCTTTTAATAGTTTTTAATACAGGAACAACTGGATCCATTAGCGTTAAAGCCCAATGGCAAAATATTACATCTTTAGATGAATCTTTCAAAAAGTTTAATTCTTGGGCCTTAGCATTATAAAAATTTATATCTTGATTTAAAAGTCTAGTTCGAGCAAGTTTAAGTTCACTGTCATTCATATCCACACCGGAAAGTTTGAGATTAGGGGGAAAGCGATTATTACAATACTCTAAAAGAACTCCACTACCGCATGCTAAATCAAGAATATCGTTGTGGAAATTTGGATCAATAGTATCTAAAAGTAATTCGTAGCTATTCTTTCCATCCGAATCACAACAACTGGTTGCAATGTTTTCAGTAAAACCTGCATAACTATCGTGGATAGTATGAAGATGGTCTAACAAATCTTGGCTATTAGGGTCCTCCCCTGAGACGATTTTGTTAATCCATGATGAATTTAGACTCGTATAATTATTTTTAGAAAACATAAAATTTTGTACTAAATCTTACTATTTACAGGCCAACAAATTGGGTTCAAATTACTCGAAATTACTTCACCTGGCTTAGTTGCAGGAATAAATTTTTTCCAATCTCCTGAAATCATAGTAGGGTTATTTACAACACGTGCACCATCTGCAAAATATGTATTAGCTAAAACAACCCGACTTTGAGTGGTTTTGTTTTCTGAGGCAGTGTGAAAACTAAGGTTGTGATGAAAACTTACCTCACCTAATTCAAAAGGTTCTTCGACTATTGAAACTTTTTTGGTTTTAAAAACATTATTTATTTTTTTATCGTAACTTGTATCAAATTCATTAAATTTAATGTCTTTTACAAGTTTATAAACCTCTAATGGTTTTGCGAAAGTTAAAGGACCCATTTCCATTGGTATTGCTTGAGCTGGAATCCATGCAGTTATAACATCATTTGTTTCTAAAGGATAATGGTGTTCGTCATAATGCCATGGGGTACGGCCACACCCCGATTCTTTAACTAAAGCATTGTCGTGATATAGACGTATTCTTTTTACTGAAAGTAACTCTGCACAAATCTTTGTTATTCGAGGACTTAAAACAAATTCTCTAATTAAAGTATTTTCTAGCCACATCATTTCAAGACTTAAAAAACGATTTTTTTTACTTTCATAATAATTCGAAAAATTTTTTTTTAAGAGTAATTGAATTTCACAACGCAAAGCGTGCACAGCACTATGAGTTAAAACATTTTTTAATTTAATGAAACCATTCTTTTGAAAAGTTTTAACGTTATCCATTGTTAAGTTGTAAGGAATTGAGAGTTGTTGTTTTAAATCAATTTTCGATGGATATTTTATCTTTGGTGGTTCAGGTAACTCTAAAAAAGAATCCCTTGTATTTGTTTTTGAGTTATCAGCCAGAGAGACATACCAGTCCCACCAAGCTTGATTATCTTTGTCCCAAGTCTTATTTTCATTCTTTAGAGATTCATCAAATTTTGTGTGCATTTCTTTTTTTTTTTGTTCAATCATTTTAATATTTGAGTAAAAAGAATTCGAATTTTTAATTTTTTCAAAATAGCTATAATCAACAGAAATATCTTAACTATATTAAGATATTATTTTTAATTTATATTATTTTTTCTTCAATATTACTATTTTTTTATTTTATAAATCATTTTAGGTAATAATACTTTATACTATAAAATATCATGAATAGTAAGTCTAGAAACCGTCCACAGTATCTTCGTATTACCAATAAATTATTGAAATATATATAATTTTTTCCATATAGTTTCATAGATAAGTTTAAAAAATTTAATCAGTACACAATTTTACAGAATTTTAGGAGTTACCACGTCTTTATGAAAATTGAAATCAAACCCAAAATAGTAATTAGATTTTTACTTATCTTTTGGACTTGCGCTTTTACCATTTGGTTTTTATTAAGAACCTTCCTGGCATAGAATAAAGTAAATTGCTAAAAATTAAGTTCAATAAATCTATATTAACCTTCCAACCTCGACTTAATTTGGTCTAATTCTCTTCCTGTATATCATTACTATCTACCTCACCCTAACCCCTATATCCTGAAACCTCTTTAAAATCTTTTGCATAGTCTCTAAATTTACTGATTATATTTTCTCTCTGAGAGGTTGAAGAAATAGCAAGAATTTTTATTAATAATTCCCGAAAACGACTTAAAGAAGCTTCTGAAAAACCTTGGTCAACAGGATTACTAATAGCATAATTACTTAATAAAAGTTTGTTGAGATGTGCTGTAAGTTCTACTTCTGACGGCTGATTCCTAATAAATGCTAGAAATATCTTTTGTCGCTGCGTCCTTATATTTAATCGAATCTTCGATTCACCTAAAGTGGCACTAGCATGCTCTCTAAGTAGAGTCACCTGGGCATCAGTAAGATAGCCGGTAAACCGCTTGAAACCTGACGTTAAACGCTTAAGACGTTCTTCAAAAAGTATATCATCAGTTTCCGAAAGTTCGGTTAACCGTTCTTGATTGCGTGTAGACATTTTTTTTTCCATGTATTCGATGGCTTTAGGTGTTTGGTGACGAATAAGAAATTTTGAAGCATATGGGGTTAAACCAGTTACAGTTTCCTCAATTAGATTTCGACCATTGGTTAAAGCATCGTTAATGTAAGCAGCATCATATTTACCTACTTCAATTTTATCTGCTATATCGTTTAGATAGTCTGCATAGTTTGGTAAAATTGATGTTCGGTGCCAATTAACCATCTCCGAAACTTGCTTACTCATAAAGATTTGTTCTTCCATATCCAAATCAAAAAAAAAGGAAACCTCATCCTTTACAAGTTCTTCTAAAAATGTGTAGAGAAACCTTGTGCTTGAACACCCTGACAATAATATAATTAGAATAACAAAAATTAAAGTTTTATAAATATATCGGTGAAAAAAGTTTGTTATCATCCCTGTTATAATACTCACAAATATGTTAATTCAGTTGAGGAAGAATAACTTGGCTTATTTTAATTTCCAAGTGTTTAACTAATAAATCATTGTGTGAAGTTTTAAAAAAATTAATTATTTTTTTGAGGCCTCAATTGCTTGTTCAACATCATTAATAATATCATCAATATGCTCAATACCCACAGAAATTCTAATCAAGTCTTCGCTTACGCCTGCTAAAGCTTTTTGTTCAGAAGTCAATTGCCTATGTAATGTTGAGGCTGGATGACATGCAAGTGACTTAGCATCACCCATACTAAGCACTCTTAAAATCATTTGAAGTGCATCAATAAACTTAGCACCTGAATCTTTTCCACCTTTGATACCAAAACTAATAATACCAGATGCTTGACCATTCGTAATTTTTTTACAAATATTATAGTATTTATCGTTAGGCAGAGCAGCATAATTAACCCATTTTACACTTTCGTGTTCCTCTAGATATTTCGCAAGCGCAAGTGCATTTTTGCAATGTCTTTCCATTCTTACACCCAACGATTCAAGTCCTAGCATTATTATGTATGCATTATTAGGTGATAGACAAGCTCCTGTTTCTCTTAATGGAACAACCCTACAACAACCAATAAAAGCTGCCGGTCCAAACTTTTCAGTATATTTTATTCCGTGATAAGAAGGATCTGGCTCATTAAGCATGGGAAATTTTTTTGGTTCTTTGGCCCAATCAAATTTTCCTGAATCAACAATAATTCCTCCGATAGTAGCGCCATGACCATCTATATATTTTGTTAAAGAGTGAATTACAATATCAGCTCCAAAATCAATTGGTCTGCACAAGTATGGTGTTGCTACTGTATTATCTACAATTAATGGGATCCCATGTTTGTGAGCAATGTCTGCAAATTTTTTGATATCGATAATATTACCAAAGGGATTACCAATTGATTCGCAATATAAGGCTTTGGTTTTTTCATCAATTCCCTGATCAATTCCTTTATAATCGTCTCCGTCAAACATTTTAACTTTAATACCTTGCTTTGGGAAACTATGAGTGAAACAGTTATAAGTCCCTCCATATAATTGATTTGTACTTACAATATTATCCCCTGCTCTTGTAATGGTTTGAATGGCATATGCGATTGCAGCCATTCCAGAAGCCAAAGATAAAGCTGCAATTCCACCTTCCATTTCCGCAACTCTTTTTTCAAGAACTGCATTAGTTGGGTTGCCTATTCTTGAATATATATTTCCCTCTACTTTGAGGTCAAATAAATCTGCTCCATGTTGTGTATTATCAATAGTAAATCCCGAGGTCTGATAAATTGGGGTTGTTGCTGATTTTTGGTCATTTTTATCTGATTCATAACCATGATGAAGTGCAATTGATTCTAGTTTCATATTTATAATCCTTTAATTATTTTGAAAAGTCTAATGCTCCATCGTTTATTTTTGTAAATTTAAAACTTAAATATTCTATAATATAATTTTGATAGAATTTATAGGTTCTATTAGGAAATTGGTCCATTGCTCGCAAAATATAATTCGCTTGAATTGATGGTTCTGTTTTTTCTCCCATATATTTTGGAGTACAACTAAGTAACTTATTTTTCTTTATGTATCGAATTGTTTTACAAATACGTTGGCTTACTATTTCACACCTAGCCGTCCAACTAAAATTAATATATCCTGCATGAGCAAAAAGATTTGGTATTCCACTGAACATCATTCCTCTATACCAACTAGTATCGTTGATCTTTATTCGTTTATTTTCAATAAAGATATCAATACCCCCTAATAATTGTGCATTGCCGCCTGTAGCCATAATTGTGATATCACTTTTAATAATTTTTCCATTCTTTAACTTTACACCAGTCTTCTCCCAATTACTAATTCCTTGACGGACTATAGTTACTTTTTTTGACTTTACGGATGAAAAATAATCATTATCCAAACTACTTGCGGGACGTTGATCCCAATAATTATATGAAGGAGTAGTGGTTTCATTATAATAGGTATTACCTGATATCATTTTTTTCCTTTGAAACTTTTTAAAAATCCTACTTGAAAAATAATCCCACAAAACTTGAAATGTTTTATAAAGTCGAGTTGATTTTTCTTGGCTATCAATATTAATTATCCAAGCAGGACTTCGTTGAACTAAAGTTACTTTTTTCGCTTCTCTGATTATCGAAGGTGCCATTGTTATAGCAGTGCATCCACTACCAACGATAGTTACGTTTTTGTTTCTAAAGTCAGTTTTTCCCCATGCTTGGGTATGTACAATTTTTCCTTGATATACTTTTTCATTTTTAAACTTTGGTAAATGTGGATTTTTTCGATCTCTGGAGCCTGTACAACAAATAACATATTGACTAGTAAATTTTTTAGAATTTGTTTCTACTACCCATTTGTTATTATTCCAACTTAATGATTTGACTTCTGTACCAAATAAAACATATTTTTTGATATTAAATTTTTCTGTAACCTTACTTAAATAATTTTTAATTTCCTTCCCATTACCTATTATTGACCCTTTCCATGGGTCAAAGCTGAATCCATAGGTATACATGTCGTTATCAGCGCGAACACCGGGAAATCTCATCTGATCCCAAGTTCCACCCACACTACTTCGTGACTCTAATATTCTAAATGTCATTTTTGGAAAATTTTTTCTCAAATAGTAGGCAGATGCAATTCCAGCAATTCCTGCTCCAATTATGACTACGTCTGTTTTTTCCATTTATATAGATTGCATATTATGAAATAAATAATTCATGTGTAAGAGTTTAAGTTTGTTATCAATTTTAAAAATAATCAATATTTAAAATATAAATAACTATTTTTTTTTTTCAATTGAAATTGACACCTTTTTTAGCTTTAAAAATTGCTTTATTACGCTTATTTTCAAATAACATAGAATAAATAATCTAGTCTTTTCCTTATCTCTTTAATACTATCAAGAATGAAGAGACTCTCTCATCCCCTTCTTTAGATCATAAATAGCTTTTCTATATATTTCTAATGCTGATTCTGTCCTTATATATCCAATAAATAAACCAACTAATATATCTGGCCAAATTGATGAATAAAAGAAGGTAATTACTCCTGCGATTATAATGGCTATATTCGCAAGAACGTCATTGCGAGCCGATAGAAAAGCGGCTCTAGTTAAACTTCCACTATAATTTTTAAACCTCACCAACAAGTATGCACAAAAACAATTAACAATTAAGGCGCCAGATGCAATTAAGGATAATTCAATTGGTTGAGTAGGTTCCTGATAAACAATTTGTTGCCAGATTGCCCATAACGCAGTTAATCCAGGTAAAAACATTATAAAAGATAATAAAATACTTATTTTAGCCCTTTTAATTATTGATAAAGAAATTGCAAAAAAGATTAAGAGATTTATAGATGTATCTTCAATAAAATCAATAGAATCAGTAAGTAATGAGACAGATCTAATGTGTATTGCAGATATAAACTCTATAAAAAAATATATAAAATTTAAGATTGCAACTAAGAGAATTACTTTTTTAAATGAACAGAGGAATTTCATTTTTTAATAATACTATACTATTTGCTAAAAATATTGACATAAATTAAGTGTTATATTATAACACTAAGACATATAATCGTTACTTGTGGAGAAAAAATGCCAAATAAAATTCTACTATTTGCTATTTCAGTCTTAATATCAAATTTAGCAGTTGCAGATAAGTTAGAATCTATATTCATTGTACCTGATGTATTTGTTACACAAAAACTAAAACCAACTACTGAATATCAAAGTGAAAGAGGAAATATTTTGTTTGAGGGACATGATGTGGAAACGAAAAGACAATACTCTATTGGAGATATGTTAAAAGATCTACCGGGTGTTTCATCAACTGGACTTGGTAATGCTTCACGCCCAATTATTAGAGGTATGACAAACTCTAGAGTTAAAATACTACAGAATGGTGGAAGTACAACGGATGTTTCTGAATTTGGTAAGGATCACATAGTTGGCTATGACCCAATGCTGATTGATAAAATTGAGATTATAAAAGGTCCTGGAACCTTATTGTACGGTAATAATGGATTTGCAGGAGTTGTTAATATAATTACCCCTCTTATAGCTGTTGACAAACCTATAAGTGACCAAAATGTGGAAGCAAATTTTGGCTACAGAACATCTGGTGGCGAACTAAAAGGAAGCCTTAAAGCTGGACAATCAATTGAAAACTTTACCGTAAGACTTACTGGTAGTGGACTTAGTTCAGGTCCTTATGATTTAGCAAATAGTTCAGATAAACAAGCAAATTCCTCAAAATTTATGTCATCTGGTGGTGTTGGTTTAACATATAATGATGGTAAGAATTATTTTGGATTTTCTTTAGATAAACTTGAAGCCGTTTATGGTAACCCTGGTGCTGAAGGCGAGGAAAACATGACATCTTTGAATCCAACTAAGAATACAGTTAATTTTCAGTCTTCAATTTCATTGAATAGTGCTTACTTTAACAAGTTTAATTTACAAGGAACAGTATCTGAATTTAATCATTCTGAAAGAACTGGTTCTGGAAATAATCATAATATTAATTTTTTCAGTGATTTATATGAAATTAAAACATCTCTTAATCACAACTCATTTATTGATAGCAATAGTGAAGGTTTAATTGGCTTTCACTTCCAAAATTATGATCAAGGAGCTTTAGGTGATGAGGAAAGTCACTTAGTTCATACAAGAACATCTAGTTTTGCATTATTTGCTCTCGAAAGCTTTAACTTTGACTTATTCGATTTGGATGTTGGAGCTAGAGTAGAATCAGTAAACTTAAAAAATACAAGTAATGAAAAAGGTTTTTTTCCTGGTGCATTTTCTTCAACAATTAAAAGGGAAATTTTTTCTAATAACTCAGCTTTTGCTGGATTTGATTTTACTCAAAGAGCACCAAATGCAGTTGAGTTATTCGCGAATGGTCCACATCATGCACTAGAACAATTTGAAGTCGGGGATAGCAATATAAATGTTGAAACTTCCTATAATTTTTCCGTAGGATATACTTATAATGATGGTCTTGATATCCTAAAAATTGAAACATACTATAACTATGTTGATGATTTTATTGCAGCAGATAGAGATGGAACTACAACAGAAGTAGAGGGTGAAGATATGAACGATGTTATTTTTTCTCAATACAATGCTCTGTTTACTGGTTTAGAGGTTAGTGGTCAATACGCTTTCGCCAAAATCAATGATTTTGATATTATTTCCAATGCTATGATTGACTTTCTTAAAGGTTATCAAACTTCAAATGATAAAGCTCTATCAAGGATTCCTCAAACAAAGATGAACTTTGGTATTAAGGCTATTAATGAAGATTGGGATGCTAATTTATCTTACTTTCATTATTTTAGTAAAGATTTTATAGGTCCATTTCAAACAAGAACTGGAGGACATTCTAGACTTGACTTTGATTTAACAAGAGACTTTGCCTACTCTGATTTTTCAGGTCACCTAATGTTTACCGCTTCCAATTTACTTGATGTTGTTGGTAGAAATCATTTAGAATCAAAAAAAGCACAGGTTCAATTACCTGGAAGAAGCTTTATGTTCATGTTTAAAGTCTTCTACTAAGTTGATGTTTTGATTCTTATAACTCATGTTTATTTCCGGCTATATAAATTAAGATGATTTCTTTATATAATAATACTGAATCTCTAAAAAATTTCAAGAAGGCTAATCAGCAAGTTGGTATTCTTGAACGTAAAACTCCAGTTATGGCCAATGATTTCTTTGAAAAAATAAAAAAATATCCTCACTCAATATCAGGAGTTGTTAGTAAAAATACGAGTATTGAGGATATCTATACGCTTCTTAATAATGAATTATCAGATGAGATTAAATCTGAACCATTCTATGGAAATTGGTTAGAAGATATGAGTAAAATATCCCAATTATTTTGTAATATACTTGGAGATAAAAGTATTAGTTTTTGGCTTGGTTCTCAAAGAGGTTGTAAAAGGTATCACGTAGATATGGTTCCTTACAGACTATTAGTAACATATGCTGGTAAAGGTACAGAACTATTACCAGACAGGGCAGCTAACCGTAAGGCATTTGTTAATGGAAAACCAAATAAAGATATTATTAAAGATAGATCTGCTCTTAGTCATATTAATGAATGGGATATTGCAATTTTTCGAGGTGGAAATAAAGGAATACTTCATCGTACTCCTGATTCTGCGTTAAATGATGATTCTTCATTATTGATGAGGCTAGATACTTTTACTTTTTTAGAAGAAATTAAGAAAATCAATAATATTGTTTGAAATAACATTACTATATAAAACAACTATAATTATACTTTCAGCCCAACTTTAACAAATTTGAATGTATTTTTTTATGTTATGTAAAATTATATTTACATTCATTAATATTTAGTCATAATTTATTTGTGAGGAGGTGTTTAATTCAGAAAACTATTCAATTCAAGCGCTAAACCTTCTTGATGGTTTAATTGACGATTATAATAGTAAAGTTAATGCTATTAGAAGGGATACTTATTACTTTAATGAAATAAAAAAACTAAGATTTAATATCAATAATAGATATAGAAAAATATCAGATCTTGCTGAGATAAAAAATAATCCAAGTGAAAATTTTTTCCAGATTATAGTTTTTAATTCAGATTATATGGAACTAATAATTTCAGAATTAGAAACTCTTAATTTAAAAATCAAAGTCCAAGGACAATTTTTAATTGTAAATAAACCTGACCTTACTTTTAATCAATTAATGTCAATAGTTGATGAGTTAGAAAAATCTCAAAATAAATTTATATCTAAGTGTACTAAAGCTAAACTGGAGCCCATACTAAGAGCAAAGAATGCGGTTGAAAATAATTTTATAGATCAAGTAATTTCGAGGCAAGTTTCTCTTAATTGTCAAAAAATATTTGAAATAAAGGAGGAAGAAATAAAGAAAATAACATTAAAGAAAATCAAACAAATTTTAGGAAAAAAGTTTTTCGATAAATATATTAATGAAATAATATAGAAAAATTTCAATTAAATAATTGAGTGATGGTGAAATTTATCATCTAATTTACTCTTTTTCGATACCAATTTCATACAATTCAAAATTAGCTTCTTCAATATTCCCGTTTACTGCGTCTACGTCTACTTTGATTTCATAACCTGCGTTTGTTTGAATATCAAACTCATAAGTGAATGTACCATCCATACCAATTTCTCTTTCTTCACTGACTATTCTTCCAGGATGTATGGCAAGTACATTTATTCTTGCTTGTTCTATTGAAACTTTAGCAGCATTATTGAAAACACTATTATTAGCACCAACTTCTTTCTCGATTTCCACGATATAGCCCTCCTCTGCATTGCATTCAACGTTATAAATAAAGCTATCGTTTGTTGATTCAATATCGAATTCGTAGATAGGGTCATCGCCTTCAATTTTAAATTCTAATTTTCTAGCATGTCCTGGAACCTTATCATATGCTTCATCGAGACATTGTTCAACTTTAACAATGTCGTATAACTTAATATCATCAAGGTCAGCAGTATCATTGGCAAAAGTTTTGTAAGCTATGCCTAATGAAAGTGTGAGTGTTAGTAGTGAAACTAATTTATGCATTGTACTAAAGTAATAGTTAATAAATAAATTTCAATTATTTTAAAAATTATTTACAATCACTACATATACCATTTATTTCGAGATTCCATGCAGAGGGTGTAAATGTATTTTTTTTTAAGCTTTCTTTAATTATTTTTGGTATCTCACAAAAATGTGATTCTATTACCTTACCACAATCAAAACATATTAAATATTGAGAACCTTCATGAAGATGATTTGCCTTGCAGATTGAATAAGAATTTAAACTTTCAATACGATGAATAAAGTTATGCTTATGCCAAAATTCAATAGCTCTATACGCTGTTGGAGGCTTAGGGTTTTTGATTACTTTGCCTAACTCTTCTAAAATTTGATATGCCTTAAGCGGCTTACTACTTGAAGAAATAATCTTTAAAACAATTGATCTAGGTTCAGTTAGTCGATGCTTATTTTTAATACAGAATTCTTCAGCTTTTTTTAAAATTTTTTTTTTCATAACTTCATACCCAATAATTTATATGTAATAATATAACATTAAATTCTAATACGTAACACATATTATTTCATAATAATTTAAAAAAAAATGATGTTGTTACAACTTTTTTTTTTGTTAATGTGTTGCACTCTAACAATATTAATAAGTTTTATATTTATAGATATAAATTTTGAACTAACTATTAAATTTTAAATTTAATACAATAATATATTTATTGAGATATTGAAATCTTGGATAAATTTTGAGTATATTATATATAGTAGGTAGTTATGCTCTTTAATATTAAAAATCTTGAATATAATTTCAAAAAACATAAAATTTTATCTAAGAAGATAAGCTTTAAACTTAACAAGTCTAATCACCTTTTAATTCTTGGGCCATCAGGATGTGGTAAAACTACACTTCTGAACTTAATGGCAGGTCTGTTAAGAGCATCAAATGGACTAATTGAGTTCGAAGATAATGATTATTCTTTATTAACTAATAATGAAATAGATGAAATACGAGCACATAATTTTGGATTTATTTTTCAAAAACTGCACTTAATAAATCACTTAAACGTTGAACAAAATATTATTTTAGCAAAGAATAAGAAAGACTCTCAAAATATCTATAGTCTTATTGACCAATTAGGCTTATCAATGATTAAAAAACAAGTAATAGGAAATTTGAGTTTTGGTGAAGCCCAAAGAGTTGCAATAGCTCGTGCTTTAGTCAATAATCCAAAAGTAATTTTTGCAGATGAACCTACATCTGCATTGGATGACCTAAATACGAAAAATGTTATTAATCTTTTATTTTCAAATGCAATAAAAAATAAATCCTCATTAATTGTCTGTACTCATGACAAAAGAATTAAAAGCAAATTTTCAAATATATTAGAGATTTAATTATGGGTGATTTTACTTTTATTTATTACTCTTTAAAATCTCGCTTATTGAATACAAGTCTATCAATACTATTAACGACCTTTGGACTATCAATTGCATTACTAGTGACACAATTCAGCAATCATGTTCAAAAAAGCTTGAATTTGGATGGAAATAATATTGACATTGTGGTTGGAGCAAAAGGAAGTCCTCTTCAACTTGTTTTATCTTCAATTTATCATATTGACTTACCTAATGGTAATATTTTATATGATGATGCAAAAAAATTTATAAATCATCCTCAAGTTTCAAAAGCAATTCCACTCGCTCTAGGAGATAATTGGAAAGGATTCAGAATTGTTGGAACTACAGATGATTATATTAAGCATTATAATGCCGAAATTATTAAAGGTCGTAATTTCGAAAAAGATTATGAAATTATAGTCGGTTCATCAGTAAATTTAGAAATTAATAGTAAAATTTCTGGTTCTCATGGTATTATTGAAGGAGGTAGTAGTCATAATGATTTAAAATATAATGTAGTTGGAATTTTGAGGCCAACTGGGACTGTTCTTGATAGATTGATTTTAACCTCACTCAATTCAGTTCTTAATATTCATGGCCTTCAAGAAATTCATCACCATTCCGAACATGATCTTAACGATAAACATGATTCTCATAAAGATCATGATTCTCATGAAGATCATGATTCTCATGAAGAGCATGATTCTCATAAAGAGCATGATTCTCATGAAGATCATGATTC
>JBELJQ010000003.1:0-52397 GCA_042090305.1 Candidatus Pelagibacteraceae bacterium | reverse complement strand
TCATGATTCCCATGAAGAGCATGATTCTCATGAAGAACATGACTCTCAAGATAACGAAAGTCACCACCATAAAAATAAAAATGAGTTGGGTTCAGCTGAGATTACAGCATTATTAATTAGTACTAAATCACCAACAGCCAACATAAATCTTCCACGTTTAATTAATCGACAGAGTTCAATGCAAGCAGCAAATCCAGCTATAGAGATAACTAGATTAACTACTATGCTTGGATTGGGTTCGAAAAGTTTTAGTATACTATCTACAATATTAATTTTAATTGCTGTATTAAGTATATTTTCAGGACTAGCAAGTAATCTAGATAATCGTAAAGGTGACTTAGCTATATTAAGAGCAATTGGTTATTCAAAAATAAGAATATTTAAAATTATTTCTTTAGAGGGATTAACTATCGTTACTATTGGTATTATTTTGGGTGTTATTATAGGTATATTAGGATTTAATTTACTTGCTGAATTAATACTACCATTACGAACTAGTAATGCTAATTTCATAGTCGACACTTCATTTGCTATGATACTTCTATCAGTTTTCTTATCAGGTTTTATAGCGGCTTGTTTACCAGCCTATAGAGGATCAAAAATTAGTGTTGCAAATCAATTATCAAGAAACATATAAATAATTAAGATAGGAGAAAATAATAGTAAATAAATTTCAATATGTATTATTTTTGGTACTCGCATTATTAGTAAAAACTTCTAATTCTTTGGATAAGAATGAAATCGAGAGCTATGAATCAGATTTAGAACCTAATCTAATGATGTATATAGAGGATTTCATAAATCTTCCTGAAGGTGGAACCTCATGGAAGGTTTTTGGAGACACAGGCATGGATGAGTATCCTATCAAAGATAAAGACGGAAATGTTTGGATGGGAGTTCGCCCAAATTTTACTGAAGAGATCAAAATACTTAATACAAAGGAAATATTGGTACAAGGTTATATGTTTCCATTAGACCAAGAAGAAAAACAAAGCAATTTTTTGTTGGTACCTTTTCCTTTAAGTTGTCCGTATCACCCTCATGTAATGTCAAATCTTATTATTGAGGTTCACGCTACAAACCCTATTAATTTTTCATATGACCCTATAAATATAAGAGGAATTCTGGAGCTCGTACCTAACGATGATGAATTTAATATTTTTTTCAGAATTAAAAATGCGGAATCTTTTTATTAAAAAAAATGAATTGCAAAGAAAGCGTAGAACGCGCCAACAACAAATATTGCTAAGGAAATAAATAGAATTATCCAGCTTACATTTCTTAGAATTTTACAATAATAAGCTTTAACTGGATCGGATGGACATGAGTAATTTCTTGAATTCCATTGAACCAAAAAACCAAAGATAATCATTACTGCAGAAACTCCAAAAATAATAAGTTTATAATCAGATACTTTTGTTATGAGAGGAACAAACCCAATTAAAGTAGCTAATGTTGCACCCATTCCAATTGTAATAAATAAAGCTGGTAATGCACAACAAATCAAAGTGGTCAACGAAGTAAATAAACCTAATAATGGAACGAATATTTGTTTCCATGAATAGTAAATATTATTTTTCATATTTAATTTCTTTTACATCATAACCAGCATCATTTACTAATTTTATTATTTTAGAATCTTCTAATTTTTTATCTTTTTTTAAAACTATTGTTAAAAGTTTTTGTTGAAGATCAATAGTGATAGATTTAACGGACTTTTCTTTTTCAAAATTTTTTTCAAGAGACCTTGCACAAAAATCACAAACCAAACCATTAACGTAAGCATAGATTACTTTTGTATTCCCTATGGAGTAAGACAAGTTAAATAAAACTATTAATGTAAAAATTTTAATTAGTAATTTTTTCATGAAGTTTTCCTCACATTAATATCTGTAAATATAATTTAACATTACTTTTCGTTTTAAGTTAGCACCAACCTCAAGTAAGTGAAAACCTTTAAAAATTCTAATATGTGGTGTAAGACTAAAATTTTGATGAGCTTCTGGTATGTGTTCGAGTTTTACCATCAACCATGTATGAAGATCCCCATAATCTCCAATATATGGTGCTATACCAAATCTTAAAGATTGTTGGTAAAAACTGTCAATTTCACCGGCTTCATTATATCTATTATCATATGAAACAAAATAGCGTTGACTTTCCCAATCTCCTGAAAAACCTAAAAATCCAGCCAAACTTGATTTCTCATTAAATTTTTTTTTATGACTGTTAGCATTCCCTATTGCTGCCTTAATATATAAATTTGCTTGAGAATTAGGTTCGTTCCATCGTTTTAAAAGTCTATTGATTTGCAGAGCATTTAATGAGTACTCGTTTTCCCTAAAATATTCAAACCTGTAGCCTACTGAAGTTTTCGACGAAAGTGAGTAGTGAGTATGAATACTATTTTTATAATTATTATTCATTAGCATTACTGTCCATCCACCTGGATATGATATGGGTCTAGCAGTAATCTCTGTAAATAAAAAAGATAATATTCCAAAGATTATTTTTATTAGAATGTTCATTAAAACTATTTTTTTAACTTTTTAGTATTATTTACGGGTAAGATTATACTCAGTTTATTTAATTGTTCAAACAAATTTCTTGATAAAATATATGCTGTGTGCAAATTTTTAGTTAGTATACTAGATGAATGCATAAAAGATTCCTTATTTGTTTTCAATAAACTTGTTATCTTTGAAAGAACCCTTTCTCATTTCCCCATCAGCCTTTGTAAGGATTCCCTGACCGTTGTACATATCATTTGAAAATTCACCAACATATTTATCACCATTGGCATAAGTCAAAATACCATTTCCATGTTTTGCTCCGTTCTTAAATTCACCATCATATTTATCACCGTTTGAAAGCTCTAAAATTCCTTTTCCATGTGGAAGATCGTATTGATATTCACCTGAATATTTTACTCCATCAGAAAAAGTTCCTATGCCAAAACCATGGAATAATCCATCTTCGAAATTTCCTTCATATTTGTCTCCATTAGAAAATTTAAAAACACCTTTTCCTTTTTGAATTCCATTTTTAAACTGTCCTGTATATACATTTCCGTTTACAAATAAGTATGTTCCTTTACCATTATATTTATAATCTTTTATCTCCCCGACATATTTTTCCCCGTTTTGATGCAAAATAACACCATGACAATGAACTTCATATTCACCATTACATTTTGGTAAAGAAAACGAGATTTTCGCCAAAAAGCAAATAGAAAAAAAAAGATAGTATATAGCTATTTTAAACATTCTTTTATCCTATAATTATGTAATAATGAATCAATATTGTACAACTTACTTTTAAAATAAATTTTTAATCACTTACAAAACATCATAAATATTATTTTACTTCAATCTTGACAATAACTTTGTTCCCTCTTCTATTCCTTGAATATTTAAAGGTACCATTTTATTATTAAAAATTGCTTTGATTATTTGTATTGATTCAAAATATTCCCAGTGATTTTTTTCAACAGGATTAATCCATAAAAAAGATGGCCACTGAATTAAAGCTCTTTCCAACCAAACTTTTCCTGTTTCTTCATTGAAATATTCATTTGCTGCACCTGGATATATTATTTCATATGGGCTCATCGATGCATCTCCCACAAAAATACATTTATAATCACTTCCATAAGTTCTAATTATTTCGGAAGTACTTAATTTTTCTGACCATCTTCTTGAATTACTTTTCCATACATAATCATATAAACAATTATGAAAATAAAAGTATTCTAAATTCTTAAAAGTATTTCTAGCTGCTGAAAATAATTCTTCAATTTGTTTTACATGATCATCCATAGAACCACCAACATCTAAGAAAATTAATATTTTTATTGAATTTTCTCTTTGTTTTCTTGTCTTTATATCTAAATAGCCTTCTTTTGCAGTACTTTTGATAGTTTCTTTAATATCTAACTCATCGTTTATACCAGTTCTTGCCCATTGTCTTAATTTTTTTAGCGCAACTTGAATCCCCCTAGTATTTAGTTCTATAGAATCATCAAAATCTTTAAAAACTCTTTTATCCCAAACTTTGATAGCTTTTCTTGTTATACTTTTTTCTTGACCTATTCTAATGCCCATAGGATTATATCCGTAAGCTCCAAAAGGTGAACTTCCTAAAGTTCCTATCCACTTATTTCCACCCTGATGACGCTTTGTTTGCTCTTTTAATCTTTTTTTAAGTGTCTTAAGTAATTCATTAAAGTTCTTAGATGATTTAATTTTTTTTATATCTTCTGACGAGAAAAATTTTTTAAAATTATTTTCAAGCCAGTCTTTGGGAATATTTAATTTATCTATGAATTCATAATTATCTATTTCCTCTATTGATTGAAAGTATTGAGCAAATACAATATCAAATCTATCGAACATTCTTTCGTCTTTTACTAAGATCGCTCTAGACAAATAATAAAATTTAGTCACGTCATATTGAATTAAGTTTCTATTAAGAGCTTCCAAAAAAAATAAAAATTCTGTTATAGTGACTGGAATTTTAGATTCTTTTAATTTCAAAAAAAAATCTATTAGCACTTACTTTTCCTTTCTAGACATAAATGCTAACTGCTCAAATAATTGAATATCTTGCTCATTTTTAATTAGAGCTCCATGAAGTTTTGGGAGTAAATGCTTTCCATCATATTTTAAATCAGAAGGATCAAGATCTTCTACTACGAGAAGTTTGATCCAATCAAGAACTTCAGATGTAGATGGTTTTTTTTTTAGACCAGGTACTTTTCTAATTTCAAAGAATCTTTTTAAAGCTTCATCTAATAGTTTTTTTTTAATATCAGGAAAATGAACCTTAACAATTTTTTCTAAGACATCAATTTCAGGAAATTGAATATAATGAAAAAAACATCTCCTTAAAAAAGCCTCAGGGAGTTCTTTTTCATTATTAGAAGTAATTACTACTATGGGTCTTTGGTTTGCTTTAATAAGTTCACCAGTCTCATATACATAAAATTCCATCTTATCAAGTTCTTGTAATAGGTCATTTGGAAATTCTATATCTGCTTTATCAATCTCATCAATAAGCAGAACAGATTTACTTTGTGACTCGAAGGAATCCCAAATTTTTCCTTTCTTAATATAGTTTTTTACTTCATTAATATTGTTTTCACCTAATTGACTATCTCTTAGTCTACTTACTGCATCATATTCGTATAAACCTTGTTGAGCTTTTGTAGTTGATTTAATATTCCACTCAATTATTTGAAGGTTAAGACTTTTAGCTACTTGCCTAGCTAACTCTGTTTTTCCTGTACCTGGTTCGCCTTTGACTAACAAGGGTTTCTCCAATAAAATTGATGCATTTACAGCAATACTTAAACCTTCGGTTGAAACATAATCTTTTGTTCCTAAAAATTCCATAGACTTTATCCTAATTAATTAAAAACTAATGTTATAATAAATTAGTAAAATTTTCTATATTTACTGATTTAGATTTAGACAATGTTTAAAAACTATTCCTCAACGGTTTATTAAATTTAGATTTATTTTTTTTTAGTGAATGGACTTTTCTTGAGAGATTTTTTCCTCTAGTAATTTTTATATTATTTTTTAATTTTTTCGATTTCTTATTTTCTAATTTATTATCATTATGTTCAATATTTTTTTTTCTTATATCAGGTTTATTGATATTAAATTTTGTGTTAATTTTTCTTGATTTTTTATTTTTATACCTTTGTTCTTCAAACTTACCTTTTGTTTTTTTAAAATTAGAAGTATTTTCTTTAGTTTTATCAGCATATTTAAATTTTCTTTTTCTTTTATTTTCAAATTCTCTTTTTTCATATTCAAAATCTTCTTTTTTAAAATCTATTTTCCTATTCTTGAACTTAGAGGGTTCAGTTTTTTTATTTTTAACATTTCTACCATCTGTATTTACAAAGTTATTTTTAACCTCAAATTTATTTAAATTCTTTTTTCTTTGGTTTCCAATTTTCCTTCGTTTTATATAAGCTTTATCATTTCGATTCTTTATTTCTGCTTTTTGTTCATGTTCTATTACTAATAATTTACTTATTAAATTCCATAGTTTTTTATCGTTCTCAGAGATAAAACTTACTGCAGAACCTTTTTTTCCTGCACGAGCAGTTCTACCTATTCTATGGACATAATCTTCAGTTCTTTGAGGAAGGTCATAGTTTATGACATGTTCAATATGTGGTATATCTAAACCTCGCGCTGCGATATCTGTTGCTACAAGGACTCTGAATTGTTGCTTTCTAAATTTATTTAATATATTTTGGCGTTTATTTTGCCTTACATTTCCATGGATTGCATTTACAGATTCACCATCTTTTTTTAGTTTTAATAATAATCTTTTAGAACTATGTTTTGTTTTCATAAATACTATTATACTTCCACTTCTCTCATCTAGTTCCTTTAGTAATCTGTCATATTTCTCAGAATTTTTTAAATTAACAATATTGTGGCTTATATTTTCAAGAATCTTATCTTTTTTCTCAACAGAAATATTTATTGGATTAGAGAGGTATTGTGCAGAAATTTTCTTTATTTTATTTGGAAGTGTTGCTGAGAAAAGTAAGGTTTGCTTTTTTGTTGGAAGAAAATTAATTATATTTTGTATTTGATCAATAAAACCTAAGTCTAGCATCCTATCTGTCTCATCTAAAACAAGAATATCTATATCATTGAGTTTAATATTTTTACTTGTTAGATGATCATAAATTCTTCCAGGTGTGCCTATAAATAATCTTGGTTTTTGTTTTATTACATTTATTTGTTTTTTTATTGAATCTCCACCTATTAAAACTGCTGATTTAATATGAATATTTTTACCCATCAAGTCTTTTAGATGTTTATTTATTTGTATAGATAATTCTCTTGTTGGTGTGATGATTAGAGCTGTAAATTTTTTATTTTCGTTAAGCTTTTGAATAATCGGAATTCCAAATGCTGCAGTTTTACCTGTTCCAGTATTGGCTATAGCTAATATATCTTTACCATCGAAAGCTGGCTTAATGGCATGCTGTTGAACTGGCGTTGGCTTAAATAATTTGAGATAATTTAAGTTTGTAATTATTTCTTTGGATATACCAAGATTTAAGAAGTTTTCCATAATGGACATTAATTAAAGGTAATAACACATAGAAATATAAATTTAGCAAGTTAAATATTAAAAATGACTATTAAACTTATTTAATAATTTCAAATTACTTTCAATACTAACTCAAAATAAAAAATAACTAGTTTTAAGTTGATTTGTTAAAACGTTTTCTATCGTTGGAATCTAGATAGAACTTTCTAAGACGTAAATTTTTTGGTGTAACTTCAAGTAGTTCATCATCTTTAATGTACGATATCATTTGTTCCAAAGACATTTTTACGGATGGTACTAGTGTTACAGCTTTATCTGATCCTGATGCTCTAACATTTGTTAGTTGTTTTCCTTTTAATACATTTATTTCTAAATCATTGTCCTTATTATGCTCGCCTACTATCATTCCTTTATAAACTTTGGTTTGAGGCTGTATATACATAATTCCTCTATCCTGAAGATTAAAAATTGCATATGCAACTGCGGCACCTGTCTCAGTAGAGATCAAAGCTCCATTTCTTCTACTATTTATTTCACCTCTAAACGGTTCATATGAACTAAATACTCTATTAAGAACCCCTGTACCCTTAGTTTCTGTAAGAAACTTACTCTGATATCCAATTAAGCCTCTAGATGGAGCTTTGAATATGATTCTTGTTTTTAATGAACCTGATGTTTTCAAATCAATCATCTCAGCTTTTCTTTCATTCATAGACTTAATTACTGAACTTGAGTAATTTTCATCAACATCTATTGTTACTTCTTCAATTGGCTCTAGTTTAACTGATTGATTATTTTTATATAAAACTTTAGGTCTAGAGACAGATAATTCAAATCCCTCTCTTCTCATTGTTTCAATTAATACTCCGAGTTGTAACTCTCCTCTTCCACCTATTTCAAATGAATCCTTTTTTTCATTTTCTTTAAATGTTATTGCAACATTTGATTCAGCTTCTTCTAATAACCTTTCTCTTATAAGGTTTGATGTTACTTTCTCACCTTCTTGGCCTGCATAAGGTGAATTGTTGACAGTTATTGTAATAGACATAGTGGGGGGATCAATTGGAGATGATTTTATTGGTTGATTCAATGATGTATCACAAATAGTATCTGAAACAGATGTTTTAGTTAGTCCTGCTATACAAATAATATCACCGGCTATAACTTCGTTAACAGTTATCCTTTTATTTCCCTCAAATGATAGTAATTTCGTAAGTCTTCCATTCTCAACTAAATCTCCAGATAAATTTATAGCTTTAACTGCATCGTTTACTTTGGCTAAACCACTCTCAACTTTTCCAATTAAACATCTTCCTAAATATGGATCAGCATCGAGTAAAGTTGATAACATGGAAAATGGCTTTGAGGTGTCTACTTTTGGTGCTGGAACATGACTTAAAATAAGGTCAAGAAGTGCATATAGATTTTCTTTTTTGTCATTAAGATCATTAATACACCAACCATCCTTTCCAGATGCAAACAAGATAGGAAAATCAAGCTGCTCATCTGAAGCATCTAATGAGACGAAAAGATCAAATACCTCATTTAAAACATCATCAGCTCTACTATCTTTTTTATCAATTTTATTAATTATAACTATTGGTTTTAAACCCTGTGATAATGCTTTACCCAAGACAAATTTAGTTTGAGGCATTGGACCTTCTGCAGCATCAGTTAATAAAATGACACCATCTGCCATACACAATACTCGCTCAACTTCACCTCCAAAATCAGCATGGCCAGGGGTATCAATTATATTAATTTTAGAATCTTTCCATATAACTGAGGTTGGTTTTGCTAATATTGTAATGCCTCTTTCTTTTTCCAAATCACCTGTATCCATTAATCTTTCTTCAATTTTCTCATTTTTACGAAACAGTCCACTTTGTTTCATTATAGAATCTATAAGTGTGGTTTTGCCATGATCTACATGTGCAATTATGGCAATATTTCTGATACTCTTTTCCATAAATTCTTTCTAAAAAGTGAATAACTAGCTGGAGGTCAAGATTAATAGCACTGTTTCGTAATTATTTATAGGAAAATCTCAATCTATTAAAATTTTTACTTATACTTATCATCTAAATTTTTCGAACAACTAAGAATAATGGAATCTAAAACAATCTTTTCCTGTCCATTAATTGTATTGTAAACACAAATTTTTTTACTATTTAAGTAAAAAGATTTAGCTAAGCCCATACCCATTGGACCTGAAAAAGTTTTTACATTCAAAATTTTATCATCTTGTAGCCAAAATTTATAACCCAACATATTCCAAAAATCTTCGAAATCATTTTTTTTGAAATTTCTAAGATTAATGAAGGATACGTGGTTGTCTTCATTGTCTATATCTACTTGAATACCCCATAATGATTTATAATCATGCGGTAATGTTCCATAACGTAAATCTGCTATTATATTTGAGTAATCAGGGTGTAAGTATATAAAATCCTGTGAAAAGTATGAAAAACGCCTGATATCCTCTCTTTGTAATGATTCGGGTGAAAGTTTTGAAAATACCTTTTCTTTATCAATTACTTCTAAAACAACACCCTCTAAATGAGAAGACTTTTTTGTTAACGGCATATAAATGGCATCTACATAATAATTTTTATTAAATTGATAAATGCTTCTCCACAAAATATTATTTCCAATTGTTGGGTTCAAAAGTATACGTTCAACTTTATGACCCCTTTGAGAAGCTAATTCCCTAACATAATCTTTAACTTGAATATATTTTACTGCACCAAAACCTAAATATATTAAAGAAATTGATAACCCCACTCTTACTAGCATTAAAGACTTCTTAAAAAGTGAAATAAATAAAAAGAATATTAGCGTAAAAGTGAAAAAAGGATCAATTATTGATATTATATTCCAAGCAACCTTTAGCTCAGAAAAAGGCCATAAAAGAAGTGTTCCATAACTTGTACAAGAATCTAAAAATCCATGGGTTAACATTCCTAAAGTTGTATAAATAAAAATATTTTTAAATGAAGTGATATTTCTTAAAAGTAAAAATAAAATCAACGAAACTATAATAGAACCTAAAGGCACAAAAAATAAAGAATGACTAAAGTGTCTATGAAATTCTATAAAAAGTAATGTATCTTCCTTTGACCTAATTAAAATATCTAAGTCTGGTACAGTCCCTCCGACTGCGCCACAAAAAGCAGAAATTCTTAGAGATTTTTTTTCTGAAAATGATGAGGCTAAACTTGAGCCTAACAACCCTTGAGAGAATGGATCCATTTATATACCTTTAAATATTTTATTTGTTTAATATTTATCTCTCAATAATTTATATTCAATTTAAAAATAAATTAATGGGTCTGATATTTTAAAATAATGAATTAAAATAAAACCAATTATACCTGTCAATGTTAAATAATAAATTGTGGGAATTATGGTAATTCTTAAAACATTTCCCTCTTTGCCAAGGAGACCAACTGTAGCCGATGCTGCAACTACGTTATGTATGGCAATCATATTTCCCGCAGCAGCTCCAACACTTTGAAGAGCCACCATTAATGTTCCAGAAATACCGAGTAAATTTGCTGTCTCAAACTGAAACTGACTTAACATTAGGTTACTAACAGTATTAGAACCTGCTAAAAAAGCTCCAACAGCGCCAATTGATGCAGAAATAATTGGGTATACCTGTCCCATTAAATTTGCCATTCCCTTTGCCATTGCAATTGGCATACTCACATAATCATTATAGTTAACACCAGAATTAATCATTATTCTAACTAACGGAACTGTAAAAAAAAGTACAAACCCTGCACCTAAAACTATTTTTAGTGAATCTCTGGTAGCTAAAAGTATTTCATTTAATTTCATTCTATGTAAAAAAAATGTTGTTATACAAACGATTATTAAAAGTCCACCTGGTAAGTATAAAGGTGTAAAACTTGCACTAATACCTTCTTGATTTAAAATATTTACGAATTGGATACTAATTGACTTTAAAAAATTAGTCAGAGGTGCATAGGTTCTTGAAATAATAAGCAATATTGCCAAAAAAATATAGGGAAACCATGCCATTACATTACTAATATTTTTATTCTTTAACTCACTATCTGATATCTTTATATTTCCTATCCATGAATCTGGCCATTTATTCTCGCTAGGAAAGTCCCAGGTATCCTTTGGTTTTAAAAAATCAAATTTTATGGCCAATGTTACAATTCCAAGACCAATCAAACCACCAAATATTGATGGAAATTCAGGGCCTAAGAAAATTCCTGTCAATGAATATGGTATTGTAAAACAAAGTGCTGCAAAAATTGCAAATGGAAGAATTGAAATTCCTTCAAACCAAGATTTCTTTGTTCCAAAAAACCTAGTCATGATTACGATTAGTAATAATGGCATAAATGTTCCACAAATTGCATGTATAACAGCTACCTCAGAGACAATTAGTCTAAAAAAATATTCCCACCCATAACCTTTGTCAAGTAACTGATTGGTAATTGAGGTTTTATCTAATCCACTTTGAACACCAACAATTAAGGGTGTTCCAACTGCTCCAAAAGATACTGGAGTGGATTGGATCATCATACCAAAAACTACTGCGGCAAGGGCTGGAAATCCAATTGCTACCATTAGAGGAGCAGCAATTGCAGCAGGAGTTCCGAAACCAGAAACACCCTCAATAAAGCATCCAAATAACCATGCTACTAATATTACCTGGATTCTTCTATCAGTGCTTATATTTAAAAAACCACTTCTGATAGTTGTTATTGCTCCAGAATATTTAAGTGTGTTTAGAAGTAAAATTGCTCCAAATATAATCCACATTATTGATAATGCTAGAATAATACCCTGAAATAAAGAAGCTAAAATCCTTTTATCACTAACTCCCCAATAAAAATAAGCAACTAATAAGGTAAATGAAAATACAATTGGCATTGCATATTTAGCAGGCAAGCGAAATCCAACAAGCAAAACTCCAGCCATAAATATTGGTGAGGAAGAATATAAAGCTAAAGAAATAATTTCCATAAATAATAATTATTAAATATCCAAATTTTATCATAATACTCATTTGTTAAATTTTAAATTTATTCGTGAAATAAATTATTTCTATAGATTATAAATGGTCTAGTCATTGTTTAGATTTACGAGTGAAATGACTTTCTTAAATTAAAGAAATGCTAAATTTTCTTCCCTCTTATTAATTTTAATAAAAACTAGGAGAGTTTATTGTTTTGAAAATAATGTAAAGAAGCTTAAGAATCTCTTTTTATTATATGGTACCCAAACTCTGTTTCAAAAGGATCACTAATCTCGTTAACTTTTAAAGCAAACGCAGTTTCTTCAAACGCTTTTACCATAACACCTTTTCCAAACTCACCTAAGCTTCCCCCATATGCTGATGAAGAGCAGTTTGAATGTTGCATAGCTTGGTCTTTAAATAATGTTTTATCTTCTTTAATTTTAGTATGAATATCCGTGATTTTTTTTAAAGCTTCATCTTTAGTTATATTTGATTCAGATCTTTGAGACTCATTGTGCATTATTAGAATATGTGATGCTGAGATTTTATCTTTTGTTGCCATAGTAATACGCTAAGTAGCTAGTAATCATTATAATACTTATTATAAAATATAATACATTATAATTAATAGTAATATTAATAAAAGTATAAAATATAATTGGAATTATTAAAATAAAAATTAGGTTTATAAAGTTTAGTAATAAATCTTTTTGACTTAAATTAAGTATTTTTATTTCATTATATCTTAAAATTATCAAACAAAATGAATAACTTGATAAAAGTGACAAAAATAATTTTGCAAAATTAATACTGTATGATGAGGTATGCTCAACAAACAAACAAACTATAGAAGTGATTATGCTTGATATGTAGAAAAACCTGATTGATCCTTTGTATCCAATCAGTTTTGATAAGGGTGATATAAATATTAGTGCAATCAAACTTAAAATTAAATATAAAAAGTCATACTGTAAAAATTGCATATTTTCTGGGTTTGAGAACTTAGGCAACCAAATTGAAGTTGAAAACAAAATAATTGTCAGTGTTGGAATCAAATAGTGAAGATTTTCAAGTATATTAAATATTCCGATTTTTTTTTTTATATTTTCACTTTTAACATTAAATAATTCAGAATTATTTGAAGCTAAACCTTTCGTAAAAAAAAATAAAAAAATTAATAATGTGATGAAACAAACATAAGGTACTTTCCATGCCCACAAATTAAGTTGACTATTCGAAAATATTTCATTTGTAACCATAACTAATAAAGAGCCGAAAAGAATACCCAAAAATAAGATAATCCAATATTTAGTTGCCATTTTTTGATATGTTAAAACATTATCCGTATATGTAATATTAACAGCACTGAATATACTGCCAATAATAACTCTTGAAATAGAAAATACTATTATTCCTAAGGGAATAAAAAGTTCTTTTGGTAGAATGATAACCAAGATATATGCAGACATTAAATAAACTAATAAATTAGGATTACGTAGTTTATTATGAATATTTTCAAATACACGAAATAAAGTTATCTTTGAAATAATTGAAAAAAGAACAATTGTTGTAAGAATAATAATTGATTTTCTAAGTTCAATACTAGGTAAAAAAAAGGCACATAAATAGGTAATTAAAGAAAGATTTATGAAAAGATCTAAACCTTCAAGAAATGGAAAAAAATCATTTCGATTTAAAGAATATTTATTTTTTTTTTTTGTTATTGTCATGAAACTAAAAGGTTTTTTTGTATGTAATTTAAAAATTCTTTAAGATGATTAATTTTTTGATGTTTATCAGGCACACTATTTAAAATTACTTTTGACTTAGGTTTTAACTCTATTAATTTCGAATTTATCTGTGCAAATTTTATTAGTTTATTAATATCCATTCTAGCGTCTTCTTTAAACTCAATTACAAATCCATAATTAGTATCATCAATTTTTTTTATAAACAACTCTTTTGCTATAATTTTTATTTCCATTAGGTACATCAAATTTTTGAAATTATTTGGTAAATTTCCATATGTATCCTCAAGATTTTCAAAAATTTCCTCTAGTTTTTCGAGATTATTTATATGAGATAACTGCCTGTAAAGAGATAGTCTTTCATCAGAGTCCTTGATATAACTATTAGAAATATTAAAAGAAAAACCCAAGTTAATCTGTGGTGACCATTTTTCTGATTGTTTAAATTCATTTTTTATTTCATTAATTGTATCTTGAACCATCTGATAATATAATTCAACACCCACCTCCTTAATGTGTCCAGACTGTTCAGAACCTATTATATTACCAGCACCCCTGATACTAAGATCACTTGATGCTATTGATAACCCTGAACCCAATTTATCAATCTTTGATATTAATTTTACTTTCTTTAATGATTCATCGTTTAAACTATTTAAATTTTCAATAATCAAGTATGCATAAGCTTGTAAAGAAGATCTGCCTACTCTTCCACGTAATTGATATAACTGTGCCAAGCCAAAAAGATTAGGTTTTTCAATGATTATTGTATTCACATTTGATAGATCGAGTCCTGATTCAATCATTGCTGTCGAAAGTAAAACTTTGATATTTTTATTATAAAAATTTTCGTAAACTCTCTCTATTTCAGTATTTGTTAGTCTTCCGTGGATTACACCAATATTAAGTTTAGGTATTTTTTTTTTTAACTTTTTTTGAATATTATCTAAATCACTTATTCTGGGTGAAACATAAAAAACTTGACCTTGTCTATCTAACTCTTGTGAAATTGCCCTCGAGATTTGATTTATATCTTCAAGCATTAAGAAGGTTTTAATATTCAATCTATTAACTGGAGGGGTTTGTATTAAAGAAATATCTTTAATTTTAAATATTGATGACTGAAGTGTTCTAGGTATTGGAGTAGCACTTAATGTCAAAATATGACAGTTTGGTTTAAACTTTTTTAGTTTCTCTTTTTGCTCAACCCCAAAACTTTGTTCCTCATCAATGATAATCAATCCAAGATTAGAAAATTTAATATCATCCGCAAAAATAGCATGAGTTGCTATAAGTAGATCTATAGAACCATTTTCTATATCTTTTTTTATTATTTTTTTTTCTTTACCTGTTTCTAACCTAGATATTTTAGATATTTTATAATTGAAATCATTAAATCTTTTTTGAAAATTTAAAAAGTGTTGATTAACTAGTAAAACCTTTGGACATATCATTACCACCTGATAACCAGCTGTTAGGCAAATAAACGCTGCTCTCATCGCAATTTCTGTTTTTCCAAAACCAACATCACCACATATCAATCTATCCATGGGTTTACCTGATATTAAATCAGTTTCAACTTGATTGATTGTTTTAAGTTGGTCAGAGGTTTCAGTAAATTCAAATAGTGCGGAGAATCTATCATATTCAAGTTTATTTGGCTCAATAACTTCACCTTTCCTTAGTTCTCTCTCTGCTGCTACTTTAACTAAATCATTAGCAATATCTTTGATCTTTTTTTTTATTATGGCTTTTCTCTTTTGCCAATTTGATAATCCAAGTCTGTCTAAATTTACATTATTATCAGATTCCCCATATTTAGAAATTAACTCAAGATTTTGGACCGGAATAAATAACTTATCGTTAGATTGATAAATTATTTCTATAAATTCATTATTTATTTTACCTAAACTACGTTTTTTTAAACCATTATACCTTCCAATTCCATGATCTATGTGAACTACTAAGTCACCAACATGTAACTGTGAAAAATCCTTTATAAGATTTACATTTTCAGTAATCTTTTTTGTTTGTCTGACAACTTTATTAAAGATATCCTTGTGTGATATAAATAGAATACTATTTTCTTTAACTTTGATTTCAAAACTTCCATCTAATTTTATTTTAACCAGATAAATAAGATTTGTTTTAAGTTCACTGGTAAATAAATTATCAATAATTAAAAAAGACTTATTAAATTCATTAAGAGTTTTTTTAATTGCTAACTTGTTTACTTCTGTATCGTAAGTGAATATCAATATTTTTGATTTTTGCTCAATAATAAATTTAAACTTTTCATTAATATTTTTAAAATTATTAAAGTTAATCCCTTTAGAAAATTTATTGTTATAAGTAGGTAAATTAAAGTGGGATAATGTAGTAATTTTGTATTTTTGTAATAATTTACTAAATTTTTGATAGTTTAGAAGATATGAGGAATCTGATTTAAAAAAATGGCTATTTGCTCCATATTCGTTAATTTTCTGGTTAAAGAGACTTTTATATATTTCGATGTATCCATGTTGAAAAAAAATTTTATATCCCTTAAGGTAATCTAAGATTGACATAAAGTTTTTATTTAAAATTGGAAAAAATTGTTCTGCACCTTCAGTTATAACATTGTTTGATAAGGAATTATAAAATTCATTTTTATTGGTTAATTTTAATTTTCTAAAATTTTGTCTAAATATTTGAATATTTTCATCATTAAAAAAAAATTCTGAAGGTGGATAAACTTTATACTCATTACAGTCACTTATTGTTTTTTGATTATCAAGAGAAAATATTTTAATTTTATCAATTTTATCAAAGTCAAAGAAAATTCTTACAGGGTTATTTTCAATTGGTGAGAAAATATCAATAATTTCTCCCCTTTTTGAATACTCACCAATATTATTTATATAACTAACATTTTCATAATTATTTTTATTTAAATAATTCAAAATTTCATTGTAGGTTTTATCGCTTCCGACTTTTATACTAAAATCTTTATTTCTTAGAAAATCTTTATCTACTGTTTTTTCAATGATTGACTCAATTGATCCAACTAATATTGTATTTCTTTCTTGATTAATATTATATAAACTATTAATTCTTTTGTATTTATTTTCAATTGTTGGAGATAAATTAGATAAGAAAGAACAATCAAATGCAGGAAATTCATTGATAATAATATTTTTATTTAACGATTTAATGGAATAAACGAGATCATCTATGTCTGAATTTTTATTTAAGAAAAATGCTACCTTTTTATCTAAACAAAGATGTTGTAAATACAAAAATATTGGTAACGAGTCATTTTCAACTTCATGATTAGAATCTTCATCATTAAACTTATAGTCTTTAAGACCAATCATAGCTTATAGAAATAAGATTTTTTAATGTTTTATTTTTTAAGTTTGCTGGAATTTTTTTTTTTCCAAGAATCAAGTCAAGTAAAAGATTATCTGGAATGTCAAGTATTTCCTGTAATTCATTCAATTCATTCGATTTAAGTTTATCGCCATATTTTTTTATAAATCTATCAAAAATTATATCAAGCTCTTTGATTCCTCTATATTTTGCTCGGTGAAATATTTTTTTCTTAAAAATTTTATTCATTTGAATTAGTATTTATTAGCAGATAGTAATGAAACATTCAAAAATTAAAAATATTTTTAGTAGTTTTTTATATGATAGAAAAAATCAGACTATTTCAAACATAACTAAGTATCATGGAGATAGAATAATTGACTTATATATTAACTATCCTACGGGTTACGTTAAAGATAATTTAGTACAAAAAGTAAGTTTAAATCAATTAGATAATATAATTAGTATAGATTTAAGAGTAATAAGTTATGTTGAACGTTACAATAACAGATCTCCATTTAAGGTAATATGTGAAGATAATTACAAAAATAAGATAATTATTATTTTTTTTAATCTTTACTCAACCCAAATTAAGAAGTTTCTTTCTATTAATAATATTTATAGAGTAACTGGAAAGATTGAGTATAAAAATAAAGCATTTCAAATAATACATCCTTCAAATGTTCTTGATCGATCAAATATCTCTAGTTATGAATCAATTTATCCAGAATATAATTTATCTAGAAAAAAAATTAATAAGAAAGTTTTTAGAAATATAATTCTTAAAAACTTACCAAATTTAGAACAAAGTTATCTACCAGATGAATGGATAGAAAAAAAGAAATTAAAATCAGAAAAGTGGATTTCATTTAAGAAAGCAATAATAAGTATACATAAACCCAGTTATATTTACTCAACTGATGAAATTAATGCCTTAAGAAGACGTTTGGCCTATGACGAATTATTGGCAAGTTACTTAACTTTCTTTGAACTAAAGAAAAAGTTCAATTTGGATAAAAATAAATTTAAAATCAAAAAACTGGATTATACAAATAAAATTCTTAATAGACTGTCTTTTAAACTTACAAAAGATCAAATAAGCTCTCTTAAAGATATAGATAATGATTTAAATAAAGATTTTTGTATGTATAGACTTCTTCAGGGTGATGTAGGTTCTGGAAAAACTATCATAGCACTAATAGTCGCTGCAAATATAGTTAAGAATGGTTTTCAGACTGTATTAATGGCACCAACCGAAATTCTTGCTAAACAACATTATGATTACTTTTGCGACTTACTTCCTGATATGGTTGAGGAAATATCATTATTAACTGGAAAAAGTAAAAATAAGAAAGAAATTTATAAAAAGGTTTCAGGCAATAAAATTAAAATTTTGATTGGAACTCATGCAGTATACAATAAAGATATTAATTTTAAAAATCTAGGATTAATAATTATAGATGAACAACATAAATTTGGTGTAAAACAAAGAATAAAACTTTTAGAAAAGTCAAAATTTTGTCATACTTTAATAATGTCCGCAACGCCAATACCTAGAAGTTTATCATTTGTTATTTATGGAGAAATATCAATTTCTGATATAAAAACTAAGCCTCAAGGTAGAAAAAAAATTGTAACCTCTATTGTAAGCAGAAATAAATTATTAAGTTTAATTGAAGGTATTAAAAGAAAGATTGAAAATAATGAACAAGTTTTTTGGATTCTGCCGACCATTAATAATGATGATAGTTCTTATGAAACAGTATTATCACGGTATGAATTCTTAAAAAAAATATTTAAAAATAAAGTTGAAATGATTCATGGAAAACTTGCGAAAAATATTTTAGATGAAACTGTAAATAAATTTAGAGAAAGGAAATTTTCAATATTAGTTTCCACGACGGTAATCGAGGTGGGAGTTAATATACCATCTGCCACACTTATGATAATAGAAAGAGCTGAAATGTTTGGGTTAGCTCAACTTCATCAACTAAGAGGAAGGGTAGCAAGGGGAAATAAAGAAGGAAACTGCGTTTTAATTTATAATGAAAAACTTTCTGAAGTGTCAAAAGAAAGGTTACTTATATTAAGGAACTGTGATGATGGATTTAAAATATCTGAAAAAGATTTAGAGATCCGAGGAGCAGGAGATTTTTTTGGTACTAATCAATCAGGTATTCCAGTTTGGAAATTTTTTAGACCTAGTTATGATATGGATTTAATACTGGATGCAAAGAAAAGATGCGAAGCGCTATTAGATAATCACAAGGCTAACGAAACAAAAATAAGTTTCTTGAGAGATGTATTTTACAAGAACGAAAATTTTATGAATTATTTTTCTGTTTAGTTTCTAATTCAATAATTCCAGCTGATACAATAGTTTTAATTGCTTCATCAACACTTACATTCAAGTATTTAAGGTCTTTTTTTGGAATCATTAGTAGAAAACCTGATGTAGGATTAGGTGTGGTTGGAACAAACACATTAACTAGTGGTGTTTTGATTTTTTTTTTTACTTCACCTTTTACTTCACCAGTTGTAAACCCAATTACCCATGAACCTGTTCTTGGATATTCAATTAAAACTGCATCTCTAAAAGCTTGTGAATTTGTTCTCAATATAGTTTCTAAAATTTGTTTTATAGTTTTGTAGAATGTTTTTATTAAAGGAATCTTAGATATAAATCTATCTGTTTGCCTTAAAATCCAAGAGCCAAATAAATTAGCTGTTACGGCCCCAATGAAAATTAATATTATTAGAAGTACTATTAAACCCAAACCAGGAAGATCCCTTGGTAAATAAGTATTAGGATTTAAGTATATTGGAATTAGGGGTGTAACCAGTTTATCGAAAAATTTTACTAAGGAAATTGCAATCCAGAATGTTATTGCAACTGGAGCTGTCACTAGTATTCCAGTAAATAGATAATTTTTAAGTCTTGCAATCATTAATTTAGTGGTACGCCCGATGAGGTTCGAACTCATGACAACTCCCTTAAAAGGGGAGTGCTCTACCAGCTGAGCTACGGGCGCACTGTTTATATTTAGGATATAATAAAAATAACAGTATTAAACAACTAAAAATAAATTTATTTTACTTTGACAGTTATTATTTTGGTAGGATTACTTAAAACCTGACCGTTTTGTCCCCTACCCTCAGGTATTCTATCAATAAGATTCATGCCAGAAACAACTTTACCCCAAACAGTGTATTTTCCGTCAAGAAAAGGTAAGTCATCATAACAAATAAAGAATTGACTATCTGCAGAGTCTGGATCATTTGCCCTTGCCATAGAAACTATCCCTCTTGTGTGTTTTATTTCATTAAACTCTGCTTTTAGATTTTTTCCACTTCCTCCAGTACCATTACCGTTTGGGTCACCGCCTTGTGCCATAAATCCAGCAATAACCCTGTGAAAAGTTAAACCGTCGTAGAATCCACTCTTAGCTAATTCAACAATTCGTTTAACTGTTTGAGGAGCTTCTTCAGTGTAGGTTTCAATTTCAACTACACCATTTTCAAGAACTAAATGAATTTTAGGTGAATTTTCTGAATATGAATTGGTTGAAAAGAAAATAATATATAAACTCACTAAATATTTTAAAAATTTATTCATAAAATTTCTCCTTTTTTTTAAACATTTTTAATACATTTTTTGGAACAAAATTTTTTATTTCACCTTTATGGAATGCAACTTCTTTTACAAATCTAGCAGACGTCAATTGAAGATTTTCAGAAGCCATTAAAAAAATTGTCTCTATCTCTGGTTCTAATTTAGCATTCATACCAGCCATTTGAAACTCATATTCAAAATCAGCCACAGCTCTGAGACCTCTAATTATTACCTGTGCTTTAAATTTTTTTGCATGTTCTACAAGCAGATTATTAAACCCAACAACTTCTAACTCACAGTTAAGCTTTCTTTGATTGAGACATTCTTTAATCATTTTTATTCTTTCATCTACAGTAAATAAAGGCTTTTTGTGAATATTTTCTGCTACGCTAACTATTAATTTATTTACTATGTGAGAACCTCTTATTATTATGTCAAGATGTCCAAATGTTATTGGATCAAAAGTTCCAGGATAAATCCCTGTTATGTATTGCTTACTCATTTTCTTCTAATTTTGCAACTGATACTACTTTTTCTTTATCAGATACATTGAATAGCGTAACACCCTGAGTCTGTCTTCCGGCAATCCTAACATCATTGACGGGACATCTAATAAGTTGCCCATTATCTGTTACTAACATTAATTGGTCCTTATCATTGATTGGGAATGAAGCAATTATTTCATTTCCATTTCTTGAACTTAGCTGCATATTTGCAATGCCTAAACCTCCTCTGTTAGTTTTCCTATATTCATATGCGGAACTTCTTTTACCAAAACCTTTGTCGGTGACACTTAATATAAATTCTTCATTTTTATTGAAATCATCAATTTTTTCTTTACTTAATTCAAATTTATCAATTTTTTCATTTTTTCTCATTAGTGAAGATAACTTTAGATATTCATCTCTTTCATTAACATTGAAGTTTATACCATTCAGTATAGCTAAAGATATAACTGAATCTTTGTCACTTAATTTTATTCCCCTAACACCAACGGATGATCTACCTGAAAATACTCTTAAATCATTACATGAAAATCTTATACATTTTCCTAACTTAGTTGATAAGAAAACGTCATCCTTCTCTGAGCATGAAACAACATTAACAAGTTTATCACCTTCATTTAATTTCATTGCAATCTTACCATTAGCATTAATATTATGAAAATCTGTGAGTTTATTTCTTCTGATATTCCCTTTAGCTGTAGCAAAAACTATATTTTTTTTATTAATATCATAAGGCATTGTCGTAGTAATTTTTTCATCTGATCTCAATGGTAATAAATTTACTAGAGCTTTACCTTTTGATGTTGGACTACCAATCGGAAGTTTGTAGGTTTTTATCCTGTAAACAATACCTTTATTAGAAAAAAATAATAATGGAGTGTGAGTGTTAACAACAAAAACTTCATTTACAAAATCTTCTTCTTTTGTAGTCATTCCTGATCTACCTTTTCCTCCCCTTTTTTGTGCTCGATAAGAATTTAAAGGTACTCTTTTTATATAACCGGTGTGTGTAAGTGTAACAACTACATCTTCCGATCTTATTAAAGATTCATCGTCAATTGCCTCTTCATTATCTGTAATTTCTGTTAATCTATCTGAATTAATTTTATCTTTAATTTCAATAAGCTCATTTGTAAGAACTTCATTCAATTTTTTTGATGAAGATAATATCGAAAGATATTCTGTTATTAACTTTACACAATCCTTTAAGTCATCTGATAATTTATCTCTCTCTAAACCAGTTAACCTACTTAACCTAATTTCTAAAATTGATTTAGCTTGAACCTCAGAAAGTATAAAGTAATTATTTGATATTAATTCAGGGTTCTCGTCTTTGATAAAACTTTGAATAAACGTATTTTCGGGAATTTTCCATTTCTCTGAAATAAGTTTTATTTTAGCCTCGTTAGAATCTTTTGATTTTCTAATAATTTCGATAATTTTATCTATATTCTCTATTGCTACTGAAAGACCAAGTAAGATATGGGCTTTATCACGAGTTTTTTTTAAATGAAACTTTGTTCTTTTAAAAATTACATCTTTTCTAAATTTAGTGAATAAGTTTAAATATTTTCTTAAGTTTAAGAGTTCAGGTATTCCATTATTTAAAGCAAGTAGGTTTATTCCAAAACTAGTTTGTAGGGAGGTAAATTTAAATAATTGATTCATTACAACATCTGCTTGAAAATCTCTTTTTAGGTCAATAACAACTCTTACTCCCTCTCTATTAGATTCATCTCTAAGTTCAGAAATACCTTCAACAATTTTTTCTTTTGCAACTCTTGCTATATTTTCAATTAAATAAGATTTTTTGACGGAATACGGTATTTCTGTAATAATGATCGACTCTCTTCCTTTTTTTGTCGTTTCAATATTTGTTTTTGCTCTTATGGATATTGAACCTTTACCTTTAAGATAAGCATCTCTTATGCCTCCTCTACCGATTATTAATCCACCAGTTGGAAAGTCTGGTCCTTTAACTATTTCTAGTAAATCTTCTTCACTTACTTCAGGGTTATTTATTACCTCACAGCAAGCATCAATAATCTCATTAGGACAATGTGGAGGAATTTTTGTTGCCATTCCAACAGCTATACCTTCTGAACCATTTATTAGTAAATTAGGGAACTCTGCTGGAAGAACAGTGGGTTCGCTAGCTGAACCGTCATAGTTATCTCTATACGATACAGTTTCATTATCAATATCATTTACTAAAAAATTTGATATTTCAGCCAGCTTTGCTTCTGTATATCTCATCGCAGCCGCTGAATCTCCATCCATAGATCCAAAGTTACCTTGACCATTTATCAACGGCACTCTCATACTGAAGCTTTGAGCCATTCTAACCATTGCGTCGTAAATAGCTGAATCGCCATGTGGATGATACTTACCCATGACATCACCAACAATTCTAGCTGATTTTCTTGATGGTTTTCCCGATGTATAACCCGATTCATTCATAGCATATATAATTCTTCTATGAACAGGCTTAAGCCCATCACAAACATCAGGTAAAGCTCTCGATACAATAACACTCATAGCATAATCAAGAAAAGAGTTTTCCATCTCTTTTTCTATGAAAATACTGTCTTTATCTTTAAATAGTTCTGGATTTTCTGGGTTACTATCGTCAATCATTAGTTTACTTAAAAAGGAACTTCATCTTCTATATCAAAATTGTTGAAAGAGTTATCATTAGGTTCACTTGGAGTCGAATTTTCAATATTCGGTGATGTTATAGCCTGATTATCATTTTTACTATCTAACATAGTTAATTGTGAGTTATAGCCTTGTAAAACTATCTCAGTTGTATACTTCTCAAGACCGGCTTGATCGGTGTATTTTCTAGTTCTAATTTGACCTTCAACATAAACAAGAGAGCCTTTTTTTACAAATTTTTCAACTACTTCAGCTAACCCATTTGAAAAGACAACAATTCTATGCCATTCAGTTTTTTCTTTTTTCTCGTTAGTATTTTTATCTTTCCAAGATTCACTTGTTGCTATAGAAAACCTAGCGATTTTAGTTCCATCTTGTGAAACTCTAATTTCTGGGTCTGAACCGAGACGCCCTAATAGTAAAACTTTGTTAACTGAACCTGCCATAGAAAAAAATATAAAAATTATAATATCATAATTAAATTAAATAAAATATAAATCTAAAAAAAAAGTTAAATAAGTGAAAAAAAATAATAATTACATAAAAATAATTGGTGCTAGGCAACATAATCTAAAGAATATTGATATAAACATACCGAAAAATAAGTTTGTAATAATTAGCGGATTGTCTGGATCTGGTAAATCATCCCTTGCTTTTGACACAATTTATGCAGAGGGTCAGAGAAGATATGTTGAAAGTCTGTCCTCATATGCCAGACAATTTCTGAATATGATGGAAAAACCTGAAGTTGATCATATTGAAGGTTTATCTCCATCTATATCAATTGATCAAAAAACAACTTCAAGAAACCCAAGGTCAACAGTAGGAACTGTTACAGAGATTTATGATTATATGAGAGTTTTATTTGCACGAATTGGTACTCCATTCTCCCCACAAACTGGTAAAGAAATTAAATCAATGAGCGTTCAAGAAATTGTTGATGAGTTTTTAAAGTTAAATAAGGATTCAAAATTTTATCTAATTTCACCAGTTGTTAATAATAGAAAAGGCGAATTTAAAAAGGAAATCGGTGATTACATTAAAAAAGGATTTGTAAGGTTTATTATAGATAATCAACTCTATGACTCTAAGGAACTTCCAGAACTTGATAAAAATAAAAAGCATACGATTAAAGTTATTGTTGACCGACTTAAAGCAAACCCTGATTACAAAAATAGAATATCAGAGTCGGTTGAAACAGCTCTAAACTTATCAGACGGAGTGATATATTTTAATGATATAGATGAAAAAAAAGAATATATATTTTCTTCAAAGTTTTCTTGTCCAATTTCAGGTTTTACAATAGAAGAGATAGAGCCAAGACTATTTTCATTTAACAGTCCTAATGGAGCATGTAAAAAGTGTGACGGACTAGGTTATCTTGAGATGTTTGACCCAGAATTAGTTATAGGTGATGATAATTTATCATTATCTGAAGGGGTTGTTTTACCTTGGAATAAAAGCAATCAATTTTACTATGATCTAATTAGAGAGATTTGCCGAAGTTATAAAATTAGTATAAATGAAAAATGGAAAAAACTTAGTAAAAGTCAGAAAAATTTAGTTTTATATGGTGATGGTAAGGAAATTTTCGTTTCTGGCGGTTTTAGCGGATGGAGTTATCATAAAAAATTTTATGGAGTTATCGGTTTCTTAGAAAGCAAATTAAAAAAATCAGATGTATGGCAGAGAGAGGAACTAAATAAATATCTTAGTAAATTTAAGTGTGAAGAATGTAATGGTTCAAGGCTAAAAAAAGAGGCTTTAGCAATTAAAATAAATAAAAAAGATATCTGCCAAATTACGAACTTTTCTATTGAACACGCTCTTAAATGGTTTGAGGAGTTAGATAAAGTACTTTCAGACTATCATAAAGAAATTGCAAGTAAAATTATAAAAGAAATTATAGATAGGATTTCATTTTTAAACAATGTCGGATTAAATTACCTTCAACTTTCAAGAAGTTCAACAACACTTTCTGGGGGTGAAAGTCAAAGAATTAGGTTGGCCTCACAAATTGGTTCAGGATTAACTGGAGTTTTGTATGTGCTTGATGAACCATCGATTGGACTTCATCAAAGAGACAATAAAAAGCTAATTGGTACTTTAAAGAAACTTAGAGATTTAGGTAATTCTGTAATAGTTGTAGAACATGATGAAGAGATGATGGTTGAAGCGGACTATATAATTGATATTGGTATCGGTGCTGGTATTAATGGAGGTAACGTTGTAGCCAAAGGCAAACCATTAGAAATTAGTAAAAATAAAAAAAGTCTTACAGGGCAATATCTTTCAAAAAAATTAGGCATTAATTTTCCAATTAGACAAAATATACAAAGAAAATTTATTGAAATTAAAGGAGCTAAAGGTAATAACCTTAAAGATATAAACGTTAAATTTCCTTTAGAACATTTTATAACAATATCAGGAGTTTCAGGTGGTGGAAAGTCGTCATTAATAATTGAAACATTTTTTAAGGCTCTATCAAAAAAGATGAATAACTCTAATCTGTCTCCACTTGAATATTCTGATATTTCTGGTTACGAACATGTAGATAAAATCATAGAAATTGATCAGAGTCCAATAGGAAGAACTCCGAGATCAAACCCTGCAACATATACAGGATGTTTTAGTTTTATAAGAGATTGGTATGCACAATTACCTGAGGCAAAAGCGAGAGGTTATAGGGCTGGAAGATTTTCATTTAATGTAAAAGGAGGTCGATGTGAAAATTGTCAAGGTGATGGAGTTAATAGAATTGAAATGCATTTCTTGGCTGATGTTTTTGTAAAGTGTGAATTATGTAAAGGTCAAAGGTTTAATCGAGAAACTTTAGAAATAAAATTTAAGGATAAAAGCATTCATGATGTTTTAAATATGACAGTTGAAGAAGGACTAAATTTTTTCAAAGCTATTCCATCAATATCTAATAAATTAGAAACATTAAAAAAAGTTGGGCTTGAATATATTAAAATTGGTCAGTCTGCTACCACTTTATCTGGAGGTGAGGCTCAAAGAATCAAACTTGCTAAAGAATTATCTCGGAGATCAACAGGAAAAACTCTTTACATTCTTGATGAACCTACAACGGGGTTACATTCTCATGATGTGAAAAAATTATTAGAAATTCTTCATAAATTTGTTGATAAAAAAAATACAGTTATTGTAATTGAACACAATATTGATGTTATTCGAAATTCTGATTGGATTATAGACTTGGGTCCAGAAGGTGGAGATAAGGGTGGATATGTTCTTTTTGAGGGGACAGTTGAAGAGTTACTCAGTCAAAAAAATAACGAAACTGCTAGATGTTTATTAGGAAAATAAGTTATTAAATCTAAAGACCAAAGACTCTAGCTTTTTCATACAATCTATCTGTCTCAGAAATATACACACCTTTGCTAATGTAACCTCCTACATAAAGCTCTCTGACAGCTAACATTTCTTCCTCAATTGCGACAAGAACATCTACAAATTCATTATCATCATTAATTTTTATTTCTTTTTTATTTATAATTTCCTCTAGATTTGGTTTTATATCAGTGTTTTTGGTAATAGTTTTTCTTTTACTTTTAAAAAGAAAAATAAACAGGAAAAATAAGCAAACAAAAAGAAATCCGAACATTAAAAATAAATGAATTGTATTATCAAAGTAAATCATAAATTGGTCTAGATTGAACTTCTCTAAATAATATTTAATTCTTTCTTCTATCATATCTATATATTGTGGTTGATTATTATTTTAAATACAGTATATTGATTAAATGGTTTTATTCAAACTATATAATAAAGCAAAAAGACAAATAAATAAATCTTCTTTTAAGCAAAAGAACATCATTTCATTTCAAGCTTATGAATTGTTAAAAAAATACGTTGTAAATGGCTTAGTAGAAGTTAGGGCTTTAGATAGTGCTTATCCTAAAAATACTAAATTAAAAGTTTTAAAAAATGTCTCACATAGATCAATGAATACTTTTTATAAACTTTCTGATCGATATTCAAAAAATAAGAAAGGTGTACTCTCTCAAAGTTTAAAATCAGACTATCACTTATTTCACAAAAAAAAATTGTCACCCAAGGCTAAGAATTTATTAAAAAAAATAAAGAACGATGAACCCCGCTATGAAGTATTAGATAGGTTAATCAATAAATATTCTCAATGATTACTTCTTTCTATATACCCCACTCCTTACTTTTTTGGCTAAACTTTCTAGAAAACTCGCTACTTTCTCATCTGAGTTTAAAGTAAGCAGTTCCCTTATTATTTCATCTATAAATGCACCTATGGTTACGTAAGAATCTATTTTCTTTTCTCTGCACTCTGCTCTTGCTTTTAAAACTATAGATGAAGCTATTTTTTTTTGTTGTTTTTCATCCATTATTTACTTCACTTTGACCTTTGGTATATCATACCAATTCGTAGTATAGCAAGCAGAACGATAATCAGATTTCATTTGCCATTTTGATTTGTCTGTATTTTTAGAATAAAATAACGAATGTTCAGAATTGCTAGATAACCTTAATTTTCCTTCTCCAAATCTTGAATTTATATCTTCGAATATTTTCATTATTTTCATTTGATTATTTTTTGGATAATATAAATCATTATTTATCAATGATTGTTGAGTTTCTTCTTTAACCGAGAAATCTGATAGAATAACACCTGCTTTGTTATAAGCTAAAGAATTTAAGAATATGTATTTTAACATATCTCTCGCCGCTTGCCAGATAATTCTTAAATCTGAAGTTGCTTCAAGTAAATTATAAGTTTTAGAATTGGAATATGGTTTTTTATTATATTTAGAGGTTTTTATGAAAATTGTGATTTCTCTACAAAATGATTTATTTTTAATTAGTTTTAATACAGCTTTATGGACGTATACATTTAATGCTTTCTCTAGTTGCTCATATTCATAAATTTTATTTCCAAATGATCGTGACACGCAAATTGATTTTTTGTAGCAAGTTTCTTTTTCTATACTATAACATTTTATTTTTCTTAGTTCGTAGATTGTTTTCTTCATCAATATACCTTTTTCTTTTTTTATAAAACTTTCATTAGAGTTTTTTAATCTTAATGCATTCTTTATATTATTATTAACTAAAAAGATTGATAACTTCCTCCCTACTCCCCAAACATCAATAACTTGAGTATTCTCTAATATATAATCTAACTCATTATCAGAATTTATTTCTAGAACGTTGGGGTACCTGATCTTAATATTTTTATAGTTATTTTTTTTTTTTATTACTCTATTAGTAATTTTGGCAAGAGTCTTTGTTTTAGCAATACCAATGCTTACTGGAATACCTGTCCATTTGAGTATTTTATTTGCTAGTTCAAAACAGATAATTTCTCTTTTATCAATATAGTTTAAGCCAAAGAATGCTTCATCTATAGAATAAACCTCAACATCTGAAAATTTTTTTTTTAGTATACTCATAATTCGTTCTGATATATCGGCATATAAGGAATAATTTGATGATAATATTTCAACCTTTAAATCTTTTGCAGTTTTTTTAATTTTAAAAAAAGGTTCTCCCATTTTTATACCTATTTTTTTTGCTTCATCAGACCTGGATATAACGCATCCATCATTGTTTGATAATACTACAACAGGTTTATTGCTTAATTTAGGATTAAATAACCTTTCACAAGAAACATAAAAATTATTACAATCAAGTAGAGCAATCATATCTTAAATTATTTACTAAATTAACTTATGAATTGTATATGTAACCACCCCCCATATCATTGTATCTGAATGAGATGATAATTTTATGTTAGGATAATCACTATTTTCTGATTTTAAATAATAATCTCTACTTTTATTATCCTTAATTAATTTTTTTACTACAAGCTCACCTTCTATCGAGGCAATCACAATTGATTGTTTTATTGGAGTTAATGATCTATCAACAACTAAAATATCATTATCAAATATACCAACATTAATCATTGAATTACCAGAGACTCTCACAAAAAAAGTAGATTCTTTATTTCTTATTAGGTACTTATTTAAATTTAGTTTTTCTTCTATGTAATTATCGGCAGGAGAAGGAAAACCAGCGGAAACGGTTGAAATATATTTTTCTTTAAACATATAATCATTATAAGAACATAAGTAGAACTTTCAAGTTAATTTATTAGACTTTTAATATCTTGTAATATACATACATCTTCGATAGGTTTATCCCATCGGATTCTATTAAATCTTGGAAACCTTAAAGCTACACCAGACTTGTGTCTTTCAGAAAAATTAATATTATCAAAAGCAACTTCAATAACTAAACCGGGTTTAAGTGATCTAACTGGACCAAATTTTTCAACTGTATTACTTCTAACCCATCTATCTAATTTATCTAATTCATCATTTGTGAACCCGGAGTAAGCTTTACCGACAGGTACCAATTCTTTAAGACCGTTATCAACCCAACACCCAAAAGTAAAATCAGAATAAAAGGAAGAGCGTTTACCATGACCTCTTTGGGCATAAATTAAGATGAAATCAATAATAAATGGTTTTCTTTTCCATTTGTACCAAGAATTACTAACCCTTCCCTTCTCATATAAACTAGATGATCTTTTGACCATTAAACCTTCAATATGATTGTTAAGAGAGTTTGATTTAATTGATTCTAAACATTCCCAATTAGAGAAAGGTATGATTGGTGATAATGAGTAATTCCGACTAGAAAAGTAAGAAAAAAATTTATTTAATAATTTTTTTCTTTCTAACAAACTAAGGTTTGTGCATTTTTTTCCATTAAAATAAATAATATCATAGGCAATAAAATGAGCCGGATAATCTACAAGAAGGTTTTTCGATACATTCTTTCTTCTAATCCTTTTTTGTAAATTATTAAATGATAAAATTTTATTTTCTTTTTTAATAACTATCTCACCGTCTAAAACATAGTGATTATCATTTTTCATAATAAGTTCAGGAAATGAATTGGTAATATCCTCACTATTTCTAGAAAATATTTTAAACTTTTGTGATGTATTAATCTGAGCCCTAATTCCATCCCACTTGTATTCAGCTATAAATTCTTTTGGTTCCTGAGTTAAAATTTTGTCATCTATAGGTTTTGCTAACATAAATGAATTAAATAAATTTTCTTTTTTTATATTTTTAGGAAGTTCACCACCCTCGAGCCACTTAAAAAAATCTTTAAATGGTTGAGTGAATCCATGCCAATATTCATCAATTTCATCAGGACTTCTTGAACCATACTTAATTAAAGATTCTCTGATTAAACCTTTTGAAACTCCAACTCTAAAATTACCAGTTAAAATTTTTATAATTGCAAATATTATAGACGGGCCGGAACGATCAAATATTACTTCAAGCTTATTTATTAAATAATTCTTATCATTAGAAAAATAAAAATCTTGCATAAATAAATCTAATGAAAAAGAGTAATTAGAATGTTGGGTTGGCCATAATAATGAAATAGTTTCTGCTAAATCCCCAACATAATCATATGAATAATCAAAAAGTTGTTCTGGGATTTTTTTTTTAATTAGTTTTTTCAGATCTGTGTAGTATATATTTTTATTTTTAATTGAGTTCGTTAAAATTGTTAAAGCCCAGGATTTTGTTGATAAATTTGATTCATGAAGAAAATTTACTATTAAATTGATTTTTTTTTTCTTTGAAGTAGTTATTAGGAGATTTTCTAACAATTGACTAAATTCATTCATCTTCATCCTCAAATCCTAGCAAACTTAAAGCTTTAGATTTATAACCATTTAAGTTTAAATAATAATTTAGTGCTTCCTCTCTACCATGAGTAATAAGTACCTCCGAGGGGTTATTATCCCTAACTGTATTGATAATCTCAAACCAATCTGAATGATCGGAGATAATTATTGGAAGTTCAATATTTTTTTGTTTAACTCTCTGTTTTATATTCATCCAACCGGATACATAACCTTTAATTACTCTTTTAAATTTTCTAGACCATCTATCATTTAAAGCCGAGGGTGGACATAAAATTAATTGGTTTTTACAATTAAATATATCAAGTTCTTTTATATTTTTTATTTTCCCTAGTTTAATATTTTTTGAAATGTAATATTCAGTAATTTTAGACAAGGCTCCATGTAAATAGATAACATCATCGTAACCTTTTTCTCTCAAAAGAGAAATAACCCTTTGACATTTCCCTAAGGCATAAACGCCTATCAAATGGATGAAATTATTGTGTGTTTTTAATGATTCTATTAATTTGTTTATTTCAAGTTTATCATCTGGATGTTTAAAAATAGGTAATCCAAATGTAGCTTCAGTGATAAAAGTATGACAATTAGTGGGCTCATATTCAAGGCATGTTTTATCAGGTCTTCTTTTATAATCACCAGAAATTAAAACTTTATAACCTTTGTACGTAATGAGAATTTGCGCACTGCCTAATATGTGTCCTGCTGGTAAAAACTTAACATAAACATCTCCAATTCTTAAAGTTTGATTATATTTAATAATTTGAGGCTTTTGTGAGTACTTTACTCCATATCTAATCTTCATTACGTCAAGAGTTTCAATTAACCCCAAAACGTGATTATTATTAGGCTTTGCATGATCTGTGTGCGCATGTGTAATTAATGCCTTATCAACTGGTAAAAGTGGATCAATAAAAAAATCTCCTGGAATACAATATAATCCCTCTCTTTTTTTTTGTAGTAAGCTAGAATTTTCTGTAATCATGACTAAATTAATATATTAACTATTATCTTTTTTTTAATGAAAAAATTTCAAAAAAAATTAAATTTTAATCATTTCTTAGATGAAAAAGGATGGAAACTTTATGATTACCAAAAGGCCTTTCTTAAAAATTTAGAAACTGATAAATTTAGAAGTTTTTTGATTTTTTCAGATACTGGAACTGGCAAAACGATTACTACTTTTCTTCCAATAATACTGGATAAATTAAATGGTTTAGATAAAAAAATTATTTATGTTGCACCTCTAAAATCTTTGATAACTGATATTCATAAAAATCTTATCGAACTATTAGCAAGATTTAATTTAAAAATTACTGTAGAAAAAAGAACAGGAGATGAATCCTATTCTTTTAAAAACAAACAGCTTTTCAATCAACCTGATATTTTACTAACAACACCTGAGTCATTAGCATTACTTATGACAAAAAAAGAATCAGTTACTTTTTTTAAAAGTATTAGTTACTTCATAGTGGATGAACTATCAGAAATTATTAACACCAAAAGAGGTGATCATATTTCATTATTATTAACAAAAATTATATCTTTAAATGATAATTTAAAAATAATAGCATCTTCTCCTAATGTAAATAATCAAAATTACTTATCAAAATGGCTTTCAATATCTGGTGCTACAAAGATAATAAATAATAAATATAAAAAGAAGTTTAATATAAGAATTTTATATTCATCAAATATTCCAGATTATGGTCATTCATGTAATTTTATGTCGTATAAAATTTATAAGCTACTAAAAAAAAAAAGAACAATAATTTTTGTTAATACTAGGGCTCAAGCAGAAATTCTTTTTATGAAGCTTTTTTCTGATCATAAAGATTTAAAAATTGTAATTCATCATGGTTCTTTGTCAAAAGAGGTTAGAGTTGAAGCTGAGCAAAAAATGAGAAATAATTTAGTAGATGCAATAATTTGTACATCCTCTTTGGAAATGGGAATTGACTGGGTGGATATCGATCAGATTATTCATATAGGAACACCAAAGAGTATTAATAAACTTATCCAAAGAGTTGGCAGATCTAATCACAAGTATTTCAGTACTTCAAAAGCTTTTCTTGTTCCAACCAATAAATTTGAATATTTTGAAACACAAGCATGTATTAATTTATTAAAAAAAGGAACATATGATATTATTAAAGAAAAAAAGGGTGCAAAAGATGTTCTTTGTCAATATTTACTTACATTATCATGTAATTTTGGTTTTAAATGTAAATCCATTTACAAAGAAATATTGAAAGCCTATCCATACAAAGATTTAGAGTACAAAAAATTTTTAAGAATAGTTAATTTTATCTATGATGGTGGCTATGTTCTTAATAACTATAATAGATGGAAGAAATTAACTAAAACAAAAAAAGGTGAATACTTTATTAGTAATAATCAAACTAGAACAAATATTTTAATGAATATTGGGACTATTATAGATTCAGAATTAATTAAAGTAATGAATGGTAAAAAACTATTAGGAAATGTTGATCAAAATTTTATTAATTTTTTGAAGCCTGGTGATGTGTTTAATTTTTCTGGAATTACTGTTAAATGTATATCAATTGAATCAGAACAGATCCAAGTTAGAAGTTTAAAAAAAAAAACAGATAAATTTCCAGTATATTTGGGAAGCAATCAATCATTTGGGGCAAATTTATCAGATGAAATTCTAGATATACTGTCGGATAATTATGATTTCCCAGATGAACTAAAAAAATTTTTAACTAAACAGAAAGAAGATTCAGATATACCCAAAAAAAACCTCATTCTTATTGAACTTTTTCCTTATGAAAAAGGGGAATATTTATTTTTTCATACTTTTTTGGGCCGTCAAACAAATCAAACATTATCAAAATTAATAAGTGACCATCTAAGTTATAATAAAATTTTACCTAGTAGTTATGTTTTAAATGATTATTCTTTTGGTTTATATCTAGATTCTAAATGTGAGAGATTTAAAAAAATCATAGATAGTTTTTTTAATTTTAAATTTAGTGAAATTCAATTTATGAACACGCATCTTGCAAAAACTGTTTTTAAGGAAGTTTCCTATATAAGTGGTTTGTTGCCAAAAAATAATATTAATAAAAAAAAAAAAAATTTTATAAGTAGCGATAATATATTTGACACACTTCTTAAGTATGAACCTGAACATATTTTAATGAAAATTACTGAAGAAGAAGTTAAGAATCACTTTATACGGACAAATCAATTAAATAAATTTTTTAGCTCTAATTATCTTTTTAAGAAGCTAAATAAACATTCACAATTTTCGATATCCCTAATAAATGAGAAGTCAAAATTTAAAATAAATGGCCCTATTTAAATGATATCAGTTAATTATGAATTTAATAATCAAACTCTAACATTTCATAAATATGGTGGTGTTTTTATAAATAACTTAAAGCTATTAGTTATCTCAGACTTGCATTTAGGAAAAGGTTTTAGTTTTATAAAAAAAGGATTCCATGTTCCTCCCTACGATATTGATGACACTATTGATAGACTTGAAGAAATTTTAATACTTTTTAAACCTAAAAAAGTTCTTGCATTAGGCGATAATGTTCATGAGTTCAATTCTCTCGAAAATATAAATCACAAAATTTTGAATAGAATAAACCGATTAGTAAAAAAATATAACTTTAAATGGATTCTTGGTAATCATGATAAAGCTTTGATAAATGTTAATCACTTACAAGGAGATTTTATAGAGACTTACAGCGAAAGTAATTTTTGTTTTACACATATAAAAAAAAAAACAAATAAAAAAAAACTATTTGAATTATCTGGACATTATCATCCAAAATATGCTCTTAAAGTTAATAAATTGAATTATTATTATAAATGTTATGTAGTTGGTAAAAGATTTTGTATTCTTCCATCATTTGGAACATATACTGGAGGTTTGGATGTCAAATCTCAAGAGTTTATGAAAGACTTAAATGAAAAAAATATAAAATTAATTATAATAGGTAAGAATAAATTTATTGTAGAAAGAATTTAAAATAATGATTCCTTTATATGATGAAAATACAACAAAAAAAAAAAGCTATATTAGGTTTTTAATTTTAATAATTTGTAGCTTAGTATTCATTATTCAAATATCAACAAATACTGACGTTTTTATAATTAATTACTTTGGTTTTAAACCAAAATCATTGTTAGGTAACGAAACATTTTATACCTTTTATCCATTTCTATCATTAATAACATCTTTATTTATTCATGGTGGCTGGATGCATTTTTTAGGTAATATGTTATATTTATGGATTTTTGCTGATAATGTTGAAGATGAATTTGGTCATAAAGAATTTTTTATATTTTACTTAAGTGCAGGTATTTTTGCAAATTTAAGTCAGTTCATTTTTAATATAGATTCAAATATTCCTGTTGTGGGTGCTTCAGGTGCAATTGCTGGCGTTCTTGGTGCCTATTTATATTTATTTCCAAAAGCTAAAATTTTGGTACTTTTACCATTCTTAATTTTTTTTACTATAAGAGTTCCTGCTTTTGTATTACTAATGTTTTGGTTTTTCTATCAATTTTTAAATTTAAGTAATCAAGAATCTAATGTTGCATGGTTAGCCCACATTGGCGGATTTTTATTTGGCTTAATTTATTGCATTATTTTTAAGAAGAAAAGAAGAGAGATTGTTGTAGGAAAATCAATTCTTCTTCGCAAAAAAGGACCCTGGGACTAATTAATCTAGTAACATTTTTAGTATCTCTTTTTTATTTTCATTAAGATCAGGAGCAATATCTTTTTTTTTATGTGATTTATAAAAATTAAATTTAAATGGAGTGTCAGATATCTTTAAATTTTTAACATCCTTATCTGAATAATTGAGAATCATACCTCTATTAATTATTTGTGGGTTATTTATAACATCACTTATTTTATTTATTTTTGAACAAGGAATTCCATTTTTACTTAAAGTTTTTAACCAATATACACTTCCTTTTTTCACTAACTTTTTTTCTATCCTTTTACGTAGATGTGTTAGATTTATATTTCTATTCTTATTAGAAACAAACATATTTTCATGTGGAATTTTTTTATCACCAATAACTTCACAAAACTTTTTAAATAACTTGTCATTTCCAATAGCAATAACTATTGGAATATTTTTAGTTTTAAAACATCCGAATGGAGTAATCGAAGGATGATCTGTACCTAATGGAGTGGGATTCTTATTTTCTGCAGAAAATCTTGTTATTGCATTTTCTAGAATTGATACCTGACAATCAAGCATACTTAAATCAAGTTTTGATCCTAAATTTAATCTATTTCTTCTTATAAGTTGACTCAGTATACCTATTACACAAAAAAGACTGGCCGCAATATCACCGATTGATGTGCCAACTCTATAAGAGTTTTTATTGTCACCTGTAATACCCATTAAACCTCCCATTGCTTGAACAATAATATCATAAGCGGGAGATTTTTTAAGTGGGCCGGTCTCTCCAAATCCTGAAATTTTACTATGAATTAACTTAGGAAATGTTTTTGAAAGATAATTCCATGAAAATCCTAATCTTTCTAAAACTCCAGGTCTAAAATTATCAATCAAAACATCTGTTTTAGATAATAATTTTTTAAAAATTAGTTTATCTTCTTTAATTTTTAGATCGAGAGAGATACTTTTTTTTCCTCTATTTAATGAAATAAAGTAACATGATTTATTATTCAAAAAAGGGCCGAATTTTCTTGAGTCGTCTCCACCGGGCTTTTCAACTTTAATTATCTTAGCTCCTAAATCTTTTAATATCAAAGTAGCAAAAGGCCCAGATAACACATTTGTTAAATCTAAGATTATTATTCCCTCTAAAGGTAATTTATTAAATTCTTTATTCAAAGTTTGTTCCCAAAATACTTGCGCTTTTTAGTATTTAAAATAAATTTAAAATATGAATTTCGACCAATTTAACGAAAAATCAAAATTATTAATTAACGATGCTCAAAATAAAGCAATTTCGCTAAATCATCAACAAATTTTACCTATACATTTACTATACTGCATTTTAAACGAAAATAACGAATTCCTAAAAGAAATTTTAGAACACTCTAATATAGATCAAGCTAAATTAAAGAATATAATAAAAGATAATCTAAAAAAGATTACTGAAATTTCTGGTCAAAATCTAAATATATTTTTTTCTAATGAATTAGTAAAAGTTTTTGAAGAATCTAAAGAAATTAAAAATAAATTTAATGATAAATTTGTATCACCCGAAATTATTTTTTATACGATAATCTTGATAGATAAAAATTTAAATGAGATTCTTAGTACTATTAATTTGGATACTGATAAACTTAAAGAATCAATTTTATATTTAAGAAAAGGGAAAACTATTAGTAGTAATAATTCAAATATAGAAGGTAAGATTCTTGATAAATACTCTATAGATTTAACAAACCTTGCTAAAGATGGGAAACTTGATCCTGTTATTGGAAGAGAGGACGAAATAAGGCGCAGTATTCAAGTTCTATCTAGAAGAACAAAAAATAACCCTATATTGATAGGTGAACCAGGAGTTGGTAAAACAGCAATTGCCGAAGGTTTGGCAATAAGAATAATAAATAATGATATTCCAGATTCATTAAAAAATAAAAAGCTCATTTCATTAGATTTAGGATCTTTGGTTGCTGGTGCAAAATTTAGGGGTGAATTTGAGGAGAGATTAAAATCAATTCTTTCAGAAATTTATGCAAATCAAGATTCAATAATACTATTCATTGATGAAATTCATAACTTAGTTGGTGCAGGTAAAGCAGAGGGTGCTATGGATGCCTCTAATTTACTAAAACCGGCATTAGCTAGGGGTGAATTACATTGTATTGGGGCAACAACATTAAATGAATATAGGGAAAACATTGAAAAGGATGCAGCATTAGCTCGAAGATTTCAACAAATCTTAGTAGAAGAACCAACAACTGAAAATTCTATTTCAATACTTAGAGGCTTAAAAGAAAAATATGAATTACATCATGGTGTTAAAATACTTGATTCTGCTATTATTTCAGCTGTAGAGTTATCTCAAAGGTATATAAATGATCGGTTTTTACCAGATAAGGCTATAGATCTTATGGATGAGGCTGCTTCAAGAATACGATTGCAAATAGATTCAAAACCAGAGGAGTTAGACCAGGTTGAACGTAAAATAATACAAAATAAAATTGAATTGGAAAGTTTAAAGAAAGAAAATGACAAAAAATCTCAAGAAAGAAGTACTAATCTTAATAATGAAATAAAAAAACTGGATGAAAAATTCCTTAAATTAAATAACAATTGGAGAAATGAAAAAGAAAATATAATTAATATTCAAAAATTAAAAACAAGTATTGATGAAAATAAAAGTAAGCTAAGTATACTGCAAAGAGATGGAAAGTTATCCGAAGCAGGTGAACTAGCTTATTCTAAAATACCTAGTTTAGAAAAAGAATTGGTTAAACTTGAATCTAATAAAGAACTCAAGATATTTATAAGTAAAGAAGTTACATCCAAGGAAATTGCAGAAGTGATTTCAAAGATGACAGGTATTCCTGTATCTAAGATGCTCGAAGGTGAAAAAGAAAAGATTATAAATATGGAAAAAGAACTTAAAGAAATTGTAGTGGGACAACATAAGGCTATTGAAATAATTTCAAAATGTGTGCTAAGATCCAGAGCTGGTATTCAAGACCCAAATAGACCACTCGGAATATTTCTTTTTCTAGGGCCTACAGGTGTCGGTAAAACTGAGTTAACTAAAGCAATTGCTGCATATCTTTTTGAAAATAATAAGTCACTTTTTAGAATTGATATGTCAGAGTTAATGGAGAAGCACTCCGTTTCAAAACTAATTGGTTCTCCTCCAGGTTATGTAGGCCATGAAACTGGAGGAATGTTAACTGAGTCCATTAGAAGAAAACCATATCAGGTTATTCTTCTTGATGAAATTGAGAAGGCCCATTCAGATATTTTTAATTTATTACTACAGGTCTTTGATGAAGGAAGATTAACAGACTCTAATGGCCGTACTGTGAACTTTAAAAACACCCTCATTGTGATGACCTCAAATATTGGAGCTGAACTTATAAATTTTTCAGATGATCAAAAGAGCGAAATTGAAGTTTTTACAAAAGATAAAATAATTGAGCAAGTGAAAACTAAATTTAAACCTGAATTTTTAAACAGGATAGATGATATAATTATTTTTAATAGATTAACGAAGAATGAAATTTATAATATTATTAAAATACAAATTGATAGCCTATCTAATATCCTTAAAGAAAAAAAAATCAGACTAAAACTAGACAACACTGCCAAAGATTGGCTGGCTATGGAAGGTTTCTCATCAGAATATGGTGCCAGACCACTAAAAAGAGTTATTCAAACTCATATAATTGATGAACTTGCTCGATCCTTATTACTAAATAAAAGTATAGAGGATAAAACTGTAAATATTTTCTCAAAAAATAATGAATTAAAATTTAGTTATGAATAAAATAAATATTGGTTTTATAGGAATAGGTATAATGGGTAAGCATATAGCAACTCATTTACTAAATATTTCGCAAAATTTTAATATAATTTCCAGAAAATCAAAAAATACACAAGAATTTATTAAAAAGAATAGGAATAGAATAAATATTTATAAATCTTATAAACAAATAGCAGAAAACTCAGATATCATAATATCTTGTGTTGGAAATGATGAGGATTTAAAATCTATATTTTTATCAAAAGATGGATTATTGACAGGAATTAGAGAAAATACAATTATAATTGATCACACAACGTCTTCTGCAATTATATCAAAGAAAATCTATGGTAAATGTCTTTTAAAAGGAGCTTATTTCTTTGATGCCCCAATGAGTGGTGGAGAAGTTGGTGCCAAGGAAGGAAAATTATCACTAATGGTAGGAGGTAAAAAGCTAAAATTTAAGAATATAGAAAAGATAACAAAATTTTACTCTAAATCATGTATTTACATGGGTGAAAGTGGTAATGGTCAGTTAACTAAAATGGTAAACCAAATTTGCGTTGCCAGTGTAATTCAAGGACTAGCAGAGGGTTTAAACTTTGCTAAAATAAAAAAATTGGACACAAAAAAATTGATAAATGTAATTTCGAATGGAGCTGGTCAATCATGGCAATTAGATAATAGAGGTCATACAATGCTTAAGAATAAATTCAATTTTGGTTTTATGAATAAACTTATGCTAAAGGATTTAAATCTAATATTTAATAATTTTAAAAAAAAAGATAAGTTACCTAATACATGGATAATAAAAAAATACTATAAGAAACTTATAAAGTTAGGTTATGATAAGGATGATACATCAAGTCTTATAAGACTCCTTAAATAAATATGAATTTTTATAAAGTGAACTTAGTTTACTCATTATCTTTATTCTCAAGTTACTGATTCCTTGACCAGATAAAGCAGAGGTGATTATATTTTCTCTTCCCATTTGTTCTTTTCGATATTCATTGGCAACTAAATCAAATTTATTATTAACTTCTATTATTCTTTTATCATCATCTTTAATTCCAATTTCATTAAGAATTTTTAAAACCTCTTTTTTTTGTAATAAATACTCGTCATCTGAAAGGTCTCTTACGTGTAAAATAATATCTGAATTTACAATTTCGTCTAATGTAGATTTAAAAGCGTCTATTAAACTCGTAGGTAAATCTCTTATAAAACCTACTGTATCAACAAAAACTAAATTTATTTCATTAATTCTAGTACGTCTTATTGTAGAGTCTAGAGAGGCAAAAAGCATATTTTTAGATAATACATTGGACTTTGTTAATAAGTTAAAAAGTGTCGATTTACCGCTGTTTGTATAACCTACCAATGAAATTATTGGAGTATTATTTTTTATCCTTCTAGATCTTTGATTTATTCTTATATTATTAATTTTCTCAATTTTTTTCTTTAACCTATTAATTTGTTCAGTGATTTGTCTTTTGTCAGATTCAATCTGCTTTTCTCCTGGCCCACCCATAAAACCAGCTCCACCTCTTTGTCTTTCAAGGTGTGTCCATGATCTGACAAGTCTACTTTTTTGGAACTCAAGACTTGCTAAATTTACACTTATCTTACCTTCATTAGATCTTGCTCGCGAACCAAAGATTTCTAAAATCAAACCTGTTCTATCTATTACCTTACAGTTAATTGTTCTTTCTAAATTTCTCTGTTGTATTGGGGATAAATTTACATTTATATATACCAGTTTTACTTTTATATTTTTAGCTTTGTCCTCTAGCATCTTAACAAAACCTGAGTTTAAGTAAGTTTTGGGATTTATACTAATCAAGCCTACTGATTTTGAAAAAATACAGTTTAGGTTTATAGCTTTCACAAGCTCTTCAGCTTCCTTCAATCTGTTTGACTTTTCGCTTCTAGAATCTTTAAGATAAGGATGTAATACAATTATATCCTGTTCAATCATTTTCTTTAATATAATCGTTAATTTTATTCATTAAGTTCTGAGTGATTTTTCCAATCTTGCTATTATTAATTTCAAAATCATCGATTTTTAAAACAGGTAGTATTCTAACTGTAGTACTTGTTAAAAAAGCCTCATTACATTTACTAATATCATTCATATCAAAGGGTTTTTCAATAACTTTATATTTACATTTCTTTGCAAGACTAATTACAATCTCTCTAGTAACACCTCCAAGTATATTTGGAGATTTTGGATGAGTTCTAATGTTGTCCTCTTTATCCACAATAAAAGCATTTGATGTAGTCCCTTCAGTAACAAATTTATCTTTTATTTGCCATGTTTCGTACAACCCACTCAGATGTGCCTTTTGTTTTGATAAAATATTAGGTAATAATGAAATAGATTTTATATCACATCTTCCCCACCTAATATCCTTTGATGTTATAACTTTAACACCATTTTTTATGTTCTCAATGTTTCTTTCCGGTATTAAGAATAAAACTACATTTTGTTTTAAATTATCAGTAAAAATATGATTTCGTTTTGCCGAACCTCTTGTTATCTGCACATAAATATAACCGTTTTCAAGGTTATTTAGGTTTATAAGTTTGTCTATTATAATTCTAAATGTTAGATAATTAGTGAATGGTTGTTTAATTCCTAGAGAAATAAGTGACAATTTTAAACGATCAAGATGCCTTTCGAATAGAATTATTTTTCTTTCCTTGAAAGAAATCAATTCATAAACACCATCACTAAAATTAAATCCTCTATCTTGAACTGAAATATTAGCTTTATTTTTATTCCTAAAGGAACCATTTACGTAAAATATTTCCATTAAAAAAATTCTATGTTAACTTCAGAATATTTTTCAATTTCTTTTATCGAAGAGGGGTCAGAGAATATTATAAGTTTATCTTTCACATAAATAATCGTATTTTCATCAGGAAAAATTAATTCTCTGTTTCTTACTATACCGCCTATAACAACTCCTTCAGGAATCGTCAGATCTGAAATTTTTTGATCAGCAAATTTAGTAGTGGGTAAAATCTCAATTTCCATAATTTCTCCTCTATCATTTCCAAAATCATGTATTTCTTTAACTTTCCCTCGCCTAACGTATTGAAGAACGGCTGATGTAGTAATATTGCCAGGATTTACCATTATATCTAGGTTAAGTCTTTTATTTAAATTTCTATAGTTCTGATTACTTACAATGGCCATTGAACGTTTACAACCAAGATCTTTAGCTAAGATTGAACCAAATATATTAACCTCATCATCATCTGTAACGCTAATAATGGCCTCTGCATCCTCTGCACCAGCCTCTTTAAGAAGTTTAATATCTAAAGCATCGCCGCATAATATAGTATTTTGGTTAGATAAATTATTTGCAATCTTTTTTGTTGTATTAATATTATTATCAATAATTTTACAACTTATATCAGGGTAATCACTTTCTAATAATTTAATAATATTTAATCCAATATTACCAGCACCTAATATTATAATTTTTCTATTTTCTTGGAATTTAATACCAAAAACTCTTAATGCTCTTAGTAAGTCATTGTTTCTTATGCAAATATAGATGTCATCTCCAGGGTAGATTTCCATTTTTCCTGATGGTGTTATTAATTCATTTTTACGAAATATTGATAGTATCTTTACATCAAGTCCTGAAAATATACCTGGCAACATTCTTAATGGGGTATTTATAATTGGACAGGATTCATCTACTGATATTCCTATTATTCTGGCTACTTTATTTCCAAGATAAAATGAATCAAATGCACCAGGAGTATTTAATTTTCTTATGATATCCTTTGCAACCTCAAGTTCTGGAGAAATTATTGCGTCTACATCAATTTTCCCACTAACAAAAAGATTTTCCTGATATTTTGGTTTTAAATAACCAGACTCTTTAATTCTTGCAACTTTTAAGGGAACCTTAAACAAATGGTTAGCTAACTCGCAACTTATAATATTTGACTCATCACTATCAGATACAGCAATAATCATATCAGCCTCATCCGCTCCAGCGTTTTCTAATACTTCGGGATGCGATGGCTTACCACGAATACTCTTTAAATCTAAATTTTGATTTAATTTTCTTAATAAAGGTTCCGACTCATCAATAATTGTGACATCATTATCCTCATATACTAGCTGTTTTGCAATATTAGAACCTACTTCACCTGCACCACATACAATTATTTTCATTATTTTGTATCCATATCAATTTTCATAGATTTTATTTTTCTATAAAGTGCTGTTCTTTCCATTCCAATCTTTGTTGCAACTAATGATAATTTATATTTAAATTTTTCCAGGTTGTACATTAAAAACTTCTTTTCAAAATTATCTCTAGCCTCCTTAATTTTAAGATTAAATATTTCATCATTGTCTTTAGATAAATTGGATTGATTTAAATTTAGATCAATTACCGCAGAAAGTAAATCATTCAAAAGTTCAAGGGTTATTGACTTCTCCTTACGTCTATCAAACATTAAAATAAGCCATTCTATAAATTTTTCAAGCTGAGAAACATTTGTAAAGATTTTTTTTTTATACAAAATATTTAAAAGGTCATCGGAAATATTTTTATGATTTAAATTAGTTTTCCTCGTGATCTGATTTACAAATATCTCAACAAGACCAGGAAAATCATCAACTCTTTCATGAAGACTTGGTATTCTTAACTCCGCAAAATTTAGTTTTTCTAGCAATTCTTTTCTAATAATCTTAGAAGACTTGATTAAATTTTGAGTTGATGAAGCAATTATTCTTAGATTTAAGTTTATAGGAGAAAATGAACCAATTCTTGAATATCTTTTTTCTTCGAGAATTCTCAGTAATTTTCCTTGGGTAGTATCTTGAATTTTATCGATATTTTTTAAATATAACGTACCAAAGTTTACTTCCTCTAATATACCAGGAATTTCAACTACTTTATTTTCTTCTTTTCCAAAAAACTCTATCTCAAAATCATTACTTTTTTGATTACAATCTATAATTTTGAGATTTTTATTTGATCTGTATGATTTGCTATGTATTATCGTGGCTACGAATTGTTTTCCGCTACCTTTATCACCATGGATAAAAATATTTGAATCATTTTTAGCATTATTATCAATAAAGTCTGAAAGTTTTTTTGATGATTTTGAAACATTCACTAAACTTAAATTTTTTCTTACTTGCGCAAAGTTATTAAGTTTTCTTTTTAAAAATAATGTTTCAAGAGCTTTTTTAATTTTGAAAATTAAGATATCACTGTCAAAGGGTTTTTCAACAAAGTCATAAGCCCCTTTCTTTATTGAATTAACGGCTGTTTCAATATTACCATGACCACTTATCATTATTACAGGAATGTCAGGATTAATATTTTTAATTTTTTCTAAGGCTTGAAAACCATCAAACTTCGAATTATTGAGCCAAATATCCAAGAGAACTAGTGAAAAATTTTTATCTTTAAAAAGATCTAAACCTTTCTCTGAAGTGATAGAATATGATGAATTGTAACCTAAGTCATTAAGAAGTCCTGACAATTGCTTACAAATATCAATTTCATCATCAATTATTAAAATTTCCTTAAAATTATTCATTTTAACTTACTTTGTATAATTTAATTTTTACACATGCGCCACCATAATCATTACTGTTCATTAAATATATTTCTCCTTCATGATCTTCTATTATTTTTTTACATATTGCTAGGCCAAGACCTGTGCCATCTGCTTTACTTGTAATATATGGTTCAAATAGTTTATCTCTATTTTCTCCAAAACCTAATCCATTGTCTTCTATTAATATATAAACGGCATTATTATCTTCTTTTACTTTTACAGATATTAATTTATGAGTTTTGGAATGAGATTCATATGAGTTTTTTAATATATTTAAAAAAACTCGACTGAGTTGGTTATAATCACAATTAAGTTTTATATCTTTTAGCTTATTTTTATATTTAACTTCTATATTTTCATCAATTATTTTCAATGTATTAATTTGAGAATTAATAATTTCATGTAGCTTATGTTTTGAAAATTTACTTTCTGGCATTCGTGCAAAATTGGAGAATTCTGATACTAGGGACTGAATATTATTTACTTGTCTTTTTATAGTCTCAGTACAATCAACCAAACTTTTATTATCTTTAATATTTTTTTCTAATCTTTGAGCTGAAAGTTTTATAGGGGTTAATGGATTTTTAATTTCATGTGCTATATATCTAGCAACATTTGACCAAGCTGCATGTTTTTGCGCAGTCACCAATTCTGTAACATCATCAATACTAAGTATTAATCCATTTAATTTTTTTTTTTCAATAAGTTTTGAAATTTTAATATTAATAATCTTAAGTTGATTATTGGATATTTTTTTTAATTGTATTTCATTATTTTTAAGTTCATTAGCATGAAATCTTTTTATAATAGTACTAATATCTTTATTTTTTTTTAGGAAATTTTTTTTTACCTCATAATTAAATATTTCCTGAGATTTTTTATTCCAAATTGTAACGTTATTATTTAAATCTAAATGAATTATACCTGTACTTACTTCATTAATTATTTTTTCAGTAAACTTCCTTCTTAAATTAATTATTTCTTTAGCTTTAAATAATTTAGCTGTTTGTTGATTTAATTTATCCAACATTTTATTTAATACATTGGATAATATATTAAATTCATTTTTATCTTCAAAAACTCTAATTCTTGATGAAAAATCATTATCAATTATTTTTTCAGAATCGGAAATTATCTCCATTATTGGTTCAATTAATTTGCCAGAGAATCTTAAACCAAACCATATTGATAATAGGATCATTAGAAAGTTTATTGCTAAAAATAATTCATTGAATTGCATTTGAAACTTATCTAATTTCATTGTTAAATTTGAGTATTCCTTAGCAGTAAGATTTACAGATTCTACACGAGATAATACATTTGAATCAACGTTCTTTCCTATGTAAAGGTATGTTGGAATTGCTCTTTGCAATTTAATTAATGCACGAACTTTAGTACTTTCTTTATTAGGAAAAACTGCAATATTTCCCTCATCAGCAATAATAAATGACCAAAGGGGTGGCGCTGATTCAGATTCAATTAGGAAGGTTCCTACTTTTGCTAATAATTGACCAGAACTTTCAAAAATTATTGCTTCGTCTAAATCTTTAATTTCTACAAAATATTTAATGTATTCGGAAAGTCTAACTTTATCAGTAAAAAAAACTATTTTCTCATTACTAATTTCGTTCTTAATAAATAAAATATCGTTTTTTATATTACTTGTATGCTCATTAAAGTATGATTCTGATATTTCCTTTGATCCCACAATCACTTCTTTAATTTTTTCATTAAACCAAATTTTTAAACCTTGATCAAAAAAAATAAATGAGAACACAGTTATAAGAAACGCAGGAATAAGAGTTATAAAAATAAAAAGTGACGTAATTTTTATTTTAAATTTTGATTTTAGTTTTTGAAGATAAAATATGTCTACTATTTTTTTTATAGAAATTATTATTAAAACAATAACTAAAAGAAAATTTATTTGAATCAAAGATGATACATTTTCAACCTGCTCTAAATTTGGAAAACTTCCAATTAAAATAATAAATAATAAGAAACTCAAGATAAATGAAATAGAAAAGATAGCTAAAAATATAAAATTACTTTTATTTATACTTTTGAAGAAATTCTCTAAATAGGTAGACATTATTTTTTTCCAAATTTATTTGGAATTTTATACTTTGAAATTTTTGATCTTAAAGTGTTTCTATTTAACCCTAAAATCTTTGCGGCTTTCATTTGATTTCCACTACAATATTTTAATGTTTTAATAATTACCGGCTTTTCAAATTCTGTTAAAAACTTATCATATAAATTTAGCTCAGTGTTCTCATTTCCAATAGAACTATAAAATTCTTCAAAAAAATTTTCTAGGTATGATTTAAGACTTTCTTTTTTATTTATATTTTTAATCTTTATATTATTTTTATCACTGTAATTTAGGCTCAGCATATTTTCTACTATATATCTATCAATTATATTTTCTGTTGATAAAACAGATATTCTTTTTATTAAATTCTCTAGTTCTCTTATATTTCCTGGCCAATTATACTCTTTAAGTATCTTAATAGCACTCTCATCAAATTTTTTTGTACTTGATGAATATTTAGCTATAAAATGGTTAGCTAGTGATAGTACGTCTTCATCTCTTTCTCTTAATGGGGGTAAATCAACATTAATAACATTCAATCTGTAGAATAAATCCTCCCTAAAAGTTCCTTGTTCAATTGACTCTATAAGATTTTTATTAGTTGCAGATATTATTCTCACATCTATCTTAATCTGTTCTCTTCCACCAACTCTTGAAAATTCACCGAACTGAAGAACGCGAAGTAATCTAGCTTGGATATCAAAAGGCATATCACCTATTTCGTCAAGAAATAATGTACCTCCTGAAGCTTTTTCAAAAAATCCAAATGTTCTTTTCTCAGCTCCTGTAAACGCTCCCTTTTCATATCCAAAGAGCTCACTCTCTATTAGATCCTTAGGAAGCGATGCCATATTAATAATAATAAAAGGAGATTCTGACCTAACACCAAAGTTATGTATCGTCTGAGCTACTAATTCTTTTCCAGTTCCTGATTCTCCAGTAATAAGAACTGAAAAATTTGTTTTTGTAATTTTAGCAATATTTTTATAAACATTTTGCATAGCAACTGAGCTACCAATCATTGGTAATTGATTATTAAAATCAAAATCAATATCTAATTTAGTTTGTTTACTTTTAGCTTTAAGTGACTGATTTACAGAAATAATGAGGTCATTGAGATCAATAGGCTTGGGTAAGTATTCAAATACTTTTAGTTCATCAGCTTTAATTGCTGTAATGATATTATTTTGCGCAGAAATTATAATAATTTTCTGATTTTTATCTTTATCTTTTATTTTTTTTACAAGCTCAAGTCCATCCCCATCGGGTAGCATAACATCACAAATTACTAAATCAAAACTCTCGTTACTTAAACGAACCCAGGCTTCAGAAATTGAAGAAACACTTTTTACGGAAATTTCTTTACTACTTAAAGCTTTAACCATAACTTTTCTCAGAGAAAAATCATCGTCAATAATTAAAATTCTTTTTTCCATATCCATCTATATAGGCAAATTAATATCAACCTTTGTCAAACCATTTATTGATTTTATACTTATATGTCCTTCATGGTCATTAATTATTTTTTTAACTAAAAATAAACCAATGCCAGATCCTTTTTTTTTTTTTGTATAAAAAGGAAGAAATAGCTTATTAATTTCTTCTGAATCTACTCCTACTCCATTATCAGTAATAACCACAGAGATATAATTTTTTTTTACTTTCTCAATAATATTAGGAATCTTTATTCTTTCACCTTCTATGAATTTGGTTGTAATTTTTACAAATGAATTAGTTGTATTTTTTGAGGCCTCGATAGAATTTTTAATTATATTATCAAAAACTTGTAGTAAAGATTCTCTATTGACTTTAATAATAGGTAGTGAGGGATCAAACTCTTCGATTATAGGTGTTAAAAGAGTATTTTCTTTAAATTTTATCAATGAGTATCTTATAATTTCGTGTATATTTTCACTAGTTTTCTGTAAATTATCGTTATTATAGATATTGAAATTTTCAAATAACATTTTAATTCTGTCTGCTTCCTTTTTTATTATTTCAAATAACTCTTCATCGTCGTTAGTTCGATTTTTTTTTAATAGATCCGTAGCAATTTTTATCGTTGTTATTGGGTTATTAACTTCATGACCTAAAATTGCCAAAATATCATTTAGAAATTTAATATTTTGATCTATGAGACTTGAATTATTTTCTTTGTCGACCTTAAGAAAGAATAAGGTTAGATATGGATCTTTGTCCTCAAAAATAATACACTTTACTTCAAATTCATCTTCTCCAAATTTTATTCTATCTTTAATAATAAAATTTCTATTTTTTTCAGAAATGTCTTTAAGGTTACTTAAAAAAAAAAGGTTTTTACTGATAATTTTATCAAGATATTTATTTTCTAAATACTTAAAACTTTTACCAATCATATTCTCGAATTCAGCATTACAATACTTTATAATAAATGAGCTTTTATCAATGGTTAAGATAGGTTCTGTAAAATAATCAAAAAGATTATGGAAATATTTTTCTTTAATAAATTTTGACATTAAATATTCTAGAAGAAATCATTAATCATTTTTTTTATATTTTTTTGATTTTCAGAAGAATTAACCTTCACTCTAAATTCGCACGAATTATTGATACATTTCGAATACCATCCCAAATGTTTTCTGAAGTTTTTGATTCCTATATCATGTCCATAATGTTCAAGGTTCATATCAAAGTGTTGAAGAATAATCTGTTTTCTTAATTTTTCAGATATTTTGTATTCTGACTTTTCTATTCTTAATTCATCAAAGATCCATGGTTTACCGTAAGCTCCTCTTCCAACCATTACACCATCAGCATTTGATTGTTTGAGTGACTCATTGAAATCTATATAATTTTTAACATCACCATTAACAAGTACAGGGATTTTGACTGAATCCTTAACCTTAGATATAAATTTCCAGTCAGCTTTTCCCTTAAACATTTGGCATCTTGTCCTTCCGTGGATTGTTATCATCTGAATTCCTAATTGTTCTGCATTGAGGGCTATTAAAGGAGCATTTAAATAATCATTATCCCACCCTTTTCGCATCTTAAGAGTAACTGGAACTCTTACCGCATTAACTACAGATTCAATTATCTTATACGCTAGTTTTTCATCTTTCATCAAAGCAGAGCCTGCATAACCATTAACAACTTTCTTAACAGGGCAACCCATATTAATATCTATAATATCTGCGCCATTATCTTCACAGATTTTTGCAGCATCAGCCATAACGATTGGTTCACAACCAGCAATTTGGGTTGCTGATACTTCATTACTATCTTTCTTTATCATTTTTATAGTTTTTTTGTTTTTTTCAATAAGAGCTCTACTAGCAATCATCTCAGAAAAGACTAGTCCAGGTTTAAATTTTTTTACCACTTCCCTAAAAGGAAAGTCTGATATTCCTGACATTGGTGCTAGAAAAATATTAGAATTTATATTTAAATTTCTTATTTTCATATCAATACAAGAACCTTACACCAAAGTAAGAAAAATTTATAAGAAAATAGCATAAAATAATCAATTTAAACATTGTTTGACCAGATATTCCAACCAAACTTCTCACTGTTAAAATTATTGTAATCAATAACAAGGCTACAATACTTATTAAACTCTTACTATTAAAGAAAAAACCTAAATTATTACTATCTTCTTTAAAATAAAAATAACCAGTTACCAATGATAGACTTAAAAGTAATACAGTGAAATTTAGGAGTGAAATTGTTATGACTTCACTTTCATTTATTGAAGGTAAAGGAGTTAAGAAATTTTTATTAGTTCTCATTTTTTTTAAGTAAAAAGTTTGAATAAAAGTACAGAATGAAGTTACAGTACTTATTGTTAAAAAAGAATAAGCAAGCAATGAACTCAAAATATGTACAATAAGAATATTATTATCTAAGAGGAAATTATTCGAATTTTCTACAGAGATATTTAAACTTATAATTCTAAATATGAATAGAATTAAAAAGAAAGGAATAAATAAAATTCTCAATCTTAAAAACTGAAATGAGAATATAGAAAGTATTAAAAAAGTTGTGATAATAATTATAATTAATAAGGATACTATAATAACTAAATAACTGGCTTCATCTTTAATAAACATGTAATATTTGAAATAATTTAGTAAGGCTAACAGGGATAAAGATGTGAAATAAATGATTTTTTTTAAATTTACTTTTTTTTCTATTTGCTCAAAACAAATTAATGTAAATAATATAAGTGTAAATAAATTAATAACTTCTAAATAAATATAAAACATACTATCTTTTATACTACAAACTTAAATGTCGCAAAATAATTTGGCAATAATTCTTTCAGGTGGGGTTGGAAAAAGATTTGATAAAAATATTCCAAAGCAATTTTTTAAAATAAATGGAAATTCAATATTAGAAATTTCAGTTAATAAATTTATAGAAACAAAATTATTCAAAAAAATTATTATTGTAACACATAAAAACTACTTAAATCTAACTAAAAAAATTTTCAAAAATTCTTCAGTTGATTTTGTCATTGGAGGCGATACCCGTCAAGAATCCGTATTAAATGGGTTAATA
>JBELJQ010000001.1:0-172932 GCA_042090305.1 Candidatus Pelagibacteraceae bacterium | reverse complement strand
TGTACAAAGCCCATTCAATGGGCTTTGTACATCCAATTAAAGATAAACTAATTTATGAATCAGGTGTTAATCTTGACGAACGGGGCAATGTCAAAGCAAACGACCAAGACTATAAAACTAATCTCGACAATGTATTTGTTTCTGGAGATATGAGACGCGGTCAATCGCTAGTTGTTTGGGCAATAAGAGAGGGCAGACAAGTCGCCCATTCCGTTGATAAATTTCTTATGGGCCAGACTAATCTTCCATTTTGATTAAAGTATAATCAGGTTAAACTTAAGTAACTTCTTTTGATTTTGTTTTTTTGTAAGTTTCAAGTTTTTTTTTAAACTCATCTTCGCTTAAACTGTGCCAACCAATACATTTTCCTGTTGGTGACCTTCCACAACCACAATCCATAGTAAATACTCCTTCATTATCAAATTAATTGATTTTTTTTTTTATTCAAGAAGTTTAAACAAAATAGAACAAAGGAATCCGGCTAGTGTTGATAAGCCAACAAGGTTATTATCAGCTAAGTGAGATGCTTCAGGTAGCATTGCTGAACAAATCATAGTAAGCATAGCACCTGCTGCAATACCTTCAATTAATACTAAACTACTATGACTTATTGTGTCTCCAATATGTGCTCCGAATGCTGCACCTACTGCAGTTAGTACTACAAGACTAGACCACAATGAAATTACCTTGACAAAGCTCATTCCTTGCTTTTGCATTTGTGCTGAGCTTGATAACGCTTCAGGGAAATTTGATAAAAATAAACCAGCAATGAACGTATAAGGCAGTACATCAAAAAATGATGGTTCAACGCCTGATGCGGATATACTTGCAGCCATACCAAGTATAGCAATTCCAATGACAATACTCTCAGGAATTGCATCAAGAGCGATCCCTAACCAGATAGCCATTGCAGCATGACTATGTGAATCAAAGTCTTTTTGCAAATCAGTTCTTGTTGGTAATTGGTGAGCAGTTCCCTGATCAATTGCTTGTATGGCTTGATTAGCCCAATTTTGTCTTTCTAAATTATCTTGCTCTAAAAAATTAATATTTTCTTTAATTCTTTTAGCGGCAAGATTTTTTAACACCTCATCAAATTCAGGTATTTTTTGTCGTAATTCTTTAAAATCATCAGCACTCAAAACCAATAATTCAGTCTCCTCAACAGCCTTAACGGAAGACGGCCGTTTGGTGTGTTTGAGAAGCGCCATCTCACCTACTATAGACCCTTTACCAACTTCAATATCTCGATGGTCAGGACTGTCAATTGAAAGTTTCCCATACCTTACTATGAACATTGACTCTGCAGTATCTCCTCTTTTAAATACAATTTCTCCTTCATGAAATAACCTAGGCTTTAACCTAACTATTATGGCTTGTATATCTTGGGGTGGTACGGATTTAAAGATTGGAATCTTTGATATGTCAGCTAGAATTTCTCTAAAAAACTTTTTTCTTTCAACAGCCGATTTAGAGATAATATAAGCAGTCTTTCTCAAATACCCTCCGCCTTGTCCTATGATTTGATCAAGTGCAACAAATAGTAAACCACCAATTATACACCCACCAATGAGAATAAATAAACTATGCTTACTTTCTTCTATTTCAATTAGTGTGTTTGCTGCTACTAAGTGTTCAACTGTAGGCGCAATTAATTCGAGAGCTAAAGCAGATAAAAGGGCGCCAGCTCCGAAGGCTGCAAGCAAACCAATTATTACAGAGGGAATTCGTATTGTAAGACCTACGAGGGAACCTAGTGTCAAAGAACAAGCGGCAATCGCTCCAGAAAAAAAAGACCAAATTACAATAGTATTCATAAACTGATCACGATTATAGAAGAAAAAAATAAAAGTTAAACTTAATTTGTCAATTACTTAATTTTTTTTTTAAACTCTTTTAAAACATCACTTCTAAACTCTTTATTAGCTTTGCTTACAGAGTAAATCAACGATGCGATGTTTCTTTTAATAATTGCTTTGTTTCCAATTCCTATTTCAAAACTTTTATACAAGTCTATTATTAAATCAATCAAGGAATCTTGGTCAATTTTGAGGATAATATTGTTTTTAACTTTCCACAAACTTTTTAACTGATTAATTTTATAATCGCACTCATCTGAATTATAATTTTGAATAACTAGCCAGTGAAGAGAGGCCAGTTCATAAAATTCTTTTAAATATAGCGTATACTCTCTATTATCTTTTATTAATCTTCTGAGAATTATAAGTAAAGAGAAACCAAATGAATTTGTTTCAATTCTATCTACTTTTTCAAAGTTAGACTTAAAAAATCTCCTTGAAACGTTATTATGTATAATTTTAATTTTGTTTTTAAAGGGTTGGTTTAACAGGACCTCTATAGACATTGTTGCTAAAAAAAATGTAAGAACTAAAAAATAGTTCTTTTTTGAAGATTCAAGTGAGAAAAGTTTTTTATAGTTATAGTCATACAACTTGAAAGTTTTGTGTAATTTTTTAAGTTCTTTTACATCACTTTGGCTTATTTTTTTTAACATTTAGAATTAAAGCATACTCTGTACTTAATTTAGTCACAAAGCTTAATTAAAATTTTTAATAAAAATAAATTTAGGCTATTCACTCAATAGAATCTTATTTTTTTTTGTAATTGCTTCAATAAGAGAATCCACATTATTTTTTGATATGAAGGAAGCAAATTCAGATTTTTTGGTTGCTATTTCGCTTACTGAACCGGCTAATAAAACATCGAAAATTTTCCAATAACCATTAACTTCATTTAGTAAATAATTAACAGAAACCGTCTCATTGCCAACAATTAATTGTGTTTTAACCATTTTATAATTTTTTCCAACATCTTTAGTTTCATTAGTCGTAAATATAGGTTTTTTGATTTTTATAAATCTTCTAATGTAATTTTTGGAAATATACTCGGTAAATACATTTACTAGTTGGTTTCTTTTTTTAATGCTTACATTTTTCCACTCTTTACCAATAATCAAACTTAACATCTTTTCTACTCTATAAGTATTTTGAATGAGAACAGTAATTTTATCCAAATTTCCCGTTTGTTTTGGTCTGATAGATATAAGGCCATTGTGCAGATTCTGAACAATATCTTTGGGCTCCTTTACTATTTTTTTGGATTCCAACTTTTTCTTTGATATTACTACAGGCGGTGTTTTTTTTTCCACATTTGCTTTTTTTTTAGCATCAGTTTTTACTGATAACTGACGTTCGTCTACCTTAGTAGGTACCTCTTCAATTAATGAATCGGTAATCTCAATTTCTGTTTTTTTTAATTCAATATCTTTTTTTTCGTGTGGATCTTTCAAAAGAAAGAAGATAACTAAAATACATGTTGATAAAATACAAATAACGGATAATTTGTTCAGTTTTTTTGTATTTTCTATTAAAATATTTTTTATTTTCATTATGTTTATTATCTTCATATGGTCTCTCAGACTGATTAAATCATAAAATTTATGGCATTATTTTATATGATATTTTTTTAAAATATTACTATTTTTTTAATAGAGTCTAACTTTATTAACTAGGGGGAGTATAAATTAAAGACCGCAGTCATTGTAAAAAAAAATGAAATTAATAATCATTATCATTGACATCCAAGAAAAATACATTAGATTGATAATAATTATTAATTTCAAGAAGATTTCTTATGAAGAAAAAAACTTCTTGGTTGGTACCAAAATATACCCGCAGAATGTCATGGTTAACATTCCTTTCAATCATAACTATGATTAATCAAGCAAATACTCAGGAGCAATTGTCTTATGTTGCTCCTGATGTAAATATTTTTGTTACACCTGACCAACCATTTAATCTGCCGGGCTCTGGTGATTATATTCCTGCTGAGGAGATCAGAAAATATAACTTTGATAACATCAACAATATACTGAGAAATACACCAGGTGTATATTCTAGAGAAGAAGCTGGATTTGGTATTTTCCCTAATATTAGTTTGAGAGGTGTTAACACGTTAAGGTCTGCTGCAATTACAATGATGGAAGATGAAGTCAATATTGCACCTGCACCTTATTCTGCACCTGATGCATATTATTCACCACTAGCAGGTAAAATGCATTCAATAGAAGTACTGAAAGGTACTAGTCAATTTAGATACGGTCCTCATACCACTGGTGGTGTTATAAACTATCAGACAACTCCGGTAGAGTTGGGTGAAAAGTATTATTTAAGAACTTCATATGGATCTTTTAACGATAAAGTAACACATGGTTACGCTAATTATGGAATATCTGGTGACTTTGGTGCCCTAGCAATGCTTGGGGAAATTTACTACAGAGAAAATGATGGTTTTCATGACTTTAATGTGGAACCAGGCACTGGAGTAAATAGAAAAGGTTACGGCAGTGATGATGCTGGCGGATTACAACAATTTAATCCAATGGTAAAGCTATTATGGCAACTTCCAACCACGATGAATAACACATTAGAAATCAAGGCGTCATACAACTCATTAGACTATAATGAAGGATACGCTGGATTAACAACGGCTGATTTCAATGCTGACCCATATCAAAGGTATGTTGCGAGTCAATTGGATCAAATGAATTCTAACGCATATACTTACTACGCAAAATTTAGATCTGACTTTAATAAAAACGTTAGCAACAACTTGACAGTTTATTATAACGGTTTTTACAGAGACTGGTTTAAGTTGAGTAAAGTGAATAGTGTTTCACAGCAAACAATCCTTTCAAAGGCCAATACGGTTGCTGGAAATCTTGATATTTTCAAGGGCTTAGCAGCTGGTAATATCACATATAAGAATAATGATAGACAATATGCTGCTTATGGTATTAAAAATGAAACGGATCTAAGATTCAATACAGACTTCTTTGGAAAGAATATAGGTCATGATTTCAAATTTGGTTTCAAATATCATTATGACAAAATTAATAGAGATCAGCAAACCCACACATTCACACAGGCTGTAGGAGGTCAATTAACTGGAGTAAGTGTTGCTCAAGCGGATGACCGAAACGAGTCCACAGAAGGTTATGCACTTTACTTTGAAGAAGCTGCAACAATCAATAACTTTGTAGTGTCCTTTGGCTCTAGACTTGAATTCCTAGATCAGCATTACAGAGACAAAGCTGCTACAATGGGTACAACAAGTAATCTGAAAGAAGAAACTTGGGCATTTGTTCCAGGCGGTGGGTTACTTTATAACCATGATGAAAATTGGCAATGGTTTGCTGGTGTATACAAAGGTTTCAACACTGCTGGTCCAAGTGCTTCAAGAGATGATGGGAGCCCACTTAACCCAGAGAAAAGTATTGCTAAAGAGATTGGTGTTAGATACGGAGATAATGACTTAGCTATGTCTGTAACTGGTTTCCACACTGACTTTAAAGATGTTATTGTTATTGACAACACCAATGCTGGTGGCTCTCCTGATAATGGTGGTAACGTAGTTTCAAAAGGACTTGAATTATCAACAGTATATAGTCCTGATAATCTATTAGGTGTTGGTGATATTTCGTTTTTTGCCAACTACACGTTTACAAATGCAAATCTTGACGGTGACTCAACCACAACAGATACTGAGTCTATATTTGCGGGTGGCCGTGATGGTTCAAATGTACCATACATTCCTGAGCACGTACTTTCATTCGGTGCTGACTATCAAATTAATAAATTTGATTTTGGAATTAATATGACTTACCACTCAGAAACATACGGTACTGCTGAGGAAACAGAGACCGAGGAATCTATTGGTAGTCCTAATGCACGAGCGGGAAGAATTGACTCTGCATTCCTCTTAAATTTAAGAGGTGGGTACAAAATAAACGATAATTACAGGGTTGTTGCTGGCGTTAATAACGCAACTGACCTTGCATATATATCATCAAGGCATCCTACGGGTGCGAGAGCGGGTGCGCCACTTTCAGCTTATATTAAAGCTGTGGCAAGCTTTGATTCGCTCTTTAACTAGAGTTTTCCGGGTAATAAGATAAAAGACATATTCCTTCCACATATTATCTAAGTGTTATTACCCGGGAATACAATTTATTGAGAGAATGTTTAGAAAACTTTTTAGAAAAGAATCTGATAAAGGTTTACCAAATCAAATCATTGAGCTTATTGAAGGTGTTATTATTAAAAGAAAACTAATTCACGCAAAATATGAATCTTTGATTAGAACCCTATCAAAGTCAGACAGACCGATAAACAAGAAGCTATCGGTATCAAAATATATAATGCATAGAATTTTAAGAGAATCTGACAGAGCCTTTGTGAAAGCACAAATCAAAGCGAGTAACTTATGTTCGTGTAAAGATAAGCCAATCGAGATTAGTAATGAAGATGATGAACGTCCAAAAGTCTATCACTAATATATTTACAAGATCTACTTTAGTATAAAAACTGTTAGTAGATAAAATTCTTCAATTAAAATCTAATAATAAAAATGATAGTTAGACTAAATTTTCAAATATATGTAAGAATAATGCAGATATATTTTAAATTTGTTGAAAATGAAACTAAATATTGAAAATATCAAATCACTTTTTGCTAGACTATTTTTGAAAACAAATAATAATCTAGGTTCAATCAAGGTAGATTATAATGACATACCCAACGAACTAAACGATCTATGCAGAAAATATGGATGTGATAAAGGATATTTTAAAGACTATAAAGATTTCATAACATGGAAGCCACATAATTACACAGATATTTATAACTTTCTTTTTTCTAATCAAAAATCGAAAATAAAGAATGTCTTTGAATTGGGCATAGGAACAAATAAAGTCTTTAAGGATGGACTTAAAAGAGTTTCAAAACCAGGAGCATCTCTTCGAGTCTGGCGTGACTATTTTCCCAACGCAAGAATTTATGGTGGTGACATAGATCCTAAAACTATGTTTATTGAAAAAAGGATTAAAACCCTAAAAGTAGATCAGTTTTCAGCGGTCTCTATTAAAAGGATGTGGAATCAAATAAAAATAAAAAATTTTGATCTTATTATTGATGATGGATGTCATCAATTTGAGGGAACAATAATATTTTTTTTAAATTCAATAAATTTTTTAAGTAATGATGGGTTATTTATAATTGAGGATGTTTATGATAAAGATAAAAAAAAATTTTTAGAATACTTTAGCCAACTTAGTTATAGATATTACTTTTTTGATTTATCGAATGATTTTGAACAGAAAGATAATAATTTGTTTATAATAAAAAAAAAGTGAAAATTATTTAATACTCGACGTCAGATTTTGATGCAATTAATTTAATTTCACTTATACCTTTTATTTCAGAAATATCCTTTGATAACAATTCCAGATTTGCATCCTTTTTCATTACAAGATCAAAGTTGATTAAATTTGACTTAGTTTTTGATTTGGGGTGAGTGGGTTCAATATGTAAAATATTTGACTGGAGTGTATACTTATCCAAAACCTTCCCGTAGGTTCCATTATTTACCCCAAAATCAGCTCTAAATCGAAGAATAATTTCACTTTTATAAATACTACCATAATTTATATTATGAAGAATAATCGCTAAAATACTAATTATTAAAACACCAAAACAACCAAGAAAGTAGTTAGAGGTCCCTGCAGCCATACCAGCTGCTAGACCAAAAAAAACATAAGATGTATCTTTAGTATCTTTTACTACAGTTCTAAACCTTATTATTGATAGAGCTCCAACCAAAGCAAATGCTCTTGCCAGACTATTTCCAATAACCATCATTGTCATACATACAATAACAGTTACAAATACAATGGTTAACATAAAGGATTGAGAGTAACTTAGGCCTTTATGAGTAGATTTATAAAGTGTACTAATGATAACTCCAAATACACAACTTAGAAGTAGATTATTTATAATCTCTATTGACGAGTAATTGAATTCTTGAGCTTGCTGTATAATTTCATTCATAATGTTTATGACAAATCAGTTGCGTAATTCATACATTTCATACCTACCACAAATTTCGAGATACTGACTCTTCGTAGATTATAGGATTGGACAATTCTATGAAACCATAGTGGTATTCTTCTGTAAAATTTTACTTCAATAATTCTATATCCTGGCAAACATTTTTTAGCAAAATTTAAATCAATATCTCTTGCAGTAAGTTCCGAATCTATACTTATTCTGAAATGTTGATCATCTTCATTTATATACGGTTTTCTAACATAATCAATTACTATTTTAGGTGATTCTCTATTCTTTAACACTTTAAATATAAATTCTTTTAGAAATTGTTTTTCTTCCATTTTATTTACCAATGAGTAAAAATTTTCGTTTATTATCTTTTTAAATTGTTGTGATGTTATACTAATTCTGTTTTTAAAAACTCTTTCATTATTTTTAATTTTTTTTTCAAGGTAGATATTTTTATTAAATTTCTTCTCATATGTCCTAAATCTATATTTTTCTCTATACTTAATTCCGTCAATTTTATCATAAAAATTATTATTTTGCTCATTTTCATAATAAAGAGATCTTACAAAGTAGCTGTTAGATTTATTTTTTTTTGAGAAATAGTCAAATTTCATGAAATTTGATAGATGTTCTTCAATCCTGAAACAGAGTTCATCTGGAATGACATACTTAAACTCATATCTCTCAAACTTTTGCATTATTAATTACTTTATATTAACATTTTCTGATTTTTCAATACCTCCTTCAAAGGTACTATCTACAATTTGAATTTTTGTTTCATCAACAGTTTTAAATTTATTAATAGAACTTGAAATAAATTCACAATCATTGATATAAATATTTGCTCCATCCATTCCATACATCCAATTTTTGGTGTACGAATTGATTTGTTTGTCATTATTATTGAAGATTGTTTCGGCGATTGTAGCTTCTGAATTATCTTTAACTTCAATTCCAATCTTGGAGTATTCTATTTCTGTTCCTTTAAGTTCTAATTTAGAATCCTCACCGACAGAAACCCCTTTATCACCGCAATTCTTGAGTTTGGAGTTAACCACTTTAACTTTTGAAGTCATCAAATCTAGACAATCATTCCCTGCATTCCTAATATTTAAGTTTTTAATTTCAACTTCTGATAAATCAATATCTATTGCATCAAGATTAGCATTTTTAATTGTTACATTTTGAAGTTTTATATTATTCGAATATATTATGTGAATTAAATCATCAAACTTTTTATTATTTTCAAAACTTACATTTGAGATTTTTACATTATTAGTGTCATTTAATGAAAACATAGAAATGAAATCAATATTTTCAATATTCATGGCGCCACTACCATTTTTAAAGATAGTATGATTGATTATAGAATTAGCTGATTTATTTCCAACTATAGCGATTGTTCCAAAATTATTATCAGAATCAGCTATGAATTTCACAGGATTATTTTTATTTCCAAGAATTTGTAGGTTATTTTTAAATATGATACTGGCGTTATTTTCCAAAAATATGGTTACTCCTGCGTTGATTTGTACAGGTTTATCAAATACCAAATTTTTCGAGACCTTTATATCCTCAGAGATAATAAACGGTTTAATCTTTTTATATATCCAGAATTGATTTTCATGAAAGTAATCAGAATTGATCCTTGAATTATTAATTTTTTGGTTGAATTTTCTAAATTCATCATAAGAATAAATTGAGCTAATATCATTTTCTGTATCAAGTATTATATTATGAGTAGTTGGAATAAAATTAGTTCCATTAGGAAATTTATGCTTAATTGTACTATTAATTTTTTTAGAAAAAAGAACGATATTAATATTGGTTTTGTTGTTTTTATAACTTAAATTTAACTTATAATCATCGTCATCGATTATTCCATTACTATTTACATCGTAGTAAGCATTATCTATTTTTTTTTTTGATTTAATTATAAGATTTGTAATGGGTTTAAAACCATCTAAATTTATTCTAATAATATTTTTATCTTGGAACCACTTTGCTTGTAATGGTTTATTGAATATACCTTTAAAGAATTCCAAATTATAATTTAGATAGCTATAAACTTTTGAGATTTCTTTTTTTATTGAATCTTTAGGTAAGAAGAAATCTTTAAGAAAATCTCTAGAATTTTCAACAAACTGAAGTCTATTCCTATCAAGAGATAATGAATTACTAATTTTTTCCTCTTGGTTCTTAAATTGATTAATAGTTTTTTCGTAAACACGTTCTTCGAATATAAATTGATAAACAAATTTCATTCTTTTATATCTGAATAATGGATCTTCTAAAAGTTTGCATGGAATGGAGTAGTTACATCTAGTTAGATAACTCTCATCATATTTTTCATAATCTATGATTGGATCCCATAAGATATTTGAAATTTTACCTTTATGATTATCTTCAAATAGTTTTAAATTATTCAAAGCATTTGAATGGTCATCACCACTAATTAATCTGTAAGCTTCATATTTAGACCATTCATCAAAATCAATAAATTCTTTAAAAAGGACATTATTTTGATTAAACTTGTTTAGAAAATTTATTAATAAAGGTCTATCGTCACCCTCATCCATATTATTTTTAGACTGTCTACTCCATAAATATGGGTTTAGTAAACCATGCTCAAAACTATAAAAAAGCCAATCTAAATCAACACTAAATTTGTATGATGATACTGGCATAGACTTATTTTTTCTGAGAAATAGTTCATCTGTATTGTAAACTTCCAAATATACGCCAAGATATTCGCCATTAAGATGAAGTTCAACTAATCTTGAAAACGGTGTAATAATCCCCATGTTTTTTGCAATCATATTGGGTATTAAATTTCTGATTTGATTTTTATCTTGGGCATTCAAATAATATAATTCTCTGTAGCCGTTAAAGAGTTTCTTTTTTCTTGTTTTAATTTTAATTGATTTTTTCTTAAAATCCCAATTTCTTGCATTATCACCACGCAATCTTATTTTTATTCTATTAATTTCATTATTTTCATATTTTAAAAATGCTTTTTGCCAATTTCTATGACCTACCGGTGCTTTTGATTGAAGTAATTTAATTTTTGCTTCATCTACATATATATCTACTTTTTCAAGCCTTTTATTTTTATCTATAAACTTAAATTCATCTATAACAGAGAAATATTTTTGAACAAAATCTCCTATTAACCATCTGGAGGGATCTAATCTACCCTCTCGGTAGTAAATTACTTGCCCAGAGATTATATTAGAAAATGTTTGGGATAACAAAGATACTAACGGCTCAATGAGCAGAAGTAGAAAAAATAATACTAAAAAATATTTTATTTTGCTGAACCAAATTTTAATCATTACAATTTATTGTCGATATATTTAATTTAGAAAATTTTAATTTAAGAATTATTTTGTCTGCTTCAGGAAAATATTTTTCATTTGGAAAAATTAAAAGTTCATCTGTTAAGTGATTTCCTGTAGAGACAAATGATTTATCCTGAAGAAAGTATCCATACTTTGAAAAAAAATTTAAATCATCTACATTGAATTTCTTTTTAACATTATTATTTTTTATAAAAGTAATTTCGAATGGCATCAGAGTTGTACCTTCCATTAATCTCAAATGAACTTTTAAACTAGTTTTCTTAATAAAATTATCCTCAAAAATGTAGTTTGAAATTTTATTTATCTTAATTTCATCAGAAAAATTTTTTTTATTATCTTCTGTCTTTAAATAAAATTTATTTTTAAAGTTATCTGGATCATTTACTTTATATTTAGAATCAATTGGAAGAGTTAACTGGTAAGAATTATAATAATTTTTGCAAAGTGCCATAGACCTATTTATATCTTTACTTAAAAAACTTTCAATTAAATGGTCTCTATAAATGTTTGGGTTCGCAGGATGAGCTCTTTTAATCTCCTTAAATAGTTCATCTTTTATTTTTCTATCCTGATTTACTTTATAATTTGTCTTAAACTCTATAAAATTTAAAAGATAGTCTCCATAACCGTTATCTAGGAATTTTCTAAGATCTTTTAACCATAAACTAAATTTTTTATAGTCATCATTACTATCAAGTATATAAAATATCTTGTAGGTATTCATAAGAAGGTCTTTAACCATCTGTTCATTAGTATTTGAATAAATTAATCGAGATTGCCTTCTCACAAGTTCTAAAGAATCATCAACTGACTTATTATAAATTGCATTCTTTAAATAACCTTGAGTAATAACGTTTGGATATGAACTAATTATGTAATAATAAGTAGCATAAGATTTTTCTCCCTTATAAAATAGTATCGCTATTACTAAAAAAAACTGAAAGAAAAGGCAAAATATAATTCCAAAAAAAATTTTTTTCATGTTATTTTGGTGTATATTATATCATAAAAAATAACATATTTTTAAGAATATAAAATAATGAATCATTTAATCATAATTTTTTTATTACTAACATTTAATTTTAATTCAGCATTAGCATTTGAAATGAAGATTGTTTCTGAATTTAACTGGAATGAAAATCTAACAACCGAAATTGCAGTTTATGATAATGAAAGGAAGTTAATATTTTCTTCTAACCCTAAATATAACCGTATTGATATATTTAAAGTTTTTGACCAAAATATGAAAAAAATTGAACAAATCAATCTTTCAAAGTTTGGATCGCGTCCAAATAGTATTGACTTAAATAGCGAGAAAGTTTTAGCAGTTGCTATGGAAAACTTTAATCCAATTAAAAATGGAAATGTAGTTTTTTTTGACAAAGATTACGATTTTATTTTTAAGTCTGAAGTTGGTGTAATGCCAGATATGATTACTTTTAATAAGTTGGGAAATCAACTAATCTCAGCAAATGAAGGTGAACCAAATAGTATGTCAGAGTACAATCCAGTGGGCTCGTTATCTATCGTTGACTTGGGTAAAAGAGTATCAAAAACATATGATATGAAACTTTTTAATAATAATAAAGAAATTAGAAAAATTCAAAATGGTCCCCTGGCCGAAGACCTAGAGCCAGAATATTTATCAATAACTCATGATGAAAAGTTTATATTTGTTGTAAATCAAGAAAATAATGCTATCTCAGTTTTTGATTATGTTAATTATTCTTTTTACTCGATACATTCACTAGGCTTAAAACTTTTCGAAGATTTAAAATATGGTATTGATTCCAACGATAAGGATAAAGTCGCTAATCTAAAAAAACTTCCAATCAAAGGGTTATATCAACCAGATGGTATTCAAACACTACCAAATAAAAGAACGATCTATGAGAAGTTCAGGGGAATATATTATCTAGCAACTGCAAATGAGGGTGATTCAAAAGATTATAGTTTTTTTTCAGAAGAAAAAAGAATTTCTCAACTTAAACTTGATGAAGAATTTTATAAAAAATTTCCTAATATTGATGATGATGTTAATCGTTTAAAAGTTTCTATAATCAATGCAGATGTCAATAATGATGATTTAGTTGATAATATTTTTTCATATGGTGCTAGAAGCTTTTCTGTATGGAAGTTTACCAGTGGATTAAAGTTCTTTGGAATATCTTTTATTAAACCAAAATTAGAATTATTTTATGATAGTGGGGATGAATTTGAGAAAATATTATCTGATAAATTTCCTGAAAATTTTAATACATCTTTTGATAAAAAAAAGAATGAACTGATTTTTGATGCTAGAAGTGATGACAAGGGACCAGAACCAGAAACTATAAACTTAATAAAATTTAAAGAAAAGATCTATGCTATTATTGGTCTAGAAAGATCAAATGGTTTTTTTATTTATGATGTAACAGATTTAAAAGAAATAAAGTATGTAAAATTTCTTCCTACAAAATTGCCACATTATAGTCCTGAGGGACAGTTTTTTTTGAAGGATAAGTTTTTAGATAAATATTTTTTTCTGGTCAGCTATGAAGGCAGTGGTTCTTTAGTACTTTATGAAATAAATTAAGATAAAAGCTATCTTCTTGAGACTAATACATCATCCAAGAAGACATATTTTAGCTCAGAATTTTCTAATACTTTAAAGGCATCCTTTTCGTTTAGTGCAAGAGGGTCACCATGCAGATTAAATGATGTGTTCAACAAAACGGATCTTCCTGTCAGCTTTTTGAATTCACATAATAATTTGTGAAAATTTGGATATATTTTTTTATCCACTATTTGTGCCCTTGCTGTTTTGTCAACTCTATGAAGACCAGCAATCATTTTTTTCTGTTGATTAATTTTTGAATCAAATCCAAACATCATGTATGGCGATCCGTTCTTAATCGTTGATGGTATTGAAATATACTTTGAAGCATCTTCACTCAAAATAGCAGGAGCAAATGGCATCCAAAAGTCGCGCTTTTTTATGAGGTAGTTAATTTTTTCAACTACATCTGAATTTATTGGATCTGCTATAAGGGACCTATTACCGAGTGCTCTAGCACCAAATTCCATTCTACCCTCTAAATTACCGATAACTTCACCTTTTGCCAAAAGTTCAGCTATTTTCTTATACTTATTGGTTTTAATAGTTTCAAATTTAAATTTTTTCTTTAGTTTATTAGGTATTTTTTTCCCGTTAAAATTTAGTTCCGGCCCTAAGTTGAAGTTCTTTAGTAATGATACTTCTGGTTTATTAATTTTTGAATGACAAAAAAATGATATACCTAAAGAGTTTGTTTCATCTCCGCAAGAAGGAAAAACATCAACGGAGTTTATTTCAGGTAATTCTGATATTATTTTATTTATTTTTATATTCATAAATAATCCACCGGAAAGAAGAATATCATTAATCTTATACTTTTTTACGGCTCTTTTTATCCACTTTATTGTCAATTCCTCAGAGAAATCTTGAATAGCAAAGGCAATATTATCAAATCTTTTTTGTCTTAATTTTTTTCCTAGTTCGAATCCAGGATGTTTTTTTTCCGAACCTTTATTAATAAAATCTAAACCATCATCCTTTTCTAAATCAAGGAATGAGTATAGTATTTTTTTTATATCATTTGTATAAAGTTTTGAGGTGTAAGGGGCGAGTCCCATGATTTTATATTCATGTTCATGTGGCTTAAATCCCATCAGATAAGTTACAGATGAGTAAAGTGCAGCTAGACTATTTTTACTACTAATACTATAAACTTTCTTTATATCTCCATTATATCCAATATTGATAGAACCACACTCACCATCACCACCGCCATCTAAGGTAAAAACTAAATACTTTTTATTCATATTTTTTGCTAAGCCAAAATATGCAGCTGATGCATGACAAAGGTGATGCTGTAATCTCATTACTTTAATTTTATTAAAATCTAATCCTGATAGTTCTTTTTTTATTCTATCTAATAAGGGTTTCTTTATTTGAGGTTTAGAGATCCAAGCTAGAGTATTATTGGGTATAAAAATCTTTACTATATTTTTAATATCATCGAAAAAGGAATTTTTTTTTTCAGTGAACCTAAACTCAAATCTGGATATCATTTGTTCTAGGGTTACTGTTACATCTTGATTATCACAAATACATAAATAATCTAAATGCTTAAGCTGAGCTGAATAATTTTTTTTTAAATATTTAAGACTAGCACTTGGAAAGCCACCAAAGTTCTTTTTTTTTGTGATTCTTTCATCCTCAATCGCAAACTCAATCTTACCATCTTTAAAAAGACAAATTGATGCTCCTAACCCTGTATTGATTCCTAATATATACATGTCATTTAATTTTTTTTATTTATAACACAAATTTTTAAATATATAATTCTAAATCTAAATGTTCTCAAATATTATAATAAATATTTTAGCTGAATTACAGGTCTGAATTATGTATTAAGATAAGAACGAAAGCCTAAACACTTTTTTACTGATTATGAACAAGTGGTTTAATTTTTTTTTTAAAAAAATTAAGTTGAAATAAAAAGAACGAGTTATTTGATTAATTTTTCCAAAAGGATTTGTTTAAAAGTATTATTTGAGAAAATCAGTTTTGCAATAGAATCGTGTCCATTTTCATTTAAATGACCATACTGAAAATACAATTGTTTATTATCAAGCTTAAAGTCATTTAGAAGACTATATTTAAACCTCAATGGATGATTATTAAATAGATTCTCAGGATTATTATAATCACAAATATTTGAACTATAAGAATTGATTTGGCTATAACTAGGTAATTGTAGGAAAAATATAGGTTTGTTTGTTAAATTCTCTATATCACTAAAAATCATAAAGGCTAAATTGAAATTATGTATGTTAGAACCAGGTTTAAATATAATATTGCAATCTACTTCAGACCTTTCATTTAAATTATAATCATCTTTAAAATATGACTGAATTTTTGATGATAAATTCATTCCTCCGTTTTTAACAATTTTCAAAGAACCTCTTATTGACATTTCGATGACTCTTATTAATTCAGATTTTCTTAAGAAAATAAGAGAATCATTTTTAAATTTTTCAATATTATTTAATGTGGATATTTCTTTAGTCACTTTATTTTCAGAAATAAAATACTGTATTTTTTTATCTTCTATAATTATTTTTTGTTGATTATTGTTAAAATCGTCATCATTAGATATTAAAATAATATAGAAATCAAAATCATAATTCAATTCCAGGTAATTTATCCACGTATAGTAGTTAGCAGGATTTGCACCTTCAACGCCTATATTATAAATTTCAACTGATTTACCTGTTTTATCCATTTTTTTTTGTAAAATCTCGGTAAATCTATTGTCCATATCAATGTCACGTGCGAAAACATAACTATCTCCAATTACTCCAATTTTTATTTTGTTTGTGGAAGAAAATCTTTTATCTCTAACTCCAACTTCATTAATTTTTATATTTACCAGCTTATTCGTTTCATTACTTTTAATAACAAATGATTTATTTGGAGAATATCTATAATTTCCATATATTGTTCTTGAAGATGTTATAAGAAGCTCAGTTGTAATAAAAAAAAGTAAAATTTCTATTACAAAAGATAGACATAAAATAAAGATAAAGAACAACAATGTTTTAAAATAGAATTTGTTGTCAAATAGATTGTATAGAAATTTTTTCATTAAAATTTAAAGTAAAGGAATGGACTTTTTACTTGGAAAGTTAAAACAGATATCAATAAAAGGAAGCTTAACACCAATAAAAGCTTATCCAAAGTAACGTATTTATTTAAAAATGGTTTTTCATTTTTTTGATTTATACTATTATAATTTATCAAAAAATTTGTATTTGGTAAAAACCAACAAATAATCAAAAGTATTGAAATCCATTTAAAAGCCACAATCGCTGTATCGTAGTCCAAAATATTCAGAATTTGATAATTTTTAAGTATAAACATAGCTTCAAACATTTTAACTGCTATCTCTAAATTCTCAGAACGAAAAAAGACCCATGCAATAGAAACAATACAAAATGTAAATAAAATTTTAATAAATTGTGGTATTTTTATCTTTACTTGATATTTATGAAATAAATCAATAATAAAATGATTAGTAGAAATATATATAGCATGAACAACACCCCATAATACGAAAGTCCAACTAGCTCCATGCCATATTCCACCAAGTATCATAACAATAAAAAAATTGATAAAATTTCTTATTCTACCATTTCTATTTCCGCCAATTTTTATATATAAATATTCTCTTAAAAAATTTGATAGTGTAATATGCCATGATCTCCAGAATTCAATTATATTCTCTGATTTATAAGGTGAACTAAAATTGATTGGTAGTTTAACACCTAATATTAATCCAAGACCAATTGCCATGTCAGAATAACTTGAAAAATCAAAATATATCTGAAGTGAAAATGCAAAAACACCAATCCATGAATCAAGAAAACCAATTGTCCCTGAATTTGCGTTATTAAAAACTGCATCTGAGAAAATTGCTATATTGTCAGCGATAAATGTTTTTTTGAATAAACCAATTATGAAAATCGTAATACCTTTTAACACCATAATTTTTGTGGGTTTAAGAAAATAATTTTTTGTAACTTGAATAAAGAAATCTTTTGATTTCACTATTGGACCCGCAATTAATTGTGGAAAAAAAGAGACATATAAGAGGTATTCACTAAATCTTGGCAAGCTATTTTTTTTTTCCCTACAATCAAATAAATATGAAATTTGTTGAAAAGAATAGAATGATATACCAATTGGAAGAGCAATATTTAAATAAGAAAAGTTTTGTTCAAATAAAAAATTTAGATTTGTGAAAAAAAAACCAAGATATTTATAAAAAAAGAGAATTCCTAAATTAAAAATAATTCCGAAATTAAAAATATACTTTACATTCTTTTTTATAAGATATGAACAAAGGTAGTTGATAGATATCGAAAATAAAATTAAGATTATCCATTGTGCTTTTTCATAACCATAAAAGAGTAAAGAAAAAAAAATTATTACCAAAATTGATATATCTTTATTTTTCCTCAAAAGTAAGAGAAACAGAGCGATAAATATAAAAAAAATGATAAATTCTATAGAATTAAAAAGCATTTATTAAGCTAAATTTTTTCAAAATTATTATTTTAATCATTTATTAAATTATCTTTTGTATTGTTTTCATCAACCCAGCAGACTAGATCAGTATATTGAGAGTTTTGATGTTTAAAAAGTAAATGTGTTGGTGGATAAAATTCAAAATTTATTAACATCTCTTGGTTGTTTTGAGAATCCGAGTGAGCTTTATAATAATAATAAGAATCATCTATTGGACTGGATTGTTTTTTAATCATTCCCTCTCTAACATTAAATGAATTTCTATTTTGTGATTCATAAACTTTAAATTTAAATATTTTTTCCTCTAAATTTTTTTTAAAATTGGGAATCATAAACTCTAAAATTGGTCCTATTTCATTAGCACATATAAACACCTTACCGTCATAATCTTTTGCAGTTACTTTCAGAAAGTTAAATATTACAAAGAAAAAAATTAATATTTTATTATATTTTATATTGATTAATAGCATTCAATTATTTTTATTATTGCATATTAGTTGTTTGCAGGATCATCATTTTTTTTCCAATCAGTTAGTGACTTTTCAAAAAAATTAAATTCCTCACCAGTATGATTAGTGATTGTAACATATTGATTCTTTGCTTCTACTCCTAGAATACTCTCAGCTCCTTTTATTAGAGTTTTAACTAATTCTTTTTTTTGTGATTCACTTCGTCCTTGCCTAATATCTAAATTCATCAAACAAACTGCCTTGTTCTTAATAGCTCTTCCCAGATTTAAATTTTCAGTATTCATTTCTCTAATACTAATAGCTATGTGATCAGTTCCTGTTAGCATTATCTTAGAGAATTGTAATTGAACAAAATTAATAAACTCTACCTTCGATTCTTTTGTTAATTTTTTACTAACCTCGAATTGAAGATGGGGCATAATGATACATCCTACCAGGGTAAAGAATCAGTTTCATGAAATAATCCTCCAGTAGGTCCATCATCATCTAAAGTTGCTAACCTTAAAGATGTTTTATAACTATCTTCAACCTCCATTGGAGCATTTGGTCCACCTAGATCAGTTTTAACCCATCCAGGATGACCTGAGTTTACCTTAATGTTAGTATCTTTTAGTTCAAGTGCGAGATGTATTGTGAAAGCATTCAGCGCTGTTTTAGATGCATTGTAAGCAAACTCTTTCGCAGGTGCAATTGGTGAATCTTTGGCACTATGAAGAGTTAATGAACTCAAAATTGTTGATACATTAACAATTCTTCCCGCACTAGATTTTTTAATTAATGGGAGTAACTTTTGTGTTAGAGATATAACAGCAAAAAGATTGGTTTGGAACGTATCCTTTAAATCTTTATCACTTACTGTAGAGCTGTTTGTAACAAAAAGATCTCCTGATAGAAGAACTCCGGCATTGTTGATTAGAATATCTAATTTTTGGTATTTCTGTAATAAATAGGTATATACTTTTTCTGGTGCCTCTAGATCGAATGCGTCATAATGAATTAGTTCTGCATTTAGTCCCTTAGAGGATAATTCATCAATAGCTTCCCCCCCTTTTTCTAGGTCTCGACAACCTAAGACTACACTAATTCCTTTTTCAGCTAATTTTTTAGCTGTTTCAAATCCAATACCTTTATTGGCTCCAGTTATAAATGCTACTTTGTCCATAGTAAATCTCCATATTAATGTTTTAAAATTTAATTAAATTTTATACCAAAAAGGTTAAGATTTCATTTGCTAATTTTTTAAAACTAATCTTTAAAATTTTACTTCATTTCTTTTTTAACGACAGATTATCTTTTTTAAGTTGATTAATAAAGATACCATACTCATAACTCTTTGACTGAATTGGTATCACTTATAATCTTAAGCATTGATAAATCTAACTCAATACATTTTCTATCCAATTGGAATTAATAAATTTATTTTAAATTCTAAAAAACCTTATTAACAAAAAAGTAAAAATAGTGAATTGAAAACACTATTTTTATCCACTTTTTTTAATGCTAAAAGAATTTCTGGATGAAGTATGAATTCTTGGTTGGCATCAGAACGAACAAAAAGCCCATGATATTTCATCACCTTTTGTATAGCATTCAAATGATCCTTTTCATCATACTCATTTTTTTTAGACAAACTTGCTATAGTTATAAATTTTGAAATTATTGAATACAATATTGTTAAATAAAATCTATTCCGACAATTAGCGGCTTGGTTAGTAAAGATTTGGGCGTTTCCCAGAATTTCATTTAAAAAGTAATTTCTTAAGATATTATAATTTTTACCTGAACAATAAATATCTAGTTTCTTTTCAAGATTCTTAAAATTTTTTTTTGCTTCTTCGGGTTGAGAGTATTTTTTCACTAACTCTGTATGAGCATTGGATAATAATTGTTTAATAGGCCATTTGGAATCTAATTTTTTAGTAAAGTTATTTAGGTCAGTTAAAAAGGTAAGTTTTGTATCGGATCTATCACAATTTAAGAAACTAAGGTTTTTAAACTCATCTTTCATAAAATTCAAGATAGAGTCTATCTTCTCCGGATCTTTTTCAAGATTATTTTGCTCGTTAAGCATATTTTCACAAATAATAATTGAAGAAGGTAAATTTAAATTTCCGTCTTTAAACAAAAAATAAATTTTATTAAATAATAACTCACCTATTCTTGTGAAAGAATTATGTAAATAACTTGGAACTATTTTTAAAAAACTATTTGTTTGTTTTTCACCCGAGTGGATTTCCATAGAATTTTTTTTAGTAAGACATAATCTAGCAGCTTCAGGGCAAGCCAATGATAAAGTTTTTACATTTATTTCATCAAAATTTACCCTTCTTCTTGGAAATGTTTGACAAGTATCTGGCAAATAATCCTCACCTAGTTTTTTTTGTAAACTACATAGGTTACTTTCATCTAAGAATGAACATTTTCCATTCATTTTCTTTTTAATAAATGAGAATTTACTAACTGATGGATTTGAACTCATCAGAAATTTGTCGATGTATTTATCACCAGACTTCTTATTAAGTTCTACATGTTTATTATGACAAGCTAAATCAACATCAATTTTCCAACCCATGCAGCATGAGTCATTACATCGAGAACCTATACATGAAAAATCATTATAGTAACTAGGATATACATCAGCCATTATGAAGAATAGCAATTATTATACCATTTTCTTTGCGAAAATTACAAAATATAATACCCTCTACCTAGTCCCAATCGAATAAAAATAATCCCCAATTTAAATTAGTTTAGTTAGTTTTCAACACCCTGACTACAATCAATTTTTTAAATTATGTCAATTTCTGGCATCAATTTTTTTTGAATCAATTAATTTTTAAGAAGATAAACTAGTTTTTTTTCAAGATTTTTACTTATTATTTTGATACCTTTTTGATTAGGGTGCTTTCCATCACTTAAATTTAATTCAGTATTTAAGGCAACGCCATCTAATAAAAACGGTAAAAAAGAAATTTGAAAACTTTTTGCAAGATCGGGATATATCTTATCAAATTTATTTTTATATTCGTCTCCAAATGTTTCTTGAGATAGCATTCCGGCTAGAAGAACAGTTATATTTTTTTCTTTCAAAATTTCTAGGATCTTTTGCAAATTTCTTTTTATTAAATAAGGCTCAATTCCCCTTAACATATCATTAGCTCCAAGGCATAGTATAACAATATCTACATCAATTTGTTCAAGCAACCAGTTCATCCTGTTTAGTCCACCAGAAGTTGTGTCTCCAGATACACTGGCATTTATGACATTTATATCAAAATCTTTTTCTTTAAGACTTGTCTCTAAAACAGTTGAAAGATGAAACTTTTTTTCTAGTCCATAACCAGACATTAAGCTATCACCAAACAATACAATTTTTTGGTTACAATAACCTTTTGTTGGTATAAAGTTTACACCAATAATCAATACAAAAAGTAATCTAAAAGTGAAAGAACTATATAAACTAAATAACATTAACCTAAATTACCAATTAAATGGAAATGATATCAGGGTTTTAAAAAATATAAATTTTGAAATAAAAAAAAATGAAAGAGTTGCTTTAATTGGAGAGAGCGGTTCAGGAAAAACAAGTCTCCTGATGCTTATGTCTGGTTTAGAAAACCCTTCATCAGGCTCAATAATTTTTGAAAATAAAGACTTTTCTAAAATAAGTGAGGAACAAAAAACTGCAATTAGAAAAAAAAAAAATTGGATTAGTGTTTCAACAGTTTTACCTGATTCCAAATTATACAGCTCTCGAAAATATAATGTTCCCAATGCAAATAAATAAAATTAAAAATGAAAAAGAGAACGCTACATTGATTCTTTCCGAAATTGGTCTAGACCATCGTAAAGATAATTTACCTTCTGAATTATCTGGTGGAGAGCAACAAAGAGTCGCAATTGCAAGGGCGATTTCATTTAACCCAGAAATCATTTTAGCAGATGAACCTACTGGTAATTTAGACAGAAAAAATACAGAAATAGTTTCTAATCTACTATTTGATTATTCTAAAAAAAAGAAAATCAGTCTATTTTTAGTAACTCATAACACTAATTTAGCGAAAAAGTGCGATAGAGTAATAAATTTATTCGATGGTCAAATAAAAAGTTAAACATGTATTTCACACAATATTTTCAATTTTTAATAAAAGAATTAAATAAAAATAAATCAAAGATTTCAAAAGTCTTTTTTACAATATTTATCAGTTTGCTGATTTTTTCTTCAGTTACAATTTTAAAGAATAGTGTTGAAGATGAAATAAAAGATAATTCAAGAGTTTTTCTTGGAGGTGACGTAGAACTATCTACAAAAAACGTTGCTTTAAATGACAAATTTTTGGATGAATTAAAAGATAGATTTTTAATGACAGAAGTTATTGAGTTTACTTCTATTATAAGAACTAAAAATGATGAGAGCAAAACAACAAGAATAAAAGTAATTGATAATTTCTATCCACTTCTCGGAAACGTCAAGGTAGAGCCTGCAAATTCACTGAGTTTACTCAAATCAAAACCTGAATCTATTTTGATTGACAAATCAACAAAAAATAACCTTGGTTTAAAAATTGGCGAGAAAATTAAAATACAAAATATTTCATTTGAAATTATAGGTATAATTGAAAGTTTACCGGATATTGGGGGATTTTTTCTTTTTGGAGATCAAGCTTTGATTAATAAATCAGGCTACAACAATTTAAAGATCAACAATCTTGGTAGTTTTCTTAATTTTAAATATAAAATTATAAAAAGGGAAAGTAATTCTAAATTACCACAAATAATAAATGAAAATAAGAAAATAGAAATCAAGTATCCAGAGGATATCAGTCAGAATCTAAAAAAAACTATCGAGAATTTTATTTATTTTCTCTCCATAATTGCAGCATCAGCTATTTTGATTTCAGGAATTGGTTTAAAAAATTCACTTTATTCATTTCTAAGTAATAATCAGTTTAATATTGCCGTATATAAATCATTGGGACTGAGTTCTAATAATATTAAAACTTTATATTATGCACAAACTCTTATAATTTTAGTTTTTTGCTCACTAATTTCCTACACTTTAGGCTTATTAATAATTCTTTTCCTAGATTCTAGCCTTTTAAATTTTCTAAATATTGAGTTAAATATAAAATTTAAAATTACTGAATATCTAATTATCCAATTTTTTAGTATTGTAGTTTTTTTTATATTTGCAAAACCAGTAGTAGATAGTATCGACCAAATAAAAATTGCAAATTTATTCAGAAATAGTAGTACTCACCTAAAACTAAATTACACTACAAAGTCAGTTATAGAAATTGGGATTTTATTAACGATTTTTGTTTCTTTTTTTTGTATTTTAAATGTTAAACCTCAAGAAACAGCTGTGTTTTTTTTCTTTTTCATAATTATTAGTTTTTTTTATTATTTTTTGTCTAAATTTTATATTTTTATTTTGAGTAAAACAAAGAATGCACAGAATTTACTAATTAAAATGGGGATTAAAAACCTGAAAGCTTATCGTAGTCTCAATTCAATGATGATAGTAACTATGGGATTGGGAATGACAACATTATTTTTTTTAGGGATTTTGTCCTCTAATATCAATAAAGAACTAGATACTTCTATACCACAAAATGCTCCTCATTATTTCTTTTTAGGAATACAAGAAAACGAATTGAAATTATTTAAAAAACAAATTCGTGAAATTGATTACAAAGCAAAACAAGTGGTCGTACCCATGATATCTGCAAGAATAGAAGCTATAAATAATAAAAATCCAAAAGAATTGATCAGTGAAAATAATAAAAGCTTTTGGTTTGTTAATGGTGAAAGAAGAATATCCTGGTCCAAAACACCTCCCTTTAATAACCCAATTATAGAGGGTGAATGGTGGGAAAAAGACGAAAAAAATAAATTACAGCTTTCCTTGGATTATAAAGTAGCTAGTGACTTGAAACTAAAAATTGGTGATTCTATCACATTCAATATATTTGGAAATTCGGTTTCAGGTGTTATTACGAATTTTAGAAAAGTAGATTATAGAGACTTAAACATTAATTTTGCAATTTTATTCAACCCTAAATATGCATCAAAAATTCCTCATGAATATATGTCTACTGTAAAGTTTGATAATGAGGAACTTGTAAATCTTAGTAATTTATTAAGAAAATTACCAACTATTACCTATATAAAATTATCTGAGTACATAAATAAAACCAAAGATTTTTTAGAGAACTTACTTATTGTGAGTCTTCTAATTTCTACAGTTGTAATTTTAATTGGACTCATTGTGATATCAAATGCTATTAGTGTTATTGGGAATCTAAAAGTTCATCAAAATCTTGTTTTCAGAATTTTAGGTTTTGAGAAAGTAAAAGTTTTAAAATTGATTATATTTGAGTCTTTTATATTATTTATACCAATAATTGTTTCTTCTCTAATATTTTCTATTATATTTTCCTACTTTTTTATAATAAATTTTTTTGGTGTAGGATGGCATTTCCCTTTTTTAGTTATTTTTATTATTTCAAGTTTGTTTCTTTTAGTATTTCTAATGACTTTACTACTTTCAAACAGAAAGTATTTAAATTTTAATACATATCATTTATTAAGAAATGGATAACTAAGGAATTTTTATAGCCCCCTAGTGGTGTCTGACTTTAACAAAATCTACCTAAGCTTGATATGTTTTGCTCTAACAATCCCGTCATAGAAGTATATCAGTAAAAATATCTTAATTTTTTGCAATAATAAATAAAAAGATAATTAGAAATAATACTAAAAAAATAACAATTATATTTTGATTTTTATCAAAATAGTTGTCAGAAACAGTCTGGTTAATACTTAGTTGTGTTTCTTTTGATATCAATTCATCTAAATCTGGGAATTGTCGAAAAAATGTTTTAATTATTCTTCTTTCACTTTTTGAACCTAGTACTTTAATTAATTTATTTAGATATTTAGCATTTTTCTTCAAATCTTTTTCAATTAGTATTTTAGATAAAGTTTTTATTTCATATGATGTTCCAAACTTTCTTTCAAGAAATGCGTCAATGAATTTATGTGAAATTGCCTCAATTTTGTTGAATTCTTTAGTCTCCAGTAAGTAAAATTGAAATTGAAAACTTAATTTTTGACTGTATTTAGATAAATTATCTTTTACTTTTTCTAACTCAGGATATACAAGTAAAGCTATTTCCCAATCCTCGTCTATATATTTGCTATTAAATAAATCTTTGTCTTCAAACTCATCATCAAAAAAATCAAATGATTTTTCTTGTTTAAACTTTTTTAGTTTAAGATCAAAGTTTTCTCTTTTTAATTTATCGGATAATATTTCATGAGCTTCATTTATCTCAGTAATTTTTCTTTTAAGAGACTTTTTATCGCCCTTGTAAAGATCTGGATGATAAAGTTTTACGAGGGCTTTATATGCAGCATCAATAAGTTGTTTCTCCGGATTAGACTCAAATGAAAGACCTAAAATATGATAATAATTTTTCATTATTAGAATTTTACACAATTAAAATTCTTTTTTAAATAGAAACTAGAAACTAAACTTAGAAATATAATTGCTAGTCCTAGTCCGACTCGAACGAGCCATGAACTGAAGTTCAACAGATTTTAAATCTGTTGACTTTGATTGCACGTAGCTGATTAAAAAAATAAACTTTTGCTATCACACTTTTTTAAAATATCTCAGAATATCCCTATGAATGTTAAAGCATTTTTTAAGAATAGTGGCCGTGGCTCGGTTGGTTAGAGTGTAGGCTTATGTAAAGGATTTCCCGGGTTAACGCCCACCTCAGCCATCCAGTTAAATAATATAATTTGCTGCTTGTAACTATTTTGAAATTTCCTTTAGAACAAGAAGATAGTCCCGGACTAGTTTTTTACCTTTTTGATTAGATTTTTTCCAGGTAGGCAATATTTCCTTAAGTTTGTCATACCCATTAGTAGTTAATGCGAGTAAATTTCCGTTAACATCTCTTTTTATGACCTTAATTAATTTTTTTTTTATTAGAATGGATGAATTTCGTCTTAAAGTTGATGGTTCTAAATTTAATAATTCTGCTATTTTAGATGTTTCTAACTGATTGTAGATATTTAGTAGTGCTAAAATAGGTATTTGTGTTGAATTTATTCCAAATAACTTTAATGAATAATTATAACTGTTAGTTACTTCTCTTGCCATTTTTCTAAGATTAAAACAAGCACATTGTTCTAATTCTCTTACTTTAATTAGTCTCTTCATATTAGCTATAATATTACTTTACAAATATTTTAAAAAGAGTAAATATAATTGTGTATATGCTCGTGTATATACATTTTATGTTCAAAAGGAGCTGGAATGAAAATAGAAAAATTTTATTTAGACGATGGAACTTACATAAGGTTTAAAAAAATAGGAAAAGGAATGCCGATATTACTGCTTCATACTTTCAGAAATAGACTAGAATACTCAGATAAACTTGGGAAATTATTAGAAGATAAATTTACAGTATATTCAATTGATTTACCAGGCTTTGGTGATTCCCCAATAAATACTAATACAAATTATGATCTTAATTTTTTCACAAAATCTACAGTCAACTTTATAAAGAAATTAAAAATAAAAAATTTAACTATTGCTGGTGAGTCGATTGGTGCAAATCTAGCCGCAAGTATATCTATTGAATTACCTAAAGTTGTAAAAAAAATTTTTATGTTTAATGCTTATGATTATGACTCATTCTTTGGAGAAGGTATTCAAAGAGGAAACTTTTTCGCTAAATTTATTTTATTTCATGTAAGCCTTCCAATTGTTGGTGGTCTTTTCTGTAGTTTAGAAAATAAGTTTATATTAAAAAATATTATGAATGGTGGCTTTTTTGATAAAACTAAACTTCCTGACAGTTATTTAAACTTATTGTGTACATCATTAAGAAAAAAAGGATATGTATATCATTTTAGAAAAGTACTTTCACAATTTAATAAAAATTCGGGTATTAGAGAATTATATAAAAAAGTAAATGTTCCGGTTAAGCTTTTTTATGGTAAACATGATTGGGCTAAAGAATCTGAAAAATTGCAAACACAAAATTTGCTAAAATTAGATAAATTTGAAACAATAAGTAAGTCAGCTCATTTTTCTTTTTTGGAAAATACTGTTGAGGTATCTAAACTTATTAAAAATTAAATAATAGAATTTTTATTTAGTTTGCGATTCGGAAGGCCGGGGAGTCAAATCCACTCAGCCAACCTGCTTTTACAAAAATATTCTAGGCTGAATTTAGTCAATTAAAGTGAAACCCATCTTTTAATATTCTGTTTTGCTGGAAAAATGTCAGGATGAATAATCTCCGCTAATATTCTTGTACTTTCAAGAAGGTCAGGACCTGGTCTATTGAAGTACTTATTACCGTCTACTATAAATGTTTTTTTATCTTTTAAATCACTAAAATAATCAACGTTTGCTTTTGATATTTCTTTTTTTGACCTTTTTATATCAAAACCACAGGGCATAAAAATTACAATATCAATCTCTTTAAAATTTATATGTTCAGATTTAATAAAATTAGAATTTTTTCCTGATTTTGCTAAGACGCTCTTTCCTCCGGCAAATTCTACCAATTGGGGAACCCAATTTCCTGCCGTCATAATTGGCTCAATCCACTCAATACAAAGAACATTTGAAATCTTAGAGTGCAAAGTTTTCGCCTTAATTTTATTTATTTCATTTTTAATATTGTTAACTAAAATATGTGATTCTACTTTTTTATTTAGTGTCTCACCAACTCGATTTATATCTTTAAGTACTTCATCAAATGTATTAGGCTTTAAATCAATTAGTAGCGGCTTTTTATCTATAAACTTACTTAAACATTCCTCTACATCTTTTAGAGAAACTGCACAAACTGAGCACTGTGATTGTGTTATTATTACATCTGGATCTAATTTTCTAAGCAAATCAGATTTTACTTCATAAACGGATAAACTTTTCTCTAATATTTTTTTAATGTCATAATCGATCTTTAATGATGATTGTTCTATTTTAATTCTGCTGGTTGTTAGTTTTGGAAGTTTTAAAATTTCTTTGGGATAATCGCATTCATGAGAAATTCCAACTAAATTATCACAAAGGTTTAAGGCAAAAATAATTTCAGTGGCACTTGGTATAAGACTTACGATTTTCATTGCATTTTTTTTTACTTCAAAGTTATGATATTTTAATAGCTATAAATTTGATTCATTATATATAAATCTAGGGTTTCGAAATTTTATTTTCTTAATTAAAATACAACTACCATCTTTTTTTTTACTAGAAGTCAAATCCATCCCATCAGTCGCCCCATATTATTTTGGAGCTATTGTATAAAAAATTTCAGTTTTCCCTGCAGAGAAGCCTGTATCTGGATTAAATTCAACTTTTCCCTTACCATAACCGGTTACACCTTTGTAGACTCCGGTCCCTCCCGTTATTGTAATGGTGGTATGAACGATACCGTTTTTGGTTGTGTCCTTTGGAGTTTGAGCCACCCCATCAACACGAGAGAAAATTTTACTACCATCATTATAAATTCCTATTGAATAGCCAGTGACTCTTCCATTTTTACTGATGTAATCACTAATACCGAAAAAATCTGTTTTTACGATTTTTAAACCCTCGCAATTTTTTTTAGATTTATCATGATTTGTTTCTGTTTTGAAAATTCTTATCACATGACCTTTAATATCGTCAACATTTATAGATTCTTGAATTGTATATGAAACCTCATCATTTGAAGTTGAATTTTTAAAATTGCATGACGCATTTAAATTAAAAGATAAAAATAGAATAAAAATCAGAAAAAAAATTTTCATGGTATTAATATTATTATAAAAAAAATTTTTGCAATAAATATATATTACCTAGTAATTTTATTAATTTCAATTTGTAGGTTGGTTAATTCTAACGGTTAGTGGAGGTCTTAATCTGCTCAGTCAACGCATTCAGTAAAATTAAAAAAACTTTATTGACAATCCTCTATATCTACCTTTGTGCCTAAAAATTCATCTCCATTATAATTATTTTTAACACCTTTTATTGTAGAGGCATCTTCGAAATCAAAGCCGGTACTTATTCTTATATATTTATCATCAATACACTTTTTATGAGACGGATCGAACCCTACCCAACCTAAATTATTTATAAAAATTTCTACCCATGCGTGAGTAGTATGTTCACCTGAAACCGTTTCTTCTAATAAAAAACCATTAATATATCTAGCTGGGAGTTGATTAAACCTCGCCGCACTAATAAGGATATGAGCAAAATCCTGACAGACACCCTTTTTTTGGATCAAAGCATCCTTTGAACTAGTAGATATTGTCGTTGATCCACTTACGTATTTGATAGAGTTTGAGACTATTAAATTAAGCTTATGGGCAAATTCTATTTGGTTTTTATTATTTTTTTTTGCATTTACCGAAATTTTCTCAATATTTTTGCATGGTTTTGTTAAATCTGTTTCTCTTAGAAAACAAAGAGGATTAACTTTTTCTTTCAAACCTTTTACTAAACCAGATAAATCTTTTGTTTTTAATATTCCTTTAGAAGTAATTTTAAGTTGTCCACGAAAATTATTAATAAAAATATTTTGTATTCTATGTCCTAATGCATCAGTGTGTGACTCTAATATTTTTCCATTACTTGAGAATGTTTTCCATTCTATAATTTCCTGATTATCGCATACCGATGGATAAAGTTTTAAACACTGAATAAGCCTGGGCACTGTTGAACTATATTCATAGGTTGTTGAGTGAGTGATTTTAATATTCATGTTTCTGAACCAAAAAAGTATTTTTGTTCAAATTTTTTATAAACGATATTTATTTCTTCAATAAAGGATTTTAAAAATTCATGCAAACCAATTTCTGTAATTTTATTAGCATTTAGATTTTTTATTTTTCTATACATTACTCCCATTTTTTTATTTGAAACAGAAGTTTGTTTATAAAATTTTGATAGCCTTCCTAAATGATGATTAATTTTTTCTATTGAAAAAATTAGAGATCTTGGGCAAGTCATATTTAGAATTAAAAAATCAATAATTTTAGTGTATGTAATTTCTTGTGCTCCATATGCCCATTTAAATGCCCTGAATGATGAAATTGACCTCAACATCAAACTCCATTGAAAATTATCAATATCACCTCCGACATAGTTTATACTTGGAAGTAAAATAAAATATTTAACATTAATAATTCTTGCAGTAAAATCTGCTCTTTCAAAATAAGTTCCTAATATTAAAAAATCATAACCATCATTGATCAGCTGGGTGTTAAGTATTGTGCCTCTAATTAAATTCACCTGTTTTTTTATCCATTCAATAATTTCAGGCAATTCTTTTAAGATATTTCTTGTATCTTTCAAATTTTTATCTAGCTCATGATAAGAAGAGTTAACTGCATTCCAAACCTCTAAAGTAACAGCAGTTCTGACCATTCTTATATTTTCTCTTGCAGTTTTTATACAATTTTTGACTGAAGAAGAGTTTTCTGAATCAAAAAGAAGAAAGAAAATAATTTTCTCTTTAGAAATGGTTTTATATTTTTTTAAATATTCATTTTTAATTCCCGAAGTTTCTAGAATTGATTCCCATTCATTTGTATAGCCTCTTTCAGTATTAGGAATCAAAGAAATTCTGTACCCAACCTCTAAAAGTCTAGCTAATGAATCGGCTCGCTCTATGTATCTTGCTGACCAAAATAAATTTTCTGCAGTTCTACTTAGCATATTAACTATTCATTTAGTATCCATGTATCTTTAACTCCTCCACCTTGAGACGAATTAACCACTAATGACCCCTGATTTAAAGCAACCCTTGTTAACCCACCATCAACTAATTTTGTTTTATTTGCACCAACTAAACAAAACGGTCTAAGATCAACATGTCTTGGAGACAATTTTTTTTTATCAAAGATTGGTACCGAGGATAATTCAAGTATGGGTTGGGCTATATAGTTTGCTGGATTTAAGAGAATTTTCTTTCGAAAAATTTCAATTTCTTTTTTTGAAGATTTACTCCCAATTAATAAACCATAACCACCAGAGCCATGTACTTCTTTAACAACCAATTTACTTAAATTATTTAGAACGTATTTTTTTGCACCTTCTTCACAACATCGCCAAGTTTTTACGTTTTCTAGTATTGGTTCTTCTCCTAAGTAAAATTTAATTATTTCAGGTATATAAGAATAAATTGCTTTATCGTCAGCGATACCTGAACCTGGAGCAGAGCAAATATTTACATTACCAGACTTGTATGAATCAAATAAGCCGGGAATTCCAATAAGTGAAGAACTATCAAAAGTGATTGGATCAATAAAATTATCATCAATTCTTCTGTAAATTATATCAACTTTTTCTGGTCCCCTAGTTGTTTTCATATATGTTATAGATTCATCAACGAAAAGATCATTTCCTTGAACTAATTCAATTCCCATAAGATCAGCTAGAAAACTATGCTCATAATATGCGCTATTTAAAGAGCCAGGTGTAAGTATTACTACTTTTGGTTCTTTACTACATTTTTCTGGGGCTAGACTTTTTAGTACATCTAACAAATAATTTGGATAGTTTTCTACAGTTTCGATTTTTAATTTTTCAAATAATTCTGGAAACATTCTCATCATTATTTCTCTATTTTCAATCATATATGAAACTCCAGATGGGGTGCGACAATTATCCTCCAGAACTTTAAAAATTTTTTCGTTAATTCTCACAATATCAGATCCAATAATTGGACTGTAAATTCTTTTGGGAACCTTAAAGCCTACCATTTTAATTTCATATGCAGGGTTTTTATAAATTAGATTTTCAGGTATCAATTTTGCTTTTATAATCTCACCAGAATTATAAATATCATTCAGAAAGGCATTAACTGCTAAAGCTCTTTGGATAACCCCTCGTTTAATTTTTTTCCATTCTGTTGAGGAGATTATTCTTGGAAACATATCGAATGGAATTAAGCGTTCAGAAGAATCAAAGTTATTATATACAGAAAATGTAATACCTATCTTTTTAAAAAGATTTTCAGCTTCAGTTTTTTTTTTAACAATTACATTTTCGGGCAAAGATTTAGCCCAATCATATATGTGATTGTAAAATTTTCTTACTTTTGAGTTTTTGTAAACCTCGTTATACATCTTCTTTCACTTGTTATCGGAGTGGAAGGAGACAGATGGATGCGTTCCTTCGGTTTCAAACCTACTTCCGACCAAAATGGTTGAACGTTTATTAAAGATTATAACTAATCATTTTCTAAAGCAAGAATTATTTGCTTTGTAGTATCGGAAGTAGGGGTTCAAATCCTCTCATCCGCCTATTTTACATTGTTATAAGAAAACTAAACATAATTAACATTAAAGCTAAAAGAATACTAACTAAAACAAATCTTTATAGTTCTGCCACCTATTTATTGATTTATTATTTATGGGCTGCCTGACTTGGTAAAAACTTGCTGTTTCAACTTTCCTCTTATTTAAATGAGGATTCAGCATGTTTTCAGAAAACTTTAGGTTAGTATATACACATAACTCCTTAATAATTTTTTGATTATTTGTAATTAAATCTTCATAATTTAATTTAAAGAAAGAAATATTTTCAGATTCCCAAAATTTCATTAATTCAATATGTAATTCAAAGTATTTTTTTAAACAATTAAGGTCATAGGAATATTCATGACTAGCTGAGGGAAAGAAATTTTCATATAGTGAGAGAATGTTATCATTTTTATTTCTCTTACAAAAAATTATTTTTGAGTTTGGTATTAATAGTTTTATTATGCCAAGTAATAAAAAATTATGAGGAGTTTTATCTATAAAGTAGGTTTTATCTATTTTTAAATAATCTTGATAATCTTGAATATAATCAGAATTAATTTTTGAAAATAAATTACAATTTTGTATAATTTCTTTCTTTATATTAGGAATAAAACGAAAAATTTCCTTTAATAAAAATTCATTTTCTCCTGTAGCCTCAACTTCATTGGATTGAGTTAAAATACTTTCTACCAATGTTGTCCCAGACCTTGGCATACCTAAAATAAATATCGGATTTAAATTTATTTTAGAAAGATTTTTCAATCGTTTTAAATAAAGATATAATTTTTTCAAGTTCTGAAAAAAAATAATTTCATCATCAAATTTCCACCCTTTGGGTATTACTATACGTCTATAGACTATCTTATTTGATTTTTTTAAATATTTAGTGCTCTCTAAAAAATTATTTTTTTTACTATAAATTTTACTTAATGATAACCCCAACAGACTTTGGGATATTGCGTCAATTTTCTTAGAGAACAGATCTTCTATTTGAATAATGGATTTCTCTTTAAAATTATAATTCATTCTTGATAACTGGAAGTAAGACGATGCGATGAAGGGAGTAGATGAAAATATATCCTCGTTTTCTATAGAACAACTAACTGATTTTAAAAAATATTCTTTTGATCTTTCAGTATGACCTAATATCAATGAAGATATACCTAACAAGTAGAAAATTTGAGGGTTTATAAATTTTTTTTTTTCAAAAGAATCTAAAATTTTAAAAACCTCGTCGAATAGCCCTAAATTATATTTAATTTGATCATTACAATATTTAAGTTTTACCTCGTCATCTATATTAAAAAAAATTGATTCTTTTAATAATTTTGCAGCTTCTTTTCTTTTGTCACAATCGCTATAAATTTTATAAATATTCATTAGGTTTTGTTTAGAGTTATCATTTTTTAAACTTTCTCTTAAAAAATGATTGCCTTTATTTATATCTGCAATTTTAAGATAACAATCTCCAAGAAGTAAAAAAATATCAGATTTTCTAGAGTCTAAACTTAAAAGTCCTTCAAGTGTTTTAATAGCTTCATGATTTTTATTCATGGCCCGTAAGCAATGTATTTTAGCCACAAGTACATCTACTTGTTTAGGATTATATTTCAGTACATGATTTAAATATTTTATTGAACTAGAAAATTTATCCAACGAATAATTAATCAAACCTAACAAATAATAATATTCTAGATTGTTAGGCGAGGTTTTCAAACCTTTGCGAGCGAGAATTTCAGCCTTCTTAAATTTTTTAAGTTGATAATATTTCTTTATTTCATCTAGCATATATGTTGTTAAAACAATCTATCAATATAACTTAAAAATAATAAAAACATAATTTATTAATATAAAATAGTAATTATATTTTATCGAACTTAACCAATAATCTTAGTTATAACTTCCCATCTGATCTGATGTTTAAAATATAGGAAATTTAGAGAGCATTATTATGCGACAGACTAAATTATAAGGTTTAATTCTGAAAGTGGTACCCCTAGTCCGACTCGAACGGACATGAACCGAAGTTCAACGGATTTTGAATCCGTCGCGTCTACCAATTCCGCCATAGGGGCATTTATATAATCATAAATTACTGTAAATTTTTTGACAGACAATAGAAAGTTTATATTAACTAATAAATATATCAGATTCTAATAAAATTATACTCCTTAAAGAAATCTAAAAAATTTAGGTATTAACTTTTCATAAATCTTATATTAGAAAAATTAAAATAATGAATTTTTTTTTTAAATATTTTTATGTAAATAGTAATAGTTTATATTAAAACTATGCAGGAAAAAATATCCTTTGTACTAACAAGCTGTGGTAGGACTGATCTGTTAGATCCAACATTGGAAAGTTTCTTTAAATTTAATTCTTTCAGGATTGAAAAACTTTATTTAGTAGAGGATTCAGTTAATCCAAGTGTTTATGAACACATAAAAGAAAAGTGGGATGATAAATTGGAACTAATTTTTAATAAAAAAAAGAAAGGCCAAATCCAATCAATTGTTGACACCTATAATTTGATAAAAACCCCTTTTGTTTTTCATTGTGAAGATGACTGGGTCTATACAAGAAAAAATTTTATTGAAGACTCTCTGAAAATTCTGCAAACCGACGACAAAATTATTCAAGTCTGGTTGGAGAGTCAAGAAAGTGCCAGTAGACTTGATATTTTTGAATATGGCCCACTACAAAAGGTAGGTAAGATTGGTTTTAGAAAAGTCTATTGCAAGGATGGATGGGAATGGGGATATTTTTCCTTCCGGCCTGGTGTAAAAAGAATGACTGATTATAATCTCATTGGAGGGTACGAAAAATATAAAAATGAACTTGATATTGGAGTTACATATAAAAAAAAAGGTTTTTATACTGTAATTATAGAAAATCCAGCTGTTGAAGATATTGGGCTAGATAGAACAATAATTGACCCAACAAGAAAATGGCCAAAAAGAAGAAAGACCAATGCTCCTAGAGGTCTTAAGCGCCTGTGGAAGCATATAAAAAAAATGAAATTTTAATCGTATAGATTAAAATAATAAATAAGTTAATTAATCACAAATTTCAGAATCAAATTAAAAAAATCATATTGATAAGTACCTATGAATATTATTGAGAAAAGTTATAAAAAAGTTTTAGCCAAATGCCAAAAAAAAGAAAATAAAGTTTACCTTTATTTAATTTCTTTTCTAGAGTCGATAATATTTCCTATACCAACGGATATTTTTCTTGTTCCATATGTTCTCGCGTCTACAAAAAAGTATATATACATAGCATTTCTTACAACCTTTTTTTCCGTATTAGGTGGTTGTGTTGGTTATTGTGTTGGGTCCCTTTTTTGGGAAGAAGTTTCAAATTTTTTTATAAACCATTATCCAAAAATAAATACGAAGCTAAATTCATTTATCATTGAATATAATAATTATGGAATTCTTTTGGTTATCATTGGAGGATTTTCTCCTTTTCCATATAAGATAACTTGTATGGCATCAGGTTTTTTGGGTGTTGATTTCATCCTTTTTTTTATTTTTTCTTTTATTTCTCGAGGCGCTAGATTCTTTCTAGTTTGCTATTTACTTTCTAGATATCAAGATAAGGCAAATGAACTAATACCAAAATACATTGGTAAAATAACTGTTTTAATAATTGTTATCTTAATTTTTTATATTTTAGTTAAGAGTGCTTAGATTCTCTATGGGGATAAAAAAGGAGGTTTGTCTATATTGTGATATAAGTTCGTATTTATTCTTTTTTAAAAACTTATAAACCTTACTTTGAAAAATATCTTTTGTTTTATTTACATGTATTTCAATTGTAATTAACTTTGGCTTAAAGAGCCCTAGCTTCATACCTTTCAAAACTTCTAATTCATGCCCTTCAACATCTATGTTGAGAAGTTCAAAGGTTTTATCTACATTAAATCTATCTAGAATATTATGGAGCTTTTCTTTTTTTATCTTTCTAACAATAAAATCTTTATCAAGTTTTTTTTTCCATTTTTTAGCCCATTCTATTGAATTTGTGTTTAAACCTGAACCAGTCTCAAATAAATAAGCGTCAATTTCTCCTTTACTTGATGATATAGCAGTACAAATATTTATATCTTTTTTTCTGAATAGATTAAAAAGAACTAAATTCTCTTGCATCATATCTAGATTGATCCCTTTCCATCCTATTCTGCTAAGGTTATATGTCATTGAACCGTTTATTGGGTGCAGGGCTCCCACATCGACATAAAACCCGTTTTTTTTATTTTTAAAGTACCTGTTGATTAAAACATCTTCACCTGACGCACCATATGAAGGGAAATATTTTAATTTATATTTAAAATATCTATATATATAATAAATCAATGTTTTTTTTATGAATCTTTTTTTTAACAATGAAATCATCTTTAACATTTTAACTATCTATGACTAATTATCAATTTATAAGAAAAAACCCGATAATTATTATCACCTTATTTTGCCTATTTATTTTTGGAGCAGCAATTATAATAGAGTATGGTTTTAAAGTACCATCATGCAAACTATGTGTATATCAACGTATACCATATATTCTAACAATATTTGTAGGATTATTTCTTTTTTTTTTCAGTAAAATTAGACTATATCTTATCCTAACAATATTATTCCAATTTTTTGGCTTAGGAATTTCAATTTTTCATAGTTTAATTGAAAGAGGTATAATTCATTATGAGATGGGATGTACTTCTACAAAAAATGATTTTGAAAGTATAGATGAATTGAGAAACTTCCTTGAAGCTGCACCTATTACAAAATGTAACGAAATAAATTTCTCTTTCCTTGGACTTTCGTTAGCAAATATGAATATATTAGTATCAGTATTGATTATTTTCTTAACTATTTTTTACTTGATTGATCATGAAAAACAAAAATAATAAAAAAATTGATGAAATCTTAAGAGTTAACCACGCTGGAGAATTCGGAGCTCAGGTGATTTATAAGTCCCAAATAAAATTTTCCAAGAATGATAATTTAAAAAAAGAACTAAAAAAAATTTCAGATGAGGAAATGGTTCACTTTAAATATTTTGATGAAGAAATAATAAAAAATAGAACTAGACCAACAGTGATGCAACCTATATGGAAAGTTGGTGGATATGTATTGGGAGCGGTTTCATCCATTCTTGGTGAAAAATATGTCCACGCTTGTACCGAAGCTGTCGAGAGCACAATTGTAGACCACTACAATGAACAAATTGAATTTCTAAAAACAGAAAAAATAAAAAATGATTTAAGATTAAAGATCCAAAAATTTCGTGAGGAAGAAAACGGTCATAAAGAGAACTCAACAAAAAGAATTGATTCTACGGATAAAAGACTAATGGTATTTAAGGGGCTCACAAAAATTGTCACCAGAGCTGCCATAAAAATATCAAAGCGAATTTAAGGTTCTAATTCTGAATCCCAGTAAAGAAAGTCGTTCCAGCTTTTATGAAGAAAGTTTGGCGGAAATAATCTTCCTATTTCCTTAAGCTCATAGTTATTGGGAGTCTGGGGGTTTGACTTTAAAGAGAAATTTGTTTTGTTTAATAGTTTATTCCCTTTCATAGTATTGCATTTCCTACATGAAGTAACCACGTTGTTCCACGAGGTTGATCCCCCCTTGGATTTTGGGATGACATGGTCGAATGTCAGCTCTTCCACCTTAAAGTTACTTTTACAATATTGACATTGAAATTTATCCCTGAGAAAAACATTAAACCTTGTAAAAGCGGCTCTTTCAGGTAGTGGTACATAGTCTTTAAGTGAAATGACACTTGGCAACTTAAATCTAACAGAGGGAGAGCGAACTTCTCTTTCGTAAACAGATACTACATTTACTCTTTCTAAAAATACTGCTTTTAGTGCATCTTTCCATGACCATGTTGATAAAGGAAAATAACTTAGAGGCTGATAATCAGCATTAAGAACTAAAGCAGGACAACTATTTGGCGCTAAACTCATAATAAAACCTTAAAGTTATTATATTGTAAATTCTTTTTAATATTAAATGTTAAATGTTTTTTTTATGAAGTTGAATCCAAATTTTAATCCTTCGTTATCTATTCCATGTCCTAAATTATCTTGAATTTTATATTCAACATCGAACTCTAAAGACTTAAATTTTTCTGCTGAGTTAATAGTTTGTGAGTAATCAATTACTTCATCATTTTTGCCATGATAAAGTTTTATAGGAAACTTGCTTTTTACTTTAGAATCAAACTCTTTATCTTGAAATAACAATCCTGAATAACCCATAATTCCAGCACATTTATCAACTCTTTTACATAAATGGTAAAGGGCCATCATAGTTCCCTGTGAGAAACCGACAAAAAAAATTTGTTCTGAGTTCAAACTATATACTTTTAAAATATCATCAACATATTCATTCAAGAAAGGGCCAGCAGTATTAAGACCTTCACCAATTTTATCTGGTGATATTGATGTTAAATCAAACCACTGATAAGCATCATCACCCCAAGCACATTTAAATGGAGCATTAGGTGAAAGAAAAATAGTTTCTTTAAAACTATTTTTCCACAAGTCGGCAATGGATATTAAGTCATTTCCATTAGCCCCATATCCATGAAGAAATATTATGGCATTTTTTAGTTCAGATTTTGGCCTAATTGATGGTCCATTAAGTATTTTTTTCATAAGATTCTTAATTTCTTCTTTAATTCAACAATAGTCCCTTTTGTTAAGAATTCATAATTATTTAATATTAAAAAGTCTAAGATTGGAATGATACAATTTGGTTTTAATATTTTTTTTTCCAAAATTTGATAAATATCAAAGATAGGCAAAGAAATAAATTGTTCAACCTCACCATCAATATTTTTCAAGTTCATTCCGATTTCTTTTTGTAAATGATAATTAAAAATAATCCCTGAAATTAATCTATCCTTATTATTGTGATTGTAGTGAACAGTACTTCCTTTTTTTAATAAATTGAGTTTTTCACCTTTCAACCCAGCTTCTTCAAAAGCTTCTTTTTTTAGATTATCTAAAATTGATAATTTTACTGGTTGCCCACCTGCAATTGCATTATCTAAGTGTTTTGGGAAACTATTTAATTTACCGGATCTTTGGCCAAAGTGAATCAATATAGTATTCCCCACTTTACTCCAAACATTACAATGTACTCCATAGGCAGGTAAGCCAAATAATGACAGATATTTTCTACTAATCTCAAAAATTTGTCCTTCACAAAATCTTTTATTATCTGAGAATTTAAGTTTAGGGTTTAAGGAACTGTAATTAAATACCGGGCAACATTCATCTGATACGTGAAGTTTTGATCTATTTTTTTGAAACTCAATTATATTTAAATAAGAAATTTTTTTACATGAGCTAGCTAGTAATGTTTGATTACCTTTATTTACCCATCCAATATTTGTATCTTTATATTTTATCGGAAGAAAGTCGGTTAGATCATACTCATTAAGTTGTCTTAAAAGCTCAATTGCGAATTCCAGAGTTTTTTTTTACTCATACAGACACCTTTATTATTTTTGTAATTTTTTTCAAAATATTTTCTATCTTAAAATCTTTTGGAGTAAATACAGCTTTAACACCTTTCTTTAACAATTTTTTTTCATCATCTGGTGGGATTATTCCACCCACTATAACTGGAATATGTGAATACTTATTTTTTTTTAATAAATCTAATATTACATTAACTAGATGTACGTGTGAACCAGATAAAATCGATAAACCTATGATGTGTACTCCTTCTTCAATCGCTGCAACAACAAGTTGTTCAGGTGTGGATCTAATACCTTCATAAACAACCTCAATTCCAATATCTCGTGATCTTACTGCAATTTGCTCAGCCCCGTTAGAATGTCCATCTAACCCCGGTTTACCAACAAGCATTTTTGGTCTTCGTTTTATTATTTTAGAGATAGAATTAATTTCCTTTGTTAGAGAATCAATCTCATCTGATATTTTACTTTTAGTATTTGCTGAAGAGGAAACTATTCCTGTTGGAGCTCTGTACTCGCCGTAGACTTCTCGCATTGTATCTGACCATTCACCTGTAGTTACTCCACCAAGCGCACACTTTATAGAAATTTCCATTATATTTTCACCAGCAACAGCTTTATTTTTCAATTCTTTTATGAGTTTAATTACCTTTTTGTTATTTCTTTTTGATTTCCATTTAATGACATTATTTATTTGTGACTTTTCTGCATTTTCATCTACTTTCATGAAACCACCATCAACTTCAGAAACAAGTGGTGAGGTTTCACCTTCTTCAAAGCAATTAACCCCAACTACTTTTTGCTCACCCGTTTCAATATTCTTTTGTCTTAAAGTTTGTGAGCGAACTAATTCACTTTTCATGTAGCCATTTTCAATGGCTTGAGTAAGACCACCAATTTCATCTATCTTTTTTAATTCTTTCAGTGTTAAATCTTTTAGAGAATCAACTTTTTTTCTCAAGACGCTAGATCCTGAAAAAATGTCACCAAACTCAAGCAAGTCTGTTTCATATGCCATAATTTGTTGTAGTCTAAGACTCCACTGTTGGTCCCATGGCCTTGGTAATCCCAATGCTTCATTCCATGCAGGTAACTGAACGGCTCTAGCTCTAGAATTTTTAGCTAGTACAACTGGTAGCATTTGAATGAGAATTCTGTAAACATTGTTTTCAGGCTGTAGTTCTGTAAGACCGAGTGAATTAACTTGCATCCCATATCTAAATCTTCGAAACTTTGGGTTTTTCACTTTAAATCTTTCTTTGCAGATTACATCCCATAATTCTGTAAAAGCAATCATTTTTGACGTTTCAGTAATAAATCTCATACCTGAATTTACAAAAAAGCTTATTCTGCCAACAATCATCTCGAATAGTTCTTTTTTAATATTTTTAGACTTTTTTAAATATTCAAGGATACCTATTGCAGTGGCTAGTGAAAAAGATAATTCTTGTTCTGGAGTAGCCCCAGCTTCTTGAAGATGATAGGAACAGATATTAGTGGGATTCCATTTTGGAACCTCCTCAGTTGTAAATTTTATTATATCTGTTGTAAGTTTTAGACTTGGCCCAGGAGGAAAAATATATGTACCTCGAGACAAATACTCCTTTGTAATATCATTTTGTGTTGTTCCGGAAAGGTTCTTTCTATCAATACCTTGTCTTTGTGCAGTTGCGATATAGAGAGATAAAAGCCAAGCAGCTGGTGCATTTATTGTCATTGAAGTGTTCATTCTATCTAGTGGAATATTTTTAAAGAGTGTGAGCATGTTACCAATATGGCTTATTGGCACACCTACTTTACCCACCTCTCCCTTTGATAAAATATGATCGGAATCGTAGCCAGTTTGTGTTGGTAAGTCGAAGGCTACAGATAATCCGGTTTGTCCCTTTTTAAGGTTTTTACGGTAAAGCTTGTTAGATGCTTCAGCGCTGGAGTGTCCAGCATAAGTTCGTATTAACCAAGGTTTATCTTTTGTCATTAAATTCATTACTATTTAAATTATATTAAATAATTTCTGTCACAATAAAAAATTAATGTATTTTTAATATTTAGTGTTATAACCTTATTTTATTTAGGAAATTAAGAAGACTATTACAACTTTTAGGATTGATTATGGCAGAAAAAAAAATCTATGAAATTGGAGAAATACCTACTTTAGGAGATGTGCCTGAACAAATGTATGCATGGGTAATCAGAGAGGATAGATTAGGTGTTCCAGAAAAAGCTATGCAAATAGAGAAAATGCCTGTTCAGAAACCAGATAAAGATGAAGTTTTAGTAATGGTGATGGCTGTTGGAATTAACTATAACAATGTTTGGGCATCTCAAGGCATTCCAATCTCTGTTATTGGTAAAGATACTGGATATCATATTGGTGGTTCAGATGCTTCTGGTATTGTCTGGGCAGTTGGCGATAATGTTAAAAGGTGGAAAGTTGGTGATGAAGTAATCATTCATTGCAATCGTGATGATGGAGATGATGAAGAATGTAATGGAGGTGAGCCAATGTATTCAAAATCCCAAAGAATATGGGGTTATGAAACTAATGATGGCTCATTTGCTCAGTTTACAACTGTTCAATCAAGACAATTATTAAAAAAACCTGAACATCTTTCTTGGGAAGAAAGTGGATGTTACACATTAACATTAGCCACCGCGTACAGGATGCTTTTTGGTCACCCACCTCATGCTTTAAAACCAGGAATGAATGTTCTTATTTGGGGTGCATCCGGAGGAATTGGAAGTATGGCGGTGCAGATTTGTAAAGCTGTTGGTGCCAATGCAATCGGAGTAATTTCAGACGATAATAAAATTCCTTTTGTTGAGAATCTTGGAGCAATAGGTGTTCTTAATAGAAAAAATTATGAGTGCTTTGGTCAATTACCTGATGTAAAAAATCATGATGAATATTCAGTTTTTATTAAAAAGTGTAGAGTTTTGGGAAAAGACATTTGGGATATTACTGGAAAAAAAGACGTTGATATTGTTTTTGAACATCCTGGTGAATCGACATTTCCCGTTTCGACTTACTTAGTTAAGACTGGTGGAATGGTTGTTATATGTGCAGGAACGTCAGGGTACAATCTTACAATGGATGCTAGATATGTTTGGATGCGACAAAAAAGAATTCAAGGAAGTCATTTTGCAAATTTATACCAAGCCAATCAAGCCAACGACATGATGATACAAAAGCTTATTAATCCTTTAATGTCAGAATGTTTTGAATGGGAAAAAATTCCATTTGCTCATACGAAAATGATGAATAATCAGCATTTACCAGGAAATATGGCAGCATTAGTTCAAGCGAAAAAAACTGGATTGAAAACTTTGAATAAAGTATAATATATATTAATGTTAACAATAAACTAGAGAATCATGGACAGTACATCAAACATAGAAAATAACGCAACCAATTTTAAAACATTCGCTAACCAAAATTCAGATTTATTTAAATCGATTCTTGATGAGTTAGAAAAAATATCAGTAAAATCAAAAAATTACTTTGTTAAAATACTAATGAAGGAAAATAGAATCGATAACAAATTGTTAGAATATTATCAGTTCGAGTCACATGGTTATGCTTGGTTTGAAACATATAAAATTGGTCTAAGAGAAACATTTAACTGGTTTCAAAGACTGAATGAGTCAAAAAAAGCCTCTGATATAGATGCTAGTATATTGGTATATTCATTTGCTGAATACATAACCCAAATGAAAAGTGGTATTATGATTAGCCAAACAGAGATGATAAGACCGGAAGATCTTGGTCTTACAGACAGCGATTTCGATTTTATGAACAGAGACGAAGTAAAAGATCTTGTTTCCCTTGGTCTTTCTAATAGATTAAAAAAGGAGATGGTTGATTCAATGGAAAAGGGAATTTTTCCTAGCCTAGGTCTAAATGATGAGACTCTAGAAATGATTCAAGATCAATTTAGAAAGTTCGCAGAAGAAGAGATCATTCCACACGCTAATGAGTGGCATCTTAAAGATGATTTGATTCCTGATGAAACATTAAATAAAATGACTGAGCTCGGAGTCTTTAGCATAGCTATTCCAGAAAACTATGGAGGATTAGGTATGGGTAAAGTGGCAATGTGCGTAGTTACAGAAGAATTATCAAGAGGTTTTTTAGCAGCCGGTTCCTTAGGGACAAGAGCAGAAATAGCTGGTGAACTTATCAGGCTTGGAGGAACGGAAGAGCAGAAGAACAAATACCTACCCGAGATTGCAAACGGTAATATCCTAACAACTGCAGTTTTTACCGAACCCAATACAGGTTCCGATTTAGGTAGCTTAGCCACAAGAGCTGTATTAAGTGGAAATGAATACACGATAACAGGCAATAAGACCTGGATCACGCATGGTGCAAGATCAGATTTAATGACTGTTCTAGCTCGAACTGACATGAAACAGAGTGGGTATCGTGGTTTAAGCATGTTTCTTGTAGATAAACCAAGAGGGAATTGTGAAAATCCTTTTCCAATGGAAGGAATGTCTGGAAGTGAAATCGAAGTTTTAGGCTACAGAGGTATGAAAGAGTATGAAATTGCGCTTGACGATATAAAAGTCGATAAAAAAAATCTATTAGGCGAAACAGAGGGAAAAGGGTTTAAGCAGTTAATGGAAACTTTCGAATCAGCTAGAATTCAAACTGCCGCAAGAGCTGTGGGTGTTGCTCAAAATGCATTAGAACTTGGTGTACAATATGCTAAGGATAGAAGTCAATTCGGTAAGTCAATTGTAAAATTCCCAAGAATATTTTCTAAACTTGCATGGATGGCAATGGAAATTACAATTTCGCGACAACTAACACTATTTTCAGCTAGGGAAAAAGATAACGATATAAGATGTGATATTGAAGCAGGTATGGCTAAGTTATTAGCAGCAAGAGTCGCATGGAGTTGTGCAGATAGTGCTCTACAAATCCACGGCGGCAACGGTTATGCCCTTGAATACCCTATAAGTAGAGTGCTATGCGATTCGAGAATTTTGAACATCTTTGAGGGTGCCGCAGAAATACAGGCTCAAATTGTAGCTAAAGGTCTTATCGGGAGATAATGAACTTCTTTTTAAATTTTTTAATTATAGTTTGTTTAATTACAACATTCATAGTTCTGCTTTTGGGTCTCCTTTACACAGCACGATCTGATGATGATAAAGATAATAAAATTAACCTTTTTATGAGATATAGGGTTTTGATACAATTCATAAGTTTGGTGATACTAACAATAGCTCTTTTTATAAAATCCTGAGTAAGTACTTACATTGATTAAACTCGACAAAATTTATACACGTGGGGGAGATGCAGGCAAGACAAGCTTAGGAGATGGTCAACGTGTCTCAAAAAATAGCTTGAGATTGAAGGCCTACGGAGAAATAGATGAACTAAATTCGTGCATTGGAATCTCAATGTTGTTCTGTTGCGATAGCTTAAAAAATATTCTAAAGAAAATCCAAAACCAGTTATTCGATATAGGTGCAGATTTATGCAAGCCTTATAACTCTGAAAATTCCAATAGATTTGCAAATCAAACAAATTTTTTAGAATTAGAGTTAGATAAATTAAATGATAATTTAAGTGATCTTAATTCATTTATCTTACCTGGAGGATCTCAATCGTCAGCTTTTCTTCATCTCGCAAGAACAGTATCCCGCAGAGCAGAGAGAGCGATAATTGATTTGCTTGAAAAAGAGAAAGTTAACCCAACATTACTTACTTATATAAATAGACTATCTGATTTTCTTTTTGTAGCTGCGAGGTTTGAGAATAGGGAAGAAGGTGATATACTTTGGGTTCCAGAGGAGAAAGGTTAAATAATGAAAGCTTTAGTTTGTGTAAAAAGAGTTATAGATTACAACGTAAAAATAAGGGTTAAGACAGATAAAAGTGGAGTAGAAACTGACAATGTTAAGATGTCGATGAACCCGTTTGATGAAATCGCTGTTGAAGAAGTTGTGCGAATGAAAGAGAAAGGTCTGATTAAGGAAATTATAATCTTATCAATTGGTCAAGACAATTCACAAGAAACAATAAGAACTGGCCTAGCAATGGGTGGTGACAGAGGAATTCTTGTAAAGACAGAAGATACTTCATTGGAACCTTTGTCTGTTGGCAAAATAATCCATAATATTGCACAAAAGGAATCTCCTGAGATCATAATAATGGGTAAACAGGCGATTGATGATGACTGCAATCAAACTGGTCAAATAGTTGCAACACTTCTAGACTGTCCTCAAGCAACCTTTGCATCTGAAATTGTTAAAAATGATGACAACACTTTAGATGTGACCAGGGAGGTTGATGGAGGACTAGAGACTATCAAGGTAAATATTCCTTGCGTAATTACGACCGATTTAAGACTTAATGAACCCAGATATGCTTCACTTCCCAATATTATGAAAGCAAAGCAAAAAAAAATTGATATAATTGATTCTTCTTCACTCGGTCTAAGCCTTACATCTAAAGTAGAAATACTTGAAGTAACAGAACCCCCGGAGAGGAAAGCTGGTGTAAAAGTTTCCGATGTAGGTTCACTTGTAGAAAAACTTAAAAATGAGGCAAAAGTAATATGAAATCTATAGTAATAATTGAACATGATAATAATAACGTCAAACAGTCTTCCTTTTCAACAATTACTGCTGCTAATAAAATTAGTAATGAAGTAGAAGTTCTGGTTTTAGGAAATAAAATCGATAAAATTGTTTCTGAATTAAAGAAAACTAGTGATGTATCAATGATAAATTTTGTTGATTTTGATTTTTTAGCTAATCAAATTGCAGAGGATTTAAGCAAAGTCATCGCATCATTTCTAGGCAAAAATAATTTTACTCATATTCTTTTACCTTCAAGCACTTTTGGTAAAAATTTAGGACCTAAAATCGCAACAATGCTTGACGTTCAGCAAATATCTGATGTAATTAATATTATCGATCATGAAACTTTTGAAAGACCTATTTATGCTGGTAATGCAATAGCAAAAGTCAAATCCAAAGATAAAGTAAAAGTAATCACGGCACGTCCTACATGCTTTGAGCCGTGTGGTCAGGAAGGAAATGTTCCTATACAAAAACTAGATATAACTTTAGATAAGGATAAAAGTGTTGATTTTGTGAAATATGATCAATCAGCCTCAGATAGACCTGAATTAACTTCTGCTAAAATTATTATATCTGGCGGAAGAGGGATGCAGAACGGTGAAAATTTCAAACTTCTTGAAGGTATTGCCGATAAACTCGGAGCAGCAATGGGAGCTAGTCGAGCAGCAGTAGATGCTGGATTTGTCCCAAATGATTGGCAGGTCGGTCAAACAGGTAAGATTGTTGCACCTGACTTATATATTGCGGTAGGTATTTCTGGTGCAATACAACATATAGCAGGTATCAAAGACTCTAAGTTTATAGCTTGCATTAATAAAGACGAGGAAGCCCCAATTTTTAACTTTTCAGATTATGGCTTAGTTGGCGATCTTTTTGATATATTACCGAAACTTGAAGATGAGTTACAATAATTTCTCTAAAAAGCTTATAACCTTTGGATCTTTCCAATCAATATAACCAACTACCCTTGAGACCTCCTCAAGATTATTGTTTACAATAATTGTAGTTGGCATAACCTTTACATTCAGTTGTTTAGAAACATTGAGTTTTTGGTCGGAGAAAAAGTTTTGTGCTGATATTTTATTTTTTCTAAGGAATTTTGGAATCACTGTTGTTGGATTTGAATCAACTGAAATAAAGAAAACATCAAGTTGTTCACCTAATTTTTTTTTTAGTTCAAGTAAATCTGGTATTTCTTTAACGCAGGGTGGACACCATGTAGCCCAAAAATTTATTATATATAAATTTCTATTTTCATCACTTAATTGCTGAGATTTTTTATAATCAAAGGAATTAAGACTTATATTAGGAATTTTTTTAGACTCTTTATGTAATAATAGTTGATTGTTCTCATCAGAATAAGATAGATTCGATATAATTAACAAAAGGAAAGTTACAAAATATTTCATAGTAGTAATAATAAATGAAAAAAAAAACAAATCCAGTCTGGGGTGGAAGATTTAAAGATAAACCTTCATCACTTTTAGAAAAAGTAAATAATTCAATCCATTTTGATCATAAGTTAGTTATGGAAGACTTAAAACTGTGTATGGCCTACTCAGATTTACTTTCAAACGCCAATATAATTAACAAAAAAGAAAATAATACTGTTCAGAAAGCACTTATTGAAATTCAAACAGAAGTAAATCAAGGAAAAATTAAATTTTCAGATGAGTATGAAGATATTCATATGAATATAGAAATGATGTTGAAAAAAAAAATAGGAAAGTTGGCAGGAAAGATACATACAGGTAAATCTAGAAATGATCAGGTGGCAACTGATATGAAATTATGGATAAAAGGTAAGTTGAAAGAAATTATAAATAAAATTACTAAGTTACAAAGAATAATTATAAAGAAGTCTGAAAATAATATAAGTACAATTATGCCAGGTTTTACACACTCTCAAAATGCTCAACCAATATCATTTGCCCACTATTTAATGAGCTTTTTTGAAATGATTAAAAGAGATAAAAGTAGAGCTTTGCAATTATCAAAAAACATTAGTGAATGTCCATTGGGATCAGGGGCTCTTGCGGGAACAAATTTTCATGAAATAAATAGGGGTAAATTAGCTAAGAAGCTTGGTTTTGAAAAACCAACAGAAAACTCATTAGATAGTGTTTCAGATAGGGACTTTGTTCTTGAATTTGCATTTATTTTGTCATTAATTAGTATTCATTTATCGAGAATCTCAGAGGACTTGATTATCTGGTCGAGTAGTGCATATAATTTTGTTAAATTTCCAGATTCACTGAGTACTGGTTCATCTATCATGCCTCAGAAAAAGAATCCTGATTCAGCTGAACTGATTAGGTCTAAGTCTGGAAGAGTAATATCGTCATTAGTAAATTTGTTGATTATTCAAAAAGGATTACCATCTGGATATAGTAAAGATTTACAAGAGGATAAAGAACCAATATTTGATTCATTTCAAACCATTAATTTATTAATTGATGTAATGTCAGAAATAATTTGTAAAATTAAAGTTAATAAAATCTCGATGTATGATTTGTCTTTAGTGGGACATACCACGGCAACAGATTTAGCGGATTGGATGGTGAAAAATCTTAATATGACGTTTAGAGAAGCACACGAAAAAACTGGTGAGTTAGTTTTAATAGCTGAGAGAGATAAAATAAATTTACATGAACTGCCAATTGATGTATTTAAATCTGTTGATAGAAGAATTAATAATAAAATTTTTAGTTTTCTATTACCTGAAAGTTCCGTAAAAAATAAAAAATCTTACGGAGGAACAGGGTTTGATCAGATTAAGAGTGCAATCAAAAGAGCTAAAAAAAGCATTTAAAATGTCACGTAAAAATACTCTTTATTTATTAATAATATGTTTCTTTTTTTCTACTTGCGGAAAAAAAGCAAGTTTAGAGAAATATCCTAACAGTGATTATCCAAAATCTTATCCAAAGAATTATGATTGAAAAGGTAAATAAGTATCTATCATATAAAAATAGTATGCTTACTCTTGAGGGAGTATCGCTAGCTAATGTTAAAAAAAATTTTTCTACACCGCTTTATGTCTATTCAATTTCTGAAATCGAGGATAACTATAAATTAATTAAAGATTCATTTAAAAATATTCAACCATTAATATGTTACGCAGTAAAAGCTAACCATAACAAAAAAATTATTGATATATTAGCAAAACAAGGAGCTGGTACAGATGTAGTTTCTGCAGGAGAATTAAAAAAATCTATAGCAAACGGTATTAGACCAAATAAGATCGTCTTTTCAGGAGTCGGTAAAACTGATTACGAAATTAGGTATGCATTAAGTAAAAATATCAAACAATTAAACGTTGAAAGTGAAGAAGAATTGAATGAAATAGCTCTCATTGCAAAAAATTTGAAAAAAAGTGTAAGTATATGTTTAAGAGTGAACCCCAATATCGATGCTAAAACACATTATAAAATATCAACAGGAAAATCGGAAGATAAATTTGGCATACCAAACCAAAGAATAAAAGATGTATTCAAAAAATATTCTAACCATAAATTTGTCAATATAATTGGATTATCAATCCACATTGGATCGCAAATACAAAATCTTACGCCTTTTAAGAAGGCATTTAAAAAAATTAAAAAACAAGTTGAAGAACTAAGAACCCTTGGGTTTAAAATTAATGTTTTAGATTTGGGAGGTGGAATAGGTATTAGATATAAACAGAAGGATAAGATAATAAGAATTAAAGACTACTGTAAACTTATCGAAGATCTTTTTATGGATATGAAACTTGAAATAATAATAGAGCCAGGAAGATTTATTGTTGGTTCATCAGGTTTGCTTTTATCTACAATTATCAGAGTAAAAAAAGGAGAGCAAAAATTATTTTTGATAATTGATGCGGGTATGAATAATTTAATAAGACCTGCAATGTATAATGCTAATCATGAAATTATTCCCGTAATAAAAAAAAATATTAAAAAATTTAAATATGATCTCGTAGGGCCAATTTGTGAGACATCTGATATTTTCTCAAAAAATATATTACTTCAAGAGTTAAAAAAAGAGGATAGTGTAGTAATTTGTTCAACTGGAGCCTATGGTTCTTGCATGTCATCGGATTATAATCTAAGAGGTCTTGCAAAAGAAATATTTGTAAAAAAGAATAAGGTTTTTGAGATCTAAATGCATAAAGAAGAGATTTTTAACTTAGAAAATATTTCGATTTCAATCGAGAATAGAGTATCACTTGATATAAATTTGAAAGTTAATAGGGGTGATTTTATTATTATTAAGGGGAATAATGCTTCGGGCAAATCAATACTTCTCAAATTGCTTTATCTTAAATTTCTTCCTGAAAAAGGAAGTGTGTTCTTTACAGGAAAAAGATTAAATGGAAGTAGCAAAAAAGATGTTCAAAAATTCCGTAAAAGATTAGGGGTTATTCTACAAAATGATTTTTTAATACCATTCCTAAATGTATTTCAAAATATTGAGATTGCTTGTCAGATTCAAAAGAAAACTCAAAATATCGACTCCAGAATGAATGAAATATTTAATTGGTTATCACTTGAAAATATTAAATATGAAAAGATTAAAAACTTATCAGATAGTCAAAAGCAGAAAGTTGTAATTGCCAGAGCATTAATTAATAACCCCTCAGTTATTATTGCTGATCAACCAGAAAGTTTTCTAGATGTAGAATCAAGAAAAAAAATTTTTTTTCTTTTTAAATCCCTCAATCAACTTGGATCAACAATAATTATGACAACTAGTGAATTATCTGAATATGACGAACAGTGCAGAATTATAAGTTTAGATAAATGATTAAATTTCAAAACCTTATTAAAAGAACAATATTAGATAATGATAATAAGTACTTTCATGGTATTTCATTTATTATTATAAGCTTGATAATAATAAACGTAGCTGTTTATTTTAATTTTTATAAATTTTCAAATGAATGGATAAAAAATGAATCTCAAAAAACTACTTTTATCCTATCGAATAATGCAAATGAAAAAGTAATTCCAGACCAAATTATTACTAAAATAGAACAATATCTTGAAAATCAGAGTAATTACTTAGTTTACAATATTGTAACAGATTCGCTTATTGAGGAAAGCTTAGGCATAAAGAATATCGATGATACTTTTGGTTTATCAATGCCATTCGTTTTTTTAATTGAAACTTCCGATGAGAACTTAGTTGATAAAGTTTATTCATCAATTTTAGAATTATCAGAAAATAGAATGATAGAGAAATACTCACATAAGGACCAATTATTTGAAGTGACCTCCATGTTCAAAAGAATAAAATTAATAATATTTTTTATGTTTCTAATTATGAGTATTCTTTTTTCTTTTCTTGTATTGAATATTACAAAAGCCGCTCTCCTTGGTAATTATAAGTTTTTAGAAATGATACAGATAATGGGAGAGGATAGTTTTGAATTATCCAAAAATATATCACTAAGTATTTTGAAAAAAGTTATTCCAGGTACCATTTTAAGTGTAATTTTTGTATCATTTATAACTTCATTTCTTATAAAAATGTTTGGTGCAAACTTTTATTTCATGAATGAAAGTATTTATTTAGAACAGACGATGAAGACATTAATTCTTCTAGTTATTTTCATTTTCATATTGTTACTAATATTGTTAATATTTTTAATGTTATATTTATTTTATTTTTTTGAGAAAAGATTCTTTGATAAAATTTAACAAACTTATTACTTACCTTGTAACCATATTTCTTAGTATATTCCTTTTATGGTTGATACTACTATCAATGGTCTTTTCTAAAAATAATAATTACAGCATCAAAAACCACACTGACAACAGTTCTTTAATAGTAGTACTAACTGGAGGAAAAGGTCGCATTGATAAGGGTCTTCAGCTTCTCAAGGATAATAAAGGGAGATTTCTTCTGATATCCGGGGTTTTTGAAGAAAGAAATATTAAGAATAAATATAATATCACGGAATATCCAGAACTAAATAAGTGCTGTATATTTTTTGAGGATAAAGCAAGAAATACAATAGAAAACGCCGAGCAAGTGAAGTTATGGATAAAAAAAAAGGGAGATTCATTCAATTCAATTCTCTTGGTAACCTCATATTATCATTTGCCTAGAAGTTTTTTAATTTTTAAAAAATTTTTCCCAAATGAGAATATAATTATAGTTGTTTCTGAAAATAGCCTTAAAGTGAATAAGGAAATATTTTTTCACATAAAACTAATCTTTTCAGAATTCTTCAAAGTATTTTACACACTTGTACTATTATGAGTTTTCTGCGATCATTATTCTTTTATATAGTTTTTTACTTTTGGACTTCTTGTTTCTTTATTTTTTTCTCTCAGGTAAGATTTTTTAGTGATAATTTTATAATTTCATTGTCAAATTTCTGGAGTAGATCTGTTGTATATATTTGTAAAAAGATTCTTCAAATTGATTATGAAATTATAGGTAAAGAAAATATACCTGATAAAGGAAATTTTCTAATTACAAGTAACCATCAATCTGCATGGGAAACCTTTTTTTTTACTGCCTTATTCAGAGGTTCCGTATTTGTATTAAAAGACGAATTAAAAAATATTCCAATCTTTTCTGGATACTTTAAGAGACTTGGATTTATTTTTATAAAAAGAGATGAGGGTATAAACTCAATACGTAAAATCACAAAATCTGTTACAAGCTTAATTAAACAAGGAAAATCAAAATTCATTATTTTTCCGCAAGGAACGCGAATTAATCCAAATGATAAAGTTAAAATAAATTCCGGTTTTTTTGCGATTCACAAAATGACAGGAGTTCCTATATTGCCGATTGTACATAATTCTGGAACATTTTGGTTGAATAAAAAATTCTCAAAAGTAAAAGGCAAAATCAAGGTTGTGATTCACCCAGTTATAAAAAACAATAAAAATAAAGACAAAATGCTAGATATAATTGAAAAAAAATTTGAGCAATCACTTCTTTAAGTCATCAGCCTTAATTATACTTTTTCTAATAATCTTTGTTCTCTTTAATATTTCAAATATTTCTTCTTTCTCATTATTCTTTATTAACTCTCTAAATTTTTGAAGATCATGAATAAAATTATCAAGCGTACTTATGATATATTTTTTATTTTCCATAAATATATCTGACCACATGTTGGAATCGGAGGAGCCAATTCTTGTAAAGTCACGAAAACCTCCGGCTGAAAAGTTTATTAACTCTTTTTTTTTTTTAATATCTAATTCAAAAGCTGTATTGACTATTGTAAAAGCAATTAGATGCGGAAGGTGGGATGTTATTGACATTATTTTATCATGTTCATCGGTTGTCATTATGGCTATCTTCATTCCCAAGGATTTCCAAATATCAGAGATAATTTTCCTAGCCGATTTATTTTGATTGAGTGGAGTAAGAATACACCACTTACCATCAAATAGATTTATCAAGGAATTTTTAGCACCTGAGTGTTCGGTTCCAGCAACAGGGTGCCCTGGCAAAAAGTTTGAAACTTCATTAATTCTTTTGATAGTTGCTTTTTTAAAAATATTTTTTACCGAACCAGTATCAGTAACAATATTTTTCTTACTAATAAATGGTACAATTTTATCTAAAATATTATTTATTGAACTTACTGGTGTACAAATAAAAATAATTTCACTCTTTGAGATGGTATCATCAATTTTTAGTTTATAATCATCAATAACTCCCCTTTCTAAAGCATCAATAAGGTTGTGCTTGGAGGTATCAATACCAATTATTCTTTCGGCAAGTTTTTTTTGTTTAAAATTTAGTCCAATTGATCCACCAATTAGCCCAGGACCAATTATAGTAATTTCTTCAAACTTTTTTTTCATTGTTTTTATTTACAGATAATTTTAGAATCCTTAGAAACTTTTTCATTTCGTAGTCATTTCCTATAGAAACTCTAAAATAATTTTTTAGGTTATAACTATCTAAATCTCTTACTAATATGTTGTTATTTTTTAAATATAAAAGAATATTCTTTTTGGAATACTTTTTTGGATCTACTTTGATTAAAATAAAATTTGTGAAAGATTTAGTTGTATCTAGACCAATCTTTTTGATTTCTATTGGTAAGATTTTCAACCACTTTTTATTATGTTCTCTAGCATTATTTAAAAAGGATTTTTCTTCAAGGATTTTACACCCTATATATTGGGCAATACTGTTGACATTAAAAGGGCCTCTAATCTTTTCAAGTAATTGAATTATTTCCGCATTTGAGTATCCCCAACCTAGTCTTAATCCAGCAAGTGCGAAAATCTTAGAGAAAGTTCTTGTGATAATTAAATTTTTATATTTGCTCACTAACTTAGTACCATCACAGTAAGTTTTGTCATCTATAAACTCGGAATAAGCGCCATCAAGAACTACAATTATATTTTTTGGGACATTATTTAAAAATCTGGTCAGTTCATTCTTTAATATTATAGTTCCAGTCGGGTTGTTTGGGTTGGCGATAAATATTATCCTAGTTTTTGATGTAATTTTTTTAAGAATATTATCGCAACTAATCGATAAATTTTTAGTTTTGGCCGTAATCACCTTACAACCTGCTGCCTTTGCTATGATTGGATAATATATAAAACCAAATTCACTACAAATTACTTCGGATCCCTCCTTTGAGAAAGCTTGACAAATTATTGATAAAATATCATCTGACCCATTACCACAGATTATTTGTTTTTTTTTTAACTTAAACCTTCTAGCAATAGAATCCTTTAGTTTCTGTGAATCTCCATCGGGATAAACATTAGAATTAAGAATAATTTTATTTAAAGAGGAAAAGATTCTCTCTGGTATTTTAAAAGGCGATTCATTTGACGATAATTTTATATATTTTTCACCTTCATTATCTTTTGCTTCACCAGGAATATACTTCGCAATTTTATTTATTGTAGGTTTTACGAGTTTTTTTATATTGAACTTAGTCATAGTGTGTAACAAATAAAATTATTTTGACTACTTTGTCAACATAGCTATGATGCGAGTTAAGTCAATTATAAAAAAAAATTCAATGAAGTATAATTTTAAAACACAAAAAATTAAATATGATGAGTCATTTAGATTAAAATCTGGAAAATTTATAGATTCGTGTGAAATTGCGTTCGAGACTTATGGAAGGCTAAATAAAAACAGAACAAATGCTATATTAATATGTCATGCTCTAACAGGCGACCAATTTTGCTCCGGTATCAACCCACTTACAAAAAAAAGGGGATGGTGGGATGTTCTCATTGGCCCTGGCAAAGTAATAGATACAAACTTTTTCTTTGTAATTTGTAGTAATGTATTAGGAGGTTGCATGGGGAGTACTGGGCCTTCTTCAACTATTCCTGGAGAAAGAAAAAAATACGGACTAAAGTTTCCTGTAATTACAGTAACTGATATGGTGAAACTGCAAGTAAAGTTAGTTGATTCACTAGGAATAGATAAGCTATTTTCTGTAATAGGAGGATCGATGGGTGGAATGCAAACCTTAGAGTGGGCGTCTTCGTTTGGAAAAAGAATAAATTCAGTAATACCTATAGCCACGTCGTATAGACACTCTGCCCAAAATATTGCATTTCACGAAATTGGAAGACAAGCAATTATGGCAGATACAAATTGGAAAAAAGGTAATTATTATAATAATAAATTGAAGCCCAAGAGAGGTTTAGCTGTTGCAAGAATGATTGCTCATATTACATACTTATCAGAATCAACTTTGCAAAGGAAGTTTGGGAGAAACTTACAGAATAGTAAAAACTTTTCTTTTAATTTTATTACTGACTTTCAGATTGAAAGTTATTTAAAGCATCAGGGAAGTACATTTGTTGAGAGATTTGATGCAAATAGTTATTTATATATAACAAAAGCTATGGATTATTTTGATTTGTCCTCAAACAGAAAAGGTCTTACTTATGCTTTTAAAAATACAGATTATTCTTTTTGTTTCTTTTCCTTTACTTCAGACTGGCTTTTTCCAACTTCAGAAACAAAAACTATTATTAAATCACTAAATACTTCCAATGCAAAAGTAAGTTTTGTAGAAATAAATAGTGATAAGGGTCATGATGCTTTTCTATTGGATGAACCAGAATTTCACGAAGTCTTGAAAGGTTTTATAGAGGGACAAATAGTGCAACAGAAAATATGAATAATTTAAGGAAAGATTTATATATTATTTCTCAGCTTATCAGTAACAACGAGAAAGTACTTGATGTAGGTTGTGGTGACGGAAAACTTCTAGATTATTTGTCAAAAGATAAAGGTGTTGAATGTAGAGGAATTGAATTGAGTCAAGCCGGAGTGAACAAATGTGTTAAAAAAGGATTATCAGTTATTCAGGGTGATGCAAATTATGATTTAAATGATTATCCAAATAAGTCATTTTCTACGGTAATTCTTAGTCAAACCATTCAGGCTATGATCTATCCTGATAAAGTTATTGATAATTTAATTAGGATTGCGAGAAGGGCAATTATTTCCTTTCCAAATTTTGGTTACTGGAAGGTTCGAAAACAATTACTTCTTTCAGGGTTAATGCCAAAAAATGATGTTCTACCTTACGATTGGTATAATACTCCAAATATTCATCTTTGTTCATTCCAAGACTTCGTTAATTATTGTTATAAAAAAAAAATTTCAATTAATAGTTATATTTGCTTAAATCAGGAAGGAAAAGAAATTAAAAAAATCCTATCAAATATAAGATCTTATCAAGTAATTTTTTGTGTTTCTAAAAAATAAATTTAATTGTATGTTAATTAAATGATTTCGATCAAACAAATCCCAGTTTTAAATGATAATTACATATATATAGCTGTAGACGAATCAACAAAAAAAACTGCTTGTATAGACCCCGCTATATCTATAAATGTAATTGACTTTCTTGAAAAAGAAAACTTATCGTTAGATTTTATTTTAAATACTCACCATCATTTTGATCACGTGGGAGGTAACCTTGAACTTAAAGAAAAGTATAGATGCAAAATTATTGGTAATAAATATGATGCATCAAGAATTCCTGGTATTGATATTTTAATGACAGAGGGTGATACAATGAATATTGGAGAATCTTCTTTTAAAGTTCTTGAGGTGTCTGGTCATACAAAAGGTCATATTAGTTTTTACTTTTCAGAAGATTTAGTTTTATTTTGTGGAGATACTTTATTCTCTCTGGGGTGTGGAAAACTTTTTGAAGGAAGTGCGAGACAAATGGTTAGCTCTCTTAATAAAATAAAGTCCCTACCAGAAAGAACTAAAATTTATTGTGCTCATGAGTATACTGAGGCTAATTCAAAATTTGCAGCATATTTGAGTCCTGATGACAAGTTATTATCTAAAAAAATAAATGAAATTAAGAAAAAAAGATTAAAATCTATCCCAACAATTCCTTCATTATTATTTGACGAGAAAAGATTTAATCCTTTTTTAAAATACGATGATAAACAATTTGTTGAATCTATAGGACTGAAGTTTAGTTCTAATGAGGAGAATTTTGGAACAATAAGAAGAATGAAGGATGAATTTTAATCCATCCATAGACCTCCATTTATTGAAAAAGTTGCACCATTAATATAGCTTGCCTTCTCTGATATTAGATAATCGACCATTTCGGCTATTTCTTTTGATTCTCCAAGTCTTTTTGATGGGATTGTATCAATAATTCCTTTTAAAATATCTTCTCTAATTGCCGCAACCATTTCAGTATTTATATAACCTGGACAAATTACATTTGAAGTTATTCCTTTTGATGCAGATTCTAGTGCAAGAGATTTAGAAAAACCAATTAACGCTGATTTGCTCGCTGCATAGTTAGTCTGACCAAATTGCCCCTTTTGACCATTCACCGATGAAATATTTATGATTCTGCCAAATCCATTATCTCTCATCTTATTTATTGTTAACGAAGTAAGGTTGAAAACCGAACTTAGATTTACACTAATAACTTTTTCCCAATTCTCGAGACTCATTTTATGAAGAGGCGCATCTCTAGTTATGCCAGCATTATTGACTAAGATATCAATATTAGAAAATTTTTCATAAATTTCATTTATCGCCTTAGTACAATCTTCGAAGTTACTAACATCCCATTTCATTACATCAATATTCTCTGATTCAGAAAATTTTTTAGCAGACTCATCATTACTGGCATAATTTGCTATTACTTTATAACCTGAGTCTTTTAGTTTAGTTGAGATTGCAGAACCTATACCTCTCGTTCCACCCGTGACCAAAGCAACTTTACTCATTTTCAATCCTTTCGACACACATTGCAACACCTTGCCCACCACCTATGCATAGAGTTGCAATTCCTTTATTTTTATTTTGTCTTATTAGCTCATGAATAAGAGTAACCAGAACTCTTGTGCCAGAAGCACCTATTGGGTGCCCTAATGCAATTGCTCCACCGTTAACATTTACTTTGTCCATTTGAAATTTTAGCTCTCTTGATACAGCAATTGATTGCGCAGCAAACGCTTCATTTGCCTCTATTAAGTCTAAATCATTAATATCCCATTTTGCTTCAGATAATGCTTTTTTTACAGCTGGAACTGGTCCAATTCCCATTATCGCTGGATCCACCCCGACAGTTGACCAAGATACAATTCTTGCCATTGGGTTAAGATTTAGTTCTTTAGCTTTTGATTCTTTCATTAATAATACTGCAGCTGCTCCGTCATTAAGTCCTGAAGCATTCCCAGCTGAAACAGTTCCATCTTTTTTAAAAACAGATTTTAATGAATTTATTTTTTCAAACGTGGAACCGTGTCTGGGAAATTCGTCTGTATCGAAATCTATTTCATCCTTTTTAACTTTAATTTTTATTGGACAAATTTCTTTTTTAAAGTGACCCTCTTTCTGAGCATTTTCTGCTTTATTTTGAGATTCTACTGCAAAAGTATCTTGTTCATCTTTACTGATACCAAATTTTTCAGCTATATTTTCAGCCGTTGTTCCCATGTGATAGTTATTCATTGCACACCATAAACCATCAATAATCATACTATCCTTTATTTGTCCATCGCCCATTTTAATACCATTTCTAAGGTTAGCAGTGTGGTGTGAATTACTCATACTTTCCTGACCACCTGCTATTATAACTTGAGATTGTTCGGTTAGAATTGATTGAGCTGCAATTGAGATAGCTCTTAATCCAGAGCCACAAACTTGATTTACTGTTAATGCACTTTTCTCGAAAGGTATATTGGACATCATCATAGCTTGACGAGCAGGGTTTTGACCGCCCCCACCGGTTAAAACCTGTCCCATTATAACTTCATCTATAATTGATTTTTCAATCTTAGATTCATCAAAGATGGCATCTATAACGGATGAACCAATCTGAGGAGCTGATAATCCTGATAAACTACCTAAAAATTTTCCAATCGCAGTTCTTTTCGCGTTTACAATTACAACGTCACTCATAGTAACAATATTTATATGAATAATTTTTAAAAAAATAAAGCATAAAATAATTTTAATAAATATATGTTGGAAAAAACTTGATTATTATACATCACATTGTATAAACCTATTATCCTAATTTATTTTGGAGCACATAACCATGGTAATTATTGAAGATAGAGGAAAGCAATACAAAGTCAAAGTTGGTGATATACTAAAACTACCAAAAATCTTGGATTGTAAAGCTAAGGACAATATAAAATTCGATAAGATAATTTTTCATAAAAATGAAAAAGGTGAATCAATAATCGGAACTCCTTATGTGAAAGGTATTGAAGTCAATGCACAAGTTTTGGCTCAAGACAAAGAAAAAAAAATCATAGTATTTAAAAAAAAACGAAGACACAATTACAGAAGAAAAATTGGTCATAGACAAGACCTTACTATAGTAAAAATTGAAGATATCAAATTTAGCGATAAAAAAGAAAACAAAACTGCTTCTAAAAGTAATGTAAAAGAAAATTTAGCAAACTCTAAAGGAGAAAATAATGGCTCATAAGAAAGCTGGCGGTAGTACAAGGAATGGAAGAGATAGTGCAGGAAGAAGACTTGGTGTCAAGAAATTTGGCGGTGAGCTCGTCATCCCTGGAAACATTATTGTAAGACAAAGGGGGACAAAGTTTCATCCAGGTAGTAATGTTTCTATTGGCAAAGATCACACAATATTCGCCTTAAAAGAGGGCAAAGTTTCTTTCCAAAAAAAAGCATCAGGCAAATCCTTTGTTAACGTCGAACAAAAAAATTAATCTACTTATTAAATGAAATTCTTAGATGAGGCTAAGATTTACCTGAAAGCTGGTAATGGCGGTTCGGGTTGTCTAAGCTTTAGAAGAGAAAAATATATTGAATTTGGTGGTCCAGATGGCGGAGATGGTGGAACGGGAGGTGACATTGTTTTTAGGGCTGTCCAAAATTTGAATACATTAATTGACTTTAGATACAAGCAACACTTCAAATCAGAGAGTGGTAAAGGTGGAGCAGGTAAAAATAAAACAGGACTCAATGGTCGAAAACTAGTTATTAGTGTTCCAGTAGGAACAGTAATTTTATCAGAGGATAAAAAACATATATTAAGGGACTTATCAGAAACAGATCAAACTTTTACTATACTAAAAGGTGGTAGAGGTGGTAAAGGAAATTATAAGTTCAAATCGTCTACTAACCAGGCACCGAGGAAGTTTGAAAAAGGCAATGAAGGAGAAGAAGTTTGGGTTTGGTTGAGGTTAAAACTAATTGCAGACGTGGGTTTCCTTGGATTTCCAAATGTGGGCAAATCCACTCTACTATCAAATTTATCAAATGCAAAAGCAAAAATTGGAAGTTATCCCTTCACAACGCTTAAACCTCAATTAGGTCTGTTTAGAGAATATGATAAAGATATTGTTTTAGCAGATTTACCTGGATTGATTAAAGGTGCATCAAAAGGGACGGGTTTAGGATTGAAGTTTCTAGCACACGTAGAGAGGTGTAAGGTGCTTTTGCATGTTTGCGATATATCTGATGTAAACAATTTAGAGAAAAATTACTTAATAATAAGAAAAGAGCTTGATGAATATAGTGACAAATTAAAATATAAGAAAGAGGTAATTGTTTTAAGTAAATGTGATCTTGTAGATAAAAAAATAATTTTAAAAGTGAAGAATTTTTTGGGAAAAATTACAAAATCAAAAATCATTCCTATATCAAGTCATACAAAATTTGGTATAAATGAATTAAAAAAAGTATTACATAAAATTTTTAAATGAAGAAAATATTTTTTGAACAAGCTAGAAGAGTCGTAATCAAAATCGGTTCATCACTTCTTATTAAGGATAATAAATTTAATCAAGAATGGGTTGAAAATCTGATTGAAGACCTTGAACTTTTAATAAAAGAAAAAATAGAGATAATTATTGTTGCCTCTGGATCTGTTTCGTTAGGGAAGAATTACTTAAAAGTAAAATCTAGGAAATTGAAAATTCATGAGAAGCAAGCATACGCTGCATGTGGTCAGGTAATTTTGATGAATAATTTTATGAAAATATTTGAAAAAAGAAAAAAGAAAGTGGCTCAAATTCTTCTTACTTATTCTGATACAGAGGATAGGAGAAAAAGCTTAAATTCAAGAGATACAATTAATGAAGTATTAAAATACGCTATCCTTCCAATTATAAATGAAAACGATTCAGTTGCTGTTGATGAGTTGAAGTTTGGAGATAATGATAGATTAGCAGCAAGAGTAGCTCAAATTAGTAATTCTGATTTTTTAATATTATTAAGCGATGTTGATGGGCTTTTTACAACTAACCCTAAAAAAAGTAAATCTAGTAAACTAGTGAGAGTTGTGGAAAAAATTGATAAAAAAATCATTAAAATGGCATCAAATGAAACTAATATTTACGGTACAGGAGGTATGTCTGCGAAATTAGAGGCCGCAGATATAGCTATGAGTTGTGGTTGCTCAACGATAATTTGTAATGGTAATATTTCAAAACCAATAATAAGCTTTCTTAACAGTTCACATGGCACTATATTTGTTCCACGAAAAAAGGATAAGAATAAACTGAAAAATTGGATTGCTGGAACCGTTAGACCATCTGGTAAAATAATAATTGATAATGGGGCAACCTCAGCAATTTCAAGGAGAGCAAGTCTATTGCCGAGTGGAATTATAAAAGTAATCGGAAATTTTCTTAAAGGTGATATAGTTAGTATCGAAAACGAAAAGGGTTTAAAGATTGGTAAAGGGATATCATATTACGACTCAAGTGAGATAAAGATGGTAATGGGTAAAAAAACATCAGATTTAAAAAATATTTTGGGTTATCATGGAAGAAATGAAATTATTCACAGGGACTGTTTAACATTAAATGACTGAAGCAATAGAAAAGATAGTCTTGAATATAGGTATGTCAGCTAATCAAGCATCTCACTCAGTAGGCTCGCTGAACTTCTTGACAAAAAATGAAGCATTAGAATCTGCAGCTGAAAATCTACTAGCAAGTAAAGATATTATTCTAAAAGAAAATGAAAAAGATGTTGAGAAACATAAATCAAAGTTAACACCAGCTCTTCTAGATAGATTGATTCTTGATGAAAAAAGAATAAGTGGAATGTGTGAAGGAATTATTAAGATTTCTCAGTTAGAAGATCCAGTTGGAAAAGTTTTGGATGAATGGGATAGGCCAAATGGTTTAAAAATTCAAAAAGTCTCTGTACCACTTGGTGTAATCGGTGTGATATATGAATCCAGACCTAATGTTGCAGCAGACGCTGCTGCATTATGTCTTAAATCTGGCAATACTTTAATTCTCCGGGGTGGTTCTGAAAGCTTCAACTCATCATCAATTATTGTAAAAATTATTAAGGAATCTTATGAAAAGTTTGGCATTAAATCAGGTGCTCTTCAAAATATACCAACAACAGATCGATTGGCAGTAGGTTATTTATTAAAAATGGATAAATATGTTGATGTAATAATCCCGAGAGGAGGAAAATCTTTGATTGAGAGAGTTAGTAACGAAAGTAGAGTTCATGTCATAAAGCATCTTGACGGTATTTGCCATACCTACCTTGAAAAAACTGCAGATAGAGAAATTAGTAGTAGTATTGTATATAATGCAAAAATGAGGAGACCTGGGATTTGCGGTGCTACTGAAACAATCCTTTGTGATGAAGAAATAATAGAAAGTCATCTACCAATGATCATAGAAAGATTTAAAAAAGCAGACTGTGAAATAAGGGGCGATGCTAAGGTGTGCGATCTTGACAAGTCAATCAAAATTGCTAATTCAAAAGATTGGGAAACTGAATATTTAGACAAAATTATTTCAATAAAAACAATTAAGAATGGAGTTAAAGAAGCTGTTGAACATATCAATAATTATGGTTCTGGTCATACAGATGCAATAATTTCAGAAAATGAGAAATCAACGGAATATTTTCTCAAAAATATTGATAGTGGAATTGTAATGCATAACACCTCGACACAATTTGCAGATGGAGGTGAATTTGGTATGGGTGCTGAAATTGGAATATCCACTTCCAAGGTACATGCTCGCGGCCCCGTTGGTGTTGCACAACTTACTAGCTATAAGTATAAGGTTAGAGGAAACGGTCAAATACGAAGTTAATTTGGATAGAAAAACTTACATAGGCGTTCTAGGTGGAACTTTTGATCCTCCACATGATGGACATGTTTTTATAAGCCAAACAGCTTTAACTAAATTAAATTTAGATGAGGTTTGGTGGATAGTTACAACGCAAAATCCTCTCAAAGAGAAAAGCTCAACATTTCAAGAAAGATATAAAGCCGTAAGAAGTTTTGTTTCAGATAATAAAATCAAAGTTGAGAAGGTCGAAAAAAAGAACAATTTGTATGCAATTGACACAATATTATTTTTAAAAAGAAAATATCCAAACGTGAACTTTGTTTGGATAATGGGTTTAGATAATTTACATAAATTTCATGAATGGAAAGATTGGAAAAAAATCTTTTATAATATTCCAATTGCAATCTTTCATCGTCCGCCTTACTCTTTTATATTGACAAGATTTAAAGCACTTACTTACTTTAAAAAATCCCGAATTGAAAATAATTTGATTAAAGAACTTAAAAATTTTACACCACCAGCTTGGATTTTTGTAAATGGATTATCTAATTTTCAATCATCAACAGAGATCAGGAAAAAAATAGAACAATGAAAAGTCTTGGTGGTGTAAAAAACCTATTAAAAAAAATTATCAACGAATTGGAAAAACTTAAAGCCGTAGATATTCAATTTTTTGATATAAAGAATAGAAGTGCACTCGCAGATTTTGTAATTATTGCAAGTGGAACCTCCTCAAGACATATTAATTCAATAGTAACAAACCTTATAAAAAACAATAAAAAAAAGGTGTTATCATCAGAGGGATTAGGCAAAACGGATTGGGTAATAGTAGATTTCGGAGATATAATTGTAAATGTTTTTAAACCTGAATCTAGAAAACATTATTCACTTGAAAAAATTTGGAGTGATAATGAGTTAAAGGATGAAAAAATTGGATTTGGTTGAGGATGAAAATTAAGATTCTTTCGTTTGGAAAATTTAAAAATTCGCAAGCTTATGAACAGATATTTTATTATTATACAAAAAGAATTGATGTAAATATTGAACTTATTGAATTAAAAACATATAACACTTCGAAGAAGTTAGAACTAGAAAAAAGAGAAATTATTAAATACATAAATAAGGAGGATTTTGTATTCTGCTTAGATAAATCAGGAAAAAATATTGATAGTGATAAATTTTCAGAAATAATTTTTAAGAATTTTACAAATGGATACAAAACAATAGTTTTTTTAATAGGAAGTGAAAATGGATTTCATAATGAAATTAAAACACTGTATGAAACATTTTCTTTTGGTAGACAAACATGGCCTCATTTATTAACAAGAGTAATGTTGATTGAACAAATTTACCGAGCATTTGAAATAAAAAAGAATTCTAATTACCATAAATAGATTAGTTAAATGAAAAAAAAAGTTTTATTATGTATTTTAGATGGTTGGGGCATTGGAAAAAAGAATAATAAAAATGCTTTGCACCTTGCTAACCTAAAAAACTTTGACCGATTAAAAAAGACCTACGGACAAATCAAATTAGATGCATCTGAGACCCAAGTTGGTCTCCCCCAAGGGCAATTTGGAAACTCAGAAGTTGGTCACATGAGTATAGGTGCTGGAAGAATACTATTGCAGGATATTTTAAGGATAAACACCTCTTTTAGAAATGGTGAAATTAATGATAATAATTTAATTCAAAACGTTAAAAACCAATGTGGAAGAATTCATTTAGTAGGCATTCTTTCTGGAGGAGGGGTTCATGGACATGAAGACCATTTATTCCAATTAATTGATATTTTTAGAAAAGAAGACAATAATATTTTTATTCATGGTATTCTCGATGGAAGAGATTCTTCGCCAATTTCTGGAATTGAAAGTGTAAGAGTTCTTCAAGAAAAAATTAAAAAAATTAATAATGTAGAAATTTCTAGTTTATCTGGAAGATTCTATGCTATGGATAGAGATAATAGGTGGGAAAGAGTTGAAAAGGCATATAATTCTATTATTTTAGGTAATCAGAAGAAAACTGATTCATTTATAAAAACTATTAAAGAAAGTTATAGCCAACATATTACTGATGAATTTTTCATGCCCGTAAATAGTTTAGGTTACGATGGTGCAAAAAGCGGAGATGGATTTTTTATTACAAATTATCGAGCTGATAGAGTAAGAGAACTTTTAACAGCGGTTTTTGATAAATCATTTGATGAGTTTAAAACTAACAAGAAAATTAATTTTTTCTCTCCATTGAGTATGGTCGAGTATTCAAAAAGGATTAAGAAAACTATTTCTCCCATAATGGAAAATATCAATGTAAAGAATTCATTGGGAGAAGTTATTTCTAATAGTAAACTAAAACAATTGAGAATAGCTGAAACTGAAAAGTATGCACATGTTACTTACTTTTTTAATGGTGGTCTTGAAGATAGTTTTGAAGGTGAGGATAGAGTTTTAGTTCCATCTCCAAGAGTTGATACTTATGACCAGAAGCCAGAAATGGCAGCTAATGAAGTTGCAGAAGAATTAAATAAAAGAATTAATAAAAATCAATATAGTTTTATTGTCACGAACTTTGCTAACACGGATATGGTTGGTCATACAGGAAATTTAGATGCTACAATAAAAGCTGCTGAAACACTTGATTGTTGTTTAGGTAGAATATATGAAGAATGTATAAAAAATGACTACATATTGATAGTTACATCTGATCATGGAAATGCTGATAATATGTTTGATTCCAAAAGAAATCTGCCCTGTACAACTCATTCACTGAATCCAGTTCCTTTAATAATTTGCAGTAAAGAAAAGAATATTAGGATGAGTAAGGGAAAGCTATGTGATATTGCTCCAACAATCTTACAACTATTAGATATAGAAATTCCCAGCGAGATGGATGGAGAAGTTTTAATAAAATGAAGACTCTTCTACTCTATTTGATGATTGCTGTCACATATTCTTTTAGTTGTAATGCCAAAAATAAGTTAGAAATAAAACTTGATAATTTAAAAAAACAAACTGTTATATTTCATAATAATATCATTGAAAACAATAAAGAATTAAAAAAAATAAAGGTAGACATTGACAGAAATAAGCAAAAACAAATCATATTTTATAAATATATCAAAGACAGAGAAATACTTGGTAAAAGACTATTTATTTTACTTCAAGAAAAACTTTATGTATCAGAGTTTTCTAGGATTCTCAAAAGTATGCAAACTCAGTCAAATAAAATTGTTACAAAGCAAATAATAAGAGGTTATTTCTTTAATCAAGTAAAAGTCGGAATTAATAATTATTTTGAAAGTGTGCAGAATTTAGATGTGATTAATAAAGAATTAAAAAAAGAATTAACAAATTATAATAAAAAAAAAGAAAAATTAAGAAAGGAGCTAAGTAGGCTTGAAAAAAAAATAAAACAAGTATCAATATTACAAAAACAGTTTGTAGTTAATCCTAATATAAAAAAGAGAGAGAAAAATGCGAAAAAGAAAGCAAAAAATATCAATGAACTTGTTAAGGGTGTGGAAGTAAAAAAACTAAGAAGTGTAAAAAAGGTAAAGACATTTTTTCAGATGCCTATCGAAGCAAATATAATTTCAGAATTTGGTCAAAGTAAAAAAAATAAAATATTTAAAAATGGAGTTATATTTGAAGTTGCTGAGGAATCATTTGTTACATCTCCTTTGGATGGAGTAGTTGTATTTGCAAATAAATTTAAGAGTTATGGTAATTTGGTGATTATAGAAAATAATAATGGTTATTTCTGCATTTTGTCTGGCATGCAAAAAATAATAATTTCTTCTGGGAATAAAGTATTTAAGGGTGAACCAATAGCACGAGTCTCTGAAAAAGAAAAAAATAAGTTATATTTTGAACTAAGAAAAAACGGAAAAATTATTAACCCTAAATCAGAAGTTGAGATTTTATAAAAAAACTGCATAATCAACTAAAGAAATTATTATGTTTAAATTTTTAAGATTTTATATTTATTTATTGATTATACCAACAATTGGTTATTCTGAAGAAGATAAAGATGTTTACAAATATCTTAATTTATTTGGAGAAGCCTTTGAAAAAATAAAAAACAATTATGTTGAACCCGTAAGTTCAAAAGAATTAATAGAGTCAGCAATTGAAGGTATGTTAAGCTCGCTTGACCCTCACTCATCTTACTTAAATAATGATGAACTTAATGAGTTAAGAGTTCAAACAAAAGGCGAGTTTGGTGGACTTGGTATTGAGGTCACGATGGAGAATGGTTTTGTCAAAGTAATCGCTCCCATCGATGATACTCCTGCTTACAAAGCTGGAATAAAAGCTGGTGATTTAATAACACATTTAGATGATGAACCGGTATTAGGTATGACCCTGTCAGAAGCTGTTTCTATTATGAGGGGAAAAGTAGGTTCTAAAATTAAGATAACTGTTAATAGAAACGAAAGTGAAAAGTTGGATATCGCTATTGTGAGAGCAATAATTCAACTGAAATCTGTAAAGGCAAAAGTTGAAAACAATATTGCCTATATTCGCGTTTCATCATTCAATCAGAAAGTTGATAAAGAAATTATTGATTCAATCAAATCGTTTAAGAATAAGAATAGTTTAATCGGTTATGTATTAGACTTAAGAAATAATCCAGGGGGTCTTCTTGATCAGGCCGTAAACGTTACAGATATTTTTTTAGAGAGAGGCGAGATTGTTTCTACAAAGGGTAGAGATGGAAAAAAAGGCAGCAGATTTAATGCTGTTAAGAAAGATTTGACTGATGGTTTACCATTGGTGGTGTTGATTAATCAAGGGAGTGCATCTGCTTCAGAAATCGTTGCAGGAGCTCTACAAGATCATAAAAGAGCTATTATAATGGGAACAAAATCTTTTGGTAAAGGGTCAGTTCAAACAATAATTCCATCAGGCGAGAATGTTGCAATAAAATTAACAACCGCAAAGTATTATACTCCACTTGGGAGATCAATTCAGCAGACAGGAATAGATCCAGATATATTAGTTGAACAAGCTGAACTCAAGAAAATTGAAAGTAATAGTCGAAGAAAAGAATCAGACTTGAGAGGAGCAATTGATAATGAGCAAATTGAAAATGAAAATTCAAATGAATCAACAAAGACTGATAAATCATCCGATAATGAAGTTAATGATTATCAACTGACTAGGGCCTTCGACTTAATTCTTGCATTAAACCTTGTAAAAAGCACAAAAAATTAGGAATAGTAAAAAATCTTATGGAAAGAGGTTACAGAAAAGGTGTTGGAATCTTTTTGTTTAATTCTAAAGGAAAATTATGGGTTGGAAAAAGGATTGATAATAAAAATGACTATTGGCAAATGCCACAAGGGGGCGTCGATGAGGGCGAAAGCGAAGAAGAAGCAATGAGAAGAGAGATGAATGAGGAAGTTGGTCTTGAAACTGGTTATGATATAGTGGGTATTTCTTCAGGTTATCATAAATATGAATTACCTTCTAAGATAGTGAATTTTGTGTGGAATGGAAAATATAAAGGTCAAATTCAGAGATGGTTTTATTGTAGATTTAATGGTTCTGATAGTATTATAAATGTAAATAAATATATTAAGCCAGAATTCTTAAAATGGAAATGGATTGATCCTTATGATTCTACAAAACTTGTCGTACCATTTAAAAAGAAATTATACGAATCGGTTTTAAATGAGTTTGAAAAAATTAGTACCTAGGAATAGTATTCTCTATTTAATATCTCTGATTTTTTAGAGGCAATTTGTTCATTATCTCCACTAAAATCTTTTTTTTGATCAGTTGAAGAAATGTCTTCTGTTAGTAAAGTACACTTATTATTTGACATTTCTATGATTCCACCATTGACTAGAAATTTTTTAAAGACTTTTTTATCTTTATAAATGTATATTATTCCTAACCTTAAGGTTGTGATTATTGGCATATGATTGCTTAGAACACCAAGATCACCCTCGGTTCCAGGGAAAATGACCAACTCAACTTCATCATTCATGAATACCTTACTTGGAGAAATTATTTCAAGATTAAATGACATTTATTTCTTAAGTTTTTTTGCTTTTTCAATTGCTTCTTCGATTGTTCCAACCATATAGAATGCAGCTTCAGGTAAGTCATCATACTCTCCCTCAACAAGACCTTTGAATCCTTTTATGGTGTCTTTAAGGCTTACGAAGACTCCAGGTGTGCCAGTAAAAACCTCTGCAACATGAAATGGTTGTGATAAGAACCTTTGAATCTTTCTGGCTCTATCAACAACAATCTTATCTTCTTCAGAGAGTTCATCCATACCAAGAATTGCTATTATGTCTTGAAGTGACTTATATTTTTGAAGTGTTTCTTGAACTCTTCTAGTAACATTGTAATGCTCTTCACCAATAACTCTGGGATCGAGTATTCGTGAGGTAGAATCTAATGGGTCAACAGCTGGATAGATACCTAGTTCTGCTATTTGTCTTGATAGAACAGTAGTGGCATCAAGATGTGCAAAAGATGTTGCAGGCGCTGGATCTGTTAAATCATCAGCGGGAACATATATTGCCTGTACAGAGGTAATGGACCCTTTGTTGGTAGATGTAATTCTTTCCTGAAGTGCTCCCATATCAGTTGATAAAGTAGGTTGATATCCAACTGCAGATGGAATCCTTCCAAGAAGAGCTGATACTTCAGATCCAGCTTGAGTGAATCTAAAAATATTATCTACAAATAATAAAACGTCCTGACCTTCTTCATCCCTAAAATATTCTGCTAATGTTAAACCAGTTAAAGCTACTCTTGCTCGGGCTCCAGGAGGTTCATTCATTTGTCCGTAAACTAGCGCTGCTTTAGACTCATCATTGTCAAGTTTGATTACTCCAGATTCAATCATTTCGTGATAGAGGTCATTTCCTTCTCTTGTTCTTTCACCTACACCAGCGAATACAGAGTATCCGCCATGTCCTTTTGCGATATTATTGATTAATTCCATAATTAAAACAGTTTTTCCAACACCTGCACCACCGAATAAACCAATTTTACCCCCTTTAGAATAAGGCGCTAATAAGTCAACAACTTTTATACCGGTAACGAGCACTTCTGTGTCAGTTGATTGATCTGTAAAAATTGGCGCTTCTTTATGAATTGGTGCTCTTAACTTTGTTTTAACGGGCCCTCTTTCGTCAACAGGTTCTCCCACCACATTAAGAATTCTGCCAAGTGTTTCAGGACCAACAGGAACTGATATTGGGTTACCCGTATCTAAAACGCTTTGTCCTCTAACAAGACCATCCGTTGAATCCATAGCTATAGTTCTTACTGTGTTTTCTCCAAGGTGTTGTGCAACCTCTAGTACTAAATCTTTATTTTCATGCTTAACTACTAGTGCGTCAAGAATTTGAGGTAATTTATCCTTGAAACTTACATCTACTACGGCGCCTAACACCTGTTTGATTTTTCCGTTATTATTAGTCATAATTTTCTCCTTTTTATCATACGGCTTCTGCACCAGAAATAATTTCTATCAATTCACTGGTGATTAGGGCTTGTCTTGATCGGTTATATAATAAAGTTAAGTTGTCTATCATATCATTTGCATTTCTTGTAGCATTATCCATTGCTGTCATTCTTGATCCTTGTTCACTTGCTAAGTTTTCAAGTAAACCAGAGTGAATTTGTATAGCAATGTTCCTTGGGATAATTTCATTTAATACACTTTCTTCATTTGGTTCATATTCGTAAGTACTAGCTTTATTTTGTTCTTTATTGTCATTATTGAGTGGAAGAAGTTTGTGAGACTTAACAGTTTGTGTGATTGCACTTTTAAATTGTGTATAAATTAAATGACATTCATCAACTTCTTCATCTAAAAATAGCTGTAGAACTTTATCTCTAACAGAACTTGACAATTGAAAGTCTATATTTGGGTTGGCGATATCGGTAAAATTATCAATAATCATATTCTCATAATCTCTTTTCAATGCTTGATACGCTTTTTTACCTACAAATATAAACTTAATGTTATTCTTTTCAGATAACTCTTTTGTAATTTTTTTTGTAAACTTTATTATAGACCCATTAAATCCTCCACACAAACCTCTGTCAGCAGAACAAACAATCAATAAGATATTTCTCTTGTCCTTGTTTCTTTCTCCAAACTTTTTAATTTGATTTTGATTTCCTGATGTAAGAGAGTTGATTATTTCATGCATTTTCGTGGCATAGGGTCTGGATCGTTCTGCATTGTCTTGAGCTTTTTTTAGTTTTGCTGCTGCAACCATTTTCATAGCAGATGTTATTTTTTTAGTAGATTTTACACTACCAATTCTATTTCTTAAATCTTTAAGACTGGGCATTGTTCTCTTTCAAAAAATCATCAGTAAGTTTTTCAAGAAAAGAGTGAATTTCTTTTTCTAAGTCATCATTTAAGCTTTGTTTTTCTTCTATTTGTTTAATGATATTGGAACCATCAGTTTCAATTTTCTTAAGCAATTCAGTCTCAAACTTAGTGATGTCATTCACAGAAATTTTATCCAAATATCCTTTAACTCCAGCAAATATAACAATAACTTGTTGTTCAACTTTAAGAGGTTTATATTGAGGTTGTTTTAAAATCTCAGTTAATCTTCTGCCTCTTTCGAGTAAATCTTTGGTAGACTGATCGAGATCTGATGCAAATTGAGAGAAAGCCTCCATTTCTCTAAATTGAGCAAGATCAAGTTTTATTGAACCTGATACTTGTTTCATTGCTTTTATTTGTGCTGCGGAACCCACCCTGCTAACTGATAGACCAACATTTACTGCGGGGCGGATTCCTTTAAAAAAAAGCTCTGTTTCTAGGAATATTTGTCCATCGGTAATAGAAATAACATTGGTCGGTATGTATGCTGAGACATCTCCAGCTTGTGTTTCAATTACTGGAAGTGACGTAAGAGAACCAGACCCACTATCATCACCCATCTTTGCTGCTCTTTCAAGAAGTCTTGAATGAATATAGAATACATCTCCAGGAAAAGCTTCCCTACCTGGTGGTCTTCTTAAGAGTAATGACATTTGTCTATAAGCGACTGCTTGTTTTGATAAATCGTCGTAAAAAATAACAGCGTGTTTTCCGTTATCTCTAAAGAACTCTCCCATTGCACAACCGGTGTAAGGAGCCAAAAATTGAAGTGGGGCAGGGTCAGATGCCGTTGCTGCCACTACGATTGAATATTCAAGGGCATTGTTTTCTTCAAGTGTTTTAACAATTTGAGCTACTGTTGACCTTTTTTGACCAATTGAGACATAAATACAATAAAGTTTTTTTGATTCATCCTTACTTTTATTTACTTCTCTTTGATTGAGGATAGTATCAATTATAACAGCGGTCTTTCCTGTTTGTCGGTCTCCAATTATTAATTCACGCTGCCCTCGTCCAATTGGAATTAGACTATCTATTGCTTTAATACCAGTTTGCATTGGTTCATGAACTGATTTTCTAGGGATAATACCAGGTGCCTTTACTTCAGCCCTTCTAAGCTCAACATCTTTTAAAGGACCTTTTCCATCAATAGGGTTACCTAAACCATCAACCACTCTACCAAGGAGTGACTTTCCAGTTGGGACTTCAACAATAGAGTTTGTTCTTTTAACTACATCACCCTCTTTGATGGACTTATCACTTCCAAAAATAACAACACCTACATTATCATCTTCAAGGTTAAGTGCCATTCCTTTAATTTTGCCAGGAAACTCAACCATTTCTCCAGCTTGTACGTTATCTAGCCCATATACCCTTGCAATTCCATCACCAACAGTTAGAACTGTTCCAACTTCAGAAACCTTACTTTCATTATCTAAACCTTCAATTTCAGATTTAAGAATTTGTGATATTTCAGATGCGTCTATTCCCATTTTTTTTCCTTTCCTTACAAGTTACTTTCAGATAATTTCGTTTTTATTGAATTATCTATCATTAAAGAGTTAATACGTATAATAATCCCACCGATTATATGTGGGTCCACAATTTTTTTTAATTTGATTTTTAAATTAATCTTTTCTGAAATTACTTTTATTATTTCTTTTTCATTGTCTGAATCTAATTTACTTGAAGTTGTAACATAAACTTCAGTTAGACCATTTTTTTGGTCTATCATTTGATTAAATTTTTCGAATACTTTATTTACAAGTGTGATTTTACTATGTTTGGTGAGAGTTAATATAAAGCCTAAAAACGTCGTTTCTGTTTTAAGTTTTATGCAAATTTTTTCAAGTATAGCTGATTTTTTCAAATTATTTATAAGTGGGTTGCATATCAAGTTACTTAAGTTTCTATTTTTATTAATTGCTTCAATAAAAGTTTCAAAATTTTTCAAAACCTTATCAACACCATCTTCTCCAACTGTAAGCATAAGAGCATTTGCGTACCTTAGTGATACTTCGTTTATATAATTAGATTTATCAGTCAATTTACTAAAATTTTAAGCTTTTACTTAGCATAAGTAATAGATCTATTCAATATTTGAAATTAAATTATGAAAAGTTTATTGGATCAATATCTACAACCATCTTTACGTTGTTACATGTGTGCTTTTTCATTAAAAAATTTTTAATTTTATTAGATGATTTTTTTTTCTGAATTTTTATCAAAATTCTATACCTAAATAGTTTATTTTTTTTAAAAATTATTGAGGGAGCCGGACCATAGACTTTAATATCCGGAAAATTTAATAATATTTTTGTTGCAAAGTCTTTACTAAAATCTTTAGCCTTCTTCTCAAATTTAGAACTGATAATTAAAGATATTAAATGTGTAAATGGTGGTAAGAAGTTTTTCTCTCTGTTTTTTAGTTCAAACTCTGCAAATTTTGCAAAATCATCAGTAATACTCATATTGATAACAGGGTGGCTTGGTTGAAATGATTGTATAAAAACTTCACCTTGTAGTTCTTTTCTTCCCGCCCTACCAGAAACCTGAATAATTTGCTGGTATGCCTTTTCATTTGATCTAAAATCAAAATCATTCAACAAATAATCAATATTTAGAATTCCAACAGTTTTTAGATAGGGAAAATTGTGTCCTTTAGATATTATCTGTGTCCCAATTATAATGTCGTATTTATTTTTAATTATATCGCTAATTACAACCTCAAGTTCCTTTTTTTTTACTTTGTCGCTAGACAAAATGACTATTCGAGCTTTTGGGAATATATTTTTTATTTCTTGTTCAATTTTTTCAATACCATAACCTGGAAAGCCAAGGGTATTTTTTGATTTACAAGTATAGCAAACGTTTTCAAATTTTTCTTTATAATTACATTGGTGACATAATAAAAAGGATTTTTTCTCATCCGAGAATTCGTGAATTGTTAATGATGATGAACAAAATTTACAATGTTTTGATGCACCACACTTTTTACATATAACGAATGGAGCGTACCCTCTTTTATTAAGAAATAGAAGAGTTTGATATTTTTTCTCTAGATTATTTTGAATTGAAATAATTAATTCTTTGGAAAAAATAGATTTTTCAGATTTCATATCAGATACTTTAATTACAGGAAATTTATTATTAATTCTTTTTTCAAGCTTAAAAATTTTATATTTGTTAATTTTTACATTATAAAATGATTCAATGGATGGGGTGGCAGAAGCAAGAATTATAGAACAATTAGAGTTTTTTGCCCTAACAACAGCGAAGTCCCTAAAATTGATAATAAGTTGAGAATCTTGTTTATATGATGAATCATGTTCTTCATCAACAACTATCAAGCCAAGATTTTTAAATGGTAATGACAATGCTGATCTTGTTCCAATAACAACTTTTATTCCACAATTAAGAACACCTCTATTAATATTACTTCTTTTATTTTTAGAAATTGCAGAATGATAAATAATAGGTGAAATACCAAAATCTTCCTCAATTTCTTTTACCCATTCAGAGGTTAGGATTATTTCTGGTACTAAAATAAGACATTGGAAACCTTCTGAAATCTTTTGTTTTACAAGGTGCATATAAACTCTTGTTTTTCCAGAACCAGTAACACCATGTAATAATGATACATTAAACCCCTTATTATGCTCTGTCATGGATTTGATTGTTTCTTTCTGTTCATTAGTTAGTGACAATTCTTTTGTTTTTATTTGAAGATCTTGTACCAATAATTTACGGTTAGTTTTTTCGAATCCAGATAAAAATAGTTTTAGAACCATTGAAGGAAAATTGCACGTATATTCAGATATAAAATTTATACTTTTTAAAATTTCCTTTGGTAAGGGGTCCTTATTTACTATAGCTATAACCTTTTTTAGAGGCTTTTTAAAATCACGTTCCTTTTGAATTCTGATAACTACTCCTATGACTTCTTTATTTTTAAATTGAACACATACGATGTGTCCATGTTTAAGATTTTTAATTATCTCATAGGAAAATAGTTTATTTAGAGGAATTGGTAATAATACTTTACATATCATTTAGAAATTATATCAAATTTTTTTATCAAAATATTGTCAAATCCTTACAATGAAATATTATTACTAAAATGATCTTAAAAAAAATCAATGATAAGCAGGTTGAAAAATTTTTATCCGAGAATAAAGATTTCTTTATTAGAAATCCCTCTATCCTGAATGATATCGATTTCCCTTCAAATTCCCCTGATAATAATCAAAAGTCTAAAATTATTTCATTTAAAGACTGGATTATCGAAAATTTAAAAACCAAGCAAAGGAACTTTATTGAAACCGCTAAACATAACTACATTACTCAACAAAAAGTTCATGATGCTATTATCAATTTAATAAGAAAAACAACACTTGATGACTTGTTTCAATACTTGAACAAAGATTTAACTCGTATTTTTGAAATAGAGGTAATTTCGTTAGTAAGCTCTGAAAAAAAATTTACAGATAGATATAAACAAATATTTATTACTAAAGAAAGATTGGATTCAGTTTTTGAAAAAGAAAATCAATTAATTATGGATGCTGTTGATAGTGGCTTGGAAATCTTTAAGAATTCAGATAAGAAAATTTACTCTAATGCAATATTTACTTTCAAAAGAGATATTTTAAATCAAAATGTTCTACTAGTATTTGGAAGCTCAACAAAACATTTTATAAGTAATAAAGCATTTGACTTGATAAACTTTTTTTCATTAGTTTTTGAGGAGAAACTTAGGAATCTAGTGAATGATTAGCAATGAGATTTTGTATATCGGTGAATGGCATGGCTGGCTAAATAACGAAAAGAGGTTAAGTAGTAACACAATCGAATCGTACAAAAGAGATATGAATTCTTTTTTAAGATTTATTGCAGAGCATCACGGAAAAAAAATCAATATTAAAGATTTATCTCAGATCTCTGAGGAAGATATAACAGGTTGGTTTTACAAAAGATTAAAAGTTGGAGTTCTTCATAGAAGTAATGCAAGAGCCTTGTCATCAATAAAGAGTTTTTTTTATTTTCTTACAAAAAAAAAAAAATATAAGCCGCACCTGATATTAGGTTTAAATGGTCCAAAATTCATAAGTAGTCTGCCTCGACCTCTTTCAAAAGTTCAAATTGAGAAAATATTCGTAAACATTAAAAGTGAGAAAGTAAAATGGATTGTAATAAGAAACCTCTCTATTATTATTTTGATGTGGGGTTACGGGTTAAGAATAAGTGAAGTATTAAATTTATCTCACGAAGACTTTAACTTTAGTGAAATACGAATTAAGGGAAAAGGAAGTAAAACCAGAATGATTCCAATTATTTCTCAAGTGAGAAATTTCATTAAATCACTTGTTAAAGAGTGTCCATTTGATTTAGAAGAAGATAAGCCAATTTTTAGAGGTAAAAGAGGGGGTAAGTTAAATGCCACTGTCGTGCAAAAGCTAGTGAGGGATATTAGAATAAAACTTTTTCTTCCAGAAAATGTAACTCCGCACTCCTTTAGACATACTTTTGCCACAGAATTGTTAGAGAACTTGGCAGACCTTAGGGTTATTCAAGAACTCATGGGGCATTCGTCTTTATCTACAACACAAAAATATACCGCAGTGACTACAAAGAGCATCGAGAAGATGTTAATGAAAAGTCATCCACTTTCGGATGACTAGGATGTCTCGTACCTAAAAGTAAGTTTCATCTCACCAGCAACTTTAACCATCTGTGATAAGCAATGTGGAGCATTTTCGTCTCGGATAGATATCGCAAACCTTGATATGTATTGTGTGTTATTAGGAAATACTATTTTTTCTGTATTCATTCTAATTATAAGTGCGTTGTTATCATTCAAAGTCTTAATAATTCTATGAAGTAAACCTTTTTTATCTTCTCCAGATAAAACGATTCTGTGCGTAATTTTAGTAGTTGGACCAGTATCGGAATTAGTTGGTAACTCTTTTAATGTAAACTCTCCGCTTTTGGCTTGACTTAGTTTATTAAGCCCCTCTTTTAGTTCATCTAATGTTTTGTTTTTTATCAATTGATATACCATTGTTAACTCACATACTCTTCCTAATGTTGCGAATGTAACACCTGAAAACTCTCCTCCCTCCTCTGTAAGGAAAGTGGTTATTTCGGAGATCAAGTTTGGTTTATTTCCCCCTAGATAAGAGATAATTACTTTTTCACTCATTTTATACTCCCATTGCCTTTGTCATAGCCTCACCAATTCTTGTAATTGTATCAGCCACTTCTACGCCTGCTTCCTTCAAAGCTTCTTTTTTTGCATCAGCTGTTTCAGCCCCACTATTCACAATTGCTCCTGCATGCCCTAGTTTCCTTCCTTTGGGAGCAGCTGCGCCTGCTACAAAGGCAGCAACAGGTTTTTTATGTTTTCCAGACCAACTTTTTATAAATTCTGCACCCTCGACTTCAGCAGTTCCTCCAATTTCACCTATTAAAACAATTCCATCTGTATCTGGGTCTTCAAGAAATAACTCTAGAGCATCCACAAAATTTGTTCCGTTTACAGGGTCACCACCGATTCCTACTATTGTTGATTGACCTAGGGCTGCTGTTTGAACAGCGGATTCATATGATAAGGTTCCTGATCTTGAAACCACACCTATGCGCCCTGGTTTACAAATATGACCTGGTATGATTCCAATCTTTCCAACTCCTGGTGTTAAAACACCTGGACAATTAGGACCTACTAATCTTGTTTTTGTACCTTTCATTTCTCTTCTTACTCTTTGCATGTCACTTGTTGGAATTCCGTCTGTAATACATACGACAAGGTCTAGCTCGGCTTCAACTGCTTCAAGAATTGCGTCAGCAGCAAATGGTGGCGGAACGAAAACCCCACTCGCATTACATCCAGTCTTATATTTTGCTTCAGCCACGGTATTAAATACAGGAATATCTAAATGTTTAGTTCCTCCTTTTTCAGGAGTAACTCCCCCTACCATATTTGTATTGTATGCTATTGCTCTTTCAGAATGGAATGTGCCTTGTGCTCCAGTAAAACCTTGGCATATAATTTTTGACTCTTTTGTTAGTAAAACTGCCATATTAACCTTTCACCATTTCAACTACTTTTTGAGCTGCCTCTTCCATAGTTTCTACTGGCTTAATTGGGAAACCTGAATTATTAAGTATTTCTATTCCCATTTCAACATTAGTTCCTTCAAGTCTAACAACTAAAGGTTTATCTAAACCAACTTCTTTTGATGCATTAACAAGTCCTGTTGCAATGTCATTACATCTCATCATCCCGCCAAATATATTTATAAGGATACCTTTAACATCACTATCTCTATATATAAGTTTAAAAGCTGCTGCTACCCTTTCAGGGGTTGCCGCTCCAGCAACATCCATAAAGTTAGCTGCTTCACCACCATAATATTTGATAATATCCATTGTAGCCATTGATAGACCGGCACCATTAACCATTAATCCAATATTACCATCTAACTTCACATAATTTAGATCATGTCTCGCAGCCTCTAACTCTAATGGATCATACTCATTTTCATCTTTCATTTCTGCAACTTGTCTTTGTCTGTAGAGAGCATTATCGTCAAAACTAGCCTTACAATCAAGTACAAGAACATCATCATCTTTAGTAACTGCTAATGGGTTGACCTCAATCATAGCAGCATCAAGAGATGTAAAAGCCTTGTATATAGATAGGATATTTTTTTGAGCCTTTTTTGCTACTTGTCCACTTAGTCCAAGGTTATAAACTATTGTTCTTGCATGATGAGTTAAAAGATCCGAACCTGCTGCAATTTTCAAAGTGTGGATTGCCTCTGGATTTTTCTCCGCCACTTCTTCGATATTCATTCCTCCTTCTCGTGAAGAAATTATTGTATTTCCACCTGTTTCCCTATCAACAGTAACGCAGAGGTAAAATTCTTTTTTTATATTGTATCCTTTTTCTAAATAAACTCTTCTAACTACTTTTCCTTCTTTACTCGTTTGAGGTGTGACCAAATTCATTCCAATCATTTCATCAACGGTTTTAATAACTTCATCATCACTATTGCATATCTTAATTCCACCAGCTTTTCCTCTACCTCCTGCATGAACTTGTGCTTTAACAACTATTTTTTCTTCATTTAACCATGTGACAATATTTTCAGCTTCATGAGTTTGATATACAACTTCTCCAGGTGGAATACTTACTCCAAATTTTGATAACAATTGTTTAGCTTGATATTCGTGAATATCCATAATTTCCTCTTTTTTAATTCGATTCCGAAATATATATAATATTAATGATTTAGACTAGTAATTTTTTACATTTATTAATTAGCTCTTCTACAGCTAAAACAGAATTATTGAACTGGTTTTTGGATTTTTCATCTAAATCAAGCTCAATTATTTGTTCTATTCCACTTTGACCGATTATAACGGGGACACCCACGAAAAGATCATTAATCCCGTACTCTCCATCAAGGAATGCTGAACACGGAAGAATTTTTTTTTGATCAAAGATAAATGACTCGAGCATTTCGATTGCACTAGATGCAGGAGAAAAAAAAGCTGAACTTTCCTTTAATAATGAAACAACTTCTCCTCCACCATTGCGAGTTCTTTCAATTATTTCATTTAATCTATTCTCAGAGACTTTATTTTTTTTAATAAATTTTTTTATAGGGATACCAGAAATGCTTGTATATTCAAGAAGAGGAACCATTGTATCACCATGGCCACCAAGAACCATTGTTTGAATATTTTCAAATGAGACATTCAGTTCTTGACCTAAAAAGAATTTGAAGCGAGATGAATCTAATATACCAGCCATTCCAACTATAGAATTTTTATCTATTCCTGAAATTTCTTTCAAACACCACACCATTGCATCAAGTGGGTTTGTGATACAAATGACAAACGACTTTGGTGAGTACTCTTTAATAGCTAACCCAATTTTTTTCATAATATTAAAATTTGTTTCTATCAAGTCATCCCTACTCATCCCTGGTTTTCTGGCAATACCAGCAGTAATTATTATTGCATCGCTATCCTCTATCTCAGAAATTTTGTTTGTACCTTTTACTTTTAAATTTATATTATCCACAGGAAAACTCTGACCCAGATCAAGACATTTACCTTCAGCAAGTCCCTCAATTATATCTACCAGAACAATATTACCTATATTTTTTCTTGAGATACTATAAGCTAATATAGTTCCAATATTACCCGCACCTATGAGACTAATTTTCTTCATAATAAAAAAAATTAGTCTATATTAAGTCCAAACTAATATCTACAGGTTTAGTACAAAGTGTAATTTTACTAGTGGAAATGAAGTGAGCTCCAACTTTAGCGTATTCAGAAATATTTGATAAATTTATTCCACCACTTATCTCAAATATTAGTGACTTCTTAGAGCTACTATTAATTATTTTTTTTACTTGATAGGGTTTCATATTATCTAAAAGAATATATTTAGCTCCAGCCCTTATACACTTTTTGACCTGAAAAATATTGTCACACTCAACTTTATAGTTTTTAATTTTTTTCTTTTTAAGGACCTCAATCATCTCATCCACACCACCTAAGGCCTTTATATGGTTATCCTTAATTAGTATATCATCATACAAACCTAATCTATGATTTACGGCCCCTCCTGTTTGTGTAGCGTACTTTTCAAGCTTTCTTAACCCAGTTGTTGTTTTTCTGGTATCAAGTAGTTTTGTTTTATATTTTTTTATCTGAGAAACGTAGTTTCTAGTTTCTGTAGATATTGAGCAAAGATGTTGAAGAAAGTTAAGTATTGTCCTTTCAGTTGTCAAAATTAAATTCGCATTTCCAATTAAGGTTATTAGAACAGAATTTTTTTTTATTTCTTCACCATCTTTTTGATTGACTTTGACAATTATTTCTGGAAATTTTTCTTTATAGAAATTCTTAATTAATATTCCTCCACAAAAAATTATGGACTCTTTGTTAATTATTTTTGCTGTTATTCTTTTTTTTTTTATCAAAAGTTGAGTTGTAATATCATTTTTTAAGTTTGTTCCATTTAAATCAACTTTTAATTCAGACTTTAACAAATCATTAGTTATTTTGGATAATTGTCTAAAAGTCATCAAAACTTTAACTAAGCTTTAACATTGTATTTAATGACTTTTTTGCCTTTAGAATTAGTTCGTTGCTAATTGAAATCTCAGGGGAAAGGGTTTGCATACAATTTCTAAGTTTTTCCATTGTATTAAGTTCCATAAATGGGCAATTTGAGCAAGAGCAATTTCCATCCGCACCGGGAGCGACAATAAACTTTTTATTTGGTTCGATTTTCTTCATCTGATGCAAAATATGGGGTTCAGTTGCAACAATAAACTTATTTGATTTATCTTTATTTACAAAACTAATTAAAGATGAGGTTGAACCAATAAAGTCTGCATGACTAAGAATATTTTCAGGACATTCGGGATGAGCAATTATTTTTGCATCAGAATTTCTTGTTTTTATTTTAATTAATTCTCTTTCCGAAAAGGTAACATGTACTATACATGACCCATCCCATAACTTCATTTGTCTATTTGTTTTTTTTATTAAATAACTTCCGAGATGTTTATCTGGGGCAAAGATTATCTTTTTATTGGCAGGTATGCTTCGAATAATCTTTTCAGCATTTGATGATGTTACAATTATGTCGGATTCAGCTTTGATTTCTGCTGAACAATTTATGTAGGTTACTACTATATGATCAGGATTCTTTTTTTTAAATTCTATAAAATTATCTACCCTACAAGACTCCTCTAGTGAACATCCAGCATTTATATCCGGTAATATAACCTTTTTATTAGGACTAAGAATTTTTGCAACCTCCGCCATAAATTTAACCCCACAAAACACAATCACATCAGCGTCTGTCTTTTGAGCTTTTCTAGATAGATCAAGTGAGTCTCCTACAAAATCTGCAATATCTTGAATATCTTCATCTTGATAAAAATGAGCTAAAATAATTGCATTTTTTTCCTTTTTAAGTGAAAGAATTTCTTCTTCTAATGTGGATAAATTTTTATTTAAACTTTTCATTTTTTATTTTTAAATACAAGCTTGAGATTATAATCAATGTAATCACTAGATCTCATTTCTTTAAGCCTTGAAATAGTCCTTTTAAATTCAAACGAATTAACATTTCCTAAATATATTTTATCTAATTCAGTATCTGTTGACAAAGAAAGAATATTTTTATTCTCATACAAAACATCAATAAAAAAAATAAAACGAGCTGCTAAATCCTGACTATTATCATTTAATTGAATAAGATTCCTTAGGATAATAAAATTTACCTTTTTTGCTATTAACTCATAATCCTTGAAAACTAATTGTTTTTTAAAAAATTCGTTGAAACTTAAATCAATTACATTTCCATAATATTTATTCACAACAAATTTGAACCCCTCTCTCCTAAAATCTAAATTTCTTGGTGTTGAATTAATTGCAAACTTTTTTATTAAATTATTTTGTTTTTTTTTAATTTCTTTGTCCAATCCAACAAAAAAAAAATCATTGTTTACTAATTTTTTGGAACGATAATCAATTTTTGATTTCATTGAATGTATTATGAAATTTTTAACTAGTTTAATTTTAATCTTTTTAGTTAATTCCTTATTCACTGGATCATTATAAATATTATCTAAAGCCTTATTTCCAGTCATTATTAACAAAATTTTATTTTTTATAGAAAAATCAAAAAACTTTTCAAATAAAATAAGGTTTGTTAAGTTGTTTATAAAAAACTCGTCTATAAGAATAACATCACAATTTTTAAATTTCTTAAATGGATCACTTCTTTTTGAAAAGTTTTTTTGTAGATGAAAAACTAGATCACTAAAATGAAAAATTAATGATGACGGATAAATAAAGTTTAGTGCTTTAATCAAAATAGATTTTCCAACTCCAAATGTTCCATGAAGATAAATATTTTTTTTTTTTTTGAAAAAGCTACTTAACTTACTTTTAAATTCAAGGTTCAGATTTAAGGATATAATCTCGATAGCTTCTTTTTGACATTTATTTGGTTCTACACCGTTGTGGTTTTTAAGATGATTTAAAATTTTATTACAAAATTTATTCAAGGTTTAGGAGGATACTTGAAGTTTTTTTATTTCACTGATTGCTTTTGCTGGGTTTAAATTTTTCGGACAGGTTTTCGTACAATTCATTATTGTATGGCATCTATATAGTTTAAATTTATCTTCGAGTTTTTTTAGTCTTTTCTCTCTATCATTATCTCTACTATCGACAATAAATCTATATGCTTGAAGGAGAACGGCTGGGCCGAGAAACTTATCACCATTCCACCAATAACTTGGGCATGATGTAGAGCAGCATGCGCATAAGACACATTCATATAGGCCATCAAGTTCTTTTCTCTCAATTTGACTTTGTTTTCTTTCTTTTTTAGTGTTCGAATTATTTTTAAGCCATGGTTCAATTGATTTATACTGTTCATAAAACTCGCTTAAATCAGGAACCAGGTCTTTAATTACTTTCATGTGTGGTAGGGGGTATATATTTATTTCTTTTCCTTCGATAGGTTTTAAGCAAGCTAGGGTGTTGGTTCCATTAATATTCATTGAGCATGAACCACATATTCCTTCTCTACATGATCTTCTAAATGTAAGTGAAGGATCTAGATCGTTTTTTATGAACATAAGTGCATCCAATGTCATTGGCCCTAATTTCTTTTTATTTACGTAGTATTTATCGATCCTTGGGTTTCTATTGTCTTCTCTGTTCCATCTGTAAACGTTAAAGACAATCATATTTTTCCCATCTTTACCATAGGTTTTGCCTTCGGTTATTTTAGAATTATTAGGTAGTGCTAAATTGACCATAATATAAATTTAATAAACTCTTGCCTTAGGTTCAATCGTTTTTATTTCTTTTGACTTTGTTTTAAGGCTAACATCTCTTGACTTTATTTTTGCTGATCCGTCCAAATCAATGTAGGTGAGTAGGTGCCTCAACCATTTTTTGTCATTTCTTTTCTTAAAATCATCTCTTGCATGAGCACCTCTACTTTCTTTTCTTTCTAAAGCGGCTTCGATGCTTGCTATTGACTGAAGAAGAAGATTTTGGAGTTCAAATGCCTCCACTATTTCTGTATTCCAAATTAAACTCTTATCGGTAATTTTTAAATTTTTAGTTTGGTCTAGTAAATCGAGTAGAATAGCTTTTCCTTTCTTCATTTTTTTTTCAGATCTGTAGACAGGGCAAAAATTTTGCATTGTATGTTGCATTTCTATTCTAATTTTGGAGACGGATTTTGTCCCTTTTGAGTTTTGAAGTTTTTGAAACCTTTCTAGTATATCCATGAAAAACTCTTCTTTTATTTTTTTATTTTTTGCTTTTGGATTTATGATTTCTCCACATCTATTTGCTGCAGATTTTCCAAATACAACAAGATCAAGAAGTGAATTAGAACCAAGTCTGTTGGCACCGTGCACTGACACACAAGCCGCTTCACCAATGGACATTAAGCCTTTCACTTTTCTGTCCAATCCATTTTTATCCAGATTAATGACTTCACCATAAATGTTAGTTGGTATTCCACCCATATTGTAGTGAACGGTTGGCTGAACAGGAATAGGCTCTTTTTTAACATCCACTCCTGCAAAAATTCTAGCAGACTCAGTGATACCGGGTAGCTTTTCTTCTAATACTTTATGGTCTAAATGATGAAGGTTTAGATGTATATGGTCTTTCAAAGATCCACAACCTCTTCCTTCTTCAATTTCTGTGGTCATCGAACGTGAAACAACATCTCTACTGGCAAGATCTTTTGCATTTGGTGCGTACCTTTCCATAAAACGTTCACCCTCTGAATTTGTCAAGTAACCACCTTCACCTCTTGCTCCCTCTGTTATTAATACACCCACTCCATAAATTCCGGTTGGGTGAAACTGTGTAAACTCCATATCTTGTAAAGGCAAGCCAGCTCTAAGAACCATTGCCCCGCCATCACCTGTACAGGTATGAGCTGACGTACAAGAGAAGTAGGCTCTTCCATATCCCCCTGTTGCTAAAATTACCATCTTTGAAGAAAAAACATAAAATTTTCCATCATGTAAATTAAATGACAAAACCCCACAACATTCATTCTTATCATTAAATATCAAGTCGACTACAAAGTGTTCAATATAAAAATTAGTATTATATGATAAAGATTTTTGGTAAAGGGTGTGAAGCATTGCATGACCGGTTCTATCCGCTGCCGCACATGTCCTTTGCGCAGTTCCTTTTCCAAAATGAGTTGTCATACCCCCGAAGGGTCTTTGATATATCATTCCTTTTTCTGTTCTTGAAAAGGGAACACCGAAATGCTCTAACTCTATCACAGCTTGTGGTGCCTCTTTACACATAAATGCTATTGCATCTTGATCACCAAGCCAATCTGAACCTTTTACAGTATCGTACATATGCCATTTCCAATCGTCCTCACCCATATTTCCTAGGGCTGCACTGATCCCGCCTTGGGCAGCTACTGTATGACTTCTAGTAGGGAAAACTTTTGATACACAAGCGGTATTAAGTCCCGAAGAAGCGCAGCCCATAGCTGCTCTTAGTCCAGAACCGCCAGCGCCCACTACGACTACGTCATACTCTAAATATTCAATTTCCATAATCTTATTTTATAATTATATATAAGCTTAATATTGTTATAGTAAATAAAACAACCAGTAAAAAATTTTTTAAAAGTAAAATTGTTTTTTTAACGCCATCATGAAAGTAATCATCAATTATTGAAGAAACACCAATATTAAAATGAATTATTATTGTTGAAATTAGTAAAAAAATAATGAGTGCATTTAATTTTATTTTTACAAAGTTTAAAGCACTTTGGTAGTCATAAAAATTAACATTTTTCCCTAGAAAAATTAATGATAAAGCAAGGATTAAGAATAATATTACGGAGATTTTTTGAATTATCCACTTTGTTTTATAAGAAATATTCATTAAACTAAACCACTTGTTTTAATTGTAAAAACACTAATTATAATAGATAGAATGATAATAAAATAACCTGATAGTTCAGCAGCTCTGTTACTTATTAAATAACCAAAATCCCATAAAATATGTCTAAAACCATTTAACATGTGGTAGGAAAAGCCAAAGATTATTGGGTAAAAAATCAGTTTCAGTGGATATTTAGTAAATAACGAAACAATAAAATTATATTGGTTTTCTCCTAGAGAAAGAGCTAACAGCATTATTACTGATAAAATGATTGAAATACTAAGAAAAAATCCTGAAACCCTGTGTGATATTGATAGAATAGAAGTTATCTGAGGTTTATAGATTTGAAGATGAGGGGATAATGGTAAATTTTGTTTTTTCATAATTCAATTTCTGATGGGTATGAATACTGAATAATTTAAGTCAAGAACAATATTATCTGATAAATTTTCAGAACTAGGGAAGTTAACTTCGGAAAGATTTTTAGATGCTATTGTTCGAAGAGTCAATGAACCTATTTCACTGTTGATTTTATTTTTGTCAACTATTTTAGACCAAGCATAAATTGTGTCTCCAGAAAATGATGGTGCAGAGTGTTTTCCAGAATGAATGGCAGCAACTTTAAAAGCATTGGCTAATCCATTACAGCTTATAGCTCTTGCTAAAGAAATTATATATCCTCCATATATTATTCTTTTTCCAAACCTTCCACCTTTCTCAATATGTTGATTAAAGTGAACTCTTGCATTATTTTGATAAAGACGTGTTGCAATTTGATGTTCAGCTTCTTCAATTGTTTGACCATCAAGGTGATCTATTTCTTCATCAACCTCATAATCATCAAAGAAAAAAGTACTACCAGTTACTTTGGTAGACCATTCATCCAATTGAAGGTTTTCGGGAACATGAAATTCTTCATGGCTAACAAATTGAGGTAACTTAGGAACTTTATTTTCAAAAGATTCAATCATCCCCTCCTTCTTTTTTCTCATCATCAACCACCTGTAGTAGGTCAGTACAATTTCACCATCTTGATTTCTACCAGTTGATTCAACATAAACCGTACCAGTTTTACCATTAGAATTTTGTTTGACTCCTACTATTTTTGATTTTGCACTCACAGTATCTCCAATATAAACTGGTTTAACAAACTTTACACCAGCATAACCTAAGTTAGCAATTGCGTTTAGTGATAAATCTGGAACAGTTCTGCCAAAAACCATGTGAAATAATAAGATATCGTCAACGGGTGTTTTATCGTATCCTATCTTTTTTGAAAATTCCTTAGAATAATTAATTGCGAACCTACTACCTGTTGTTGCTAAATATAGAGCAACATCTCCTTCTGTTATAGTTCTTGGAACGCTGTGTTCTATTTCCTCTCCAACAATATAATCTTCAAAGTATCTACTTTTAAAATTTTTCATTACTTAGCCTCTTTTTTTATCAATAATTCTGCTATTTGAACTGAGTTTAATGCTGCTCCTTTTCTTAAATTATCTGCAACAACCCACAAACCCAAAGAGTTTTTAACTCTTCCTAGTCTCATTCTACTTATAAAAACATTGTCTTCACCCGCAGACTCATCTGGAGTAATGTATCCTCCATCAACTGGTTCATTAACCAAAGTAAGTCCTTCCATTTTTTTTATTTTAGAAGTCAGCTTTTTTAAATCTATATTTTTTTCAGTCTCGAGATAAATAGACTCGCCATGCCCAACAAATACTGGAACTCGTATGCAAGTAGAGAAGATTTCAATCTTCTTATTAAGTATTTTTTGGGTTTCTTCAATCATTTTATTCTCTTCTTTTGTATCTCCATTTTCTATGAATTCATCTATGTGGGGAATCAAATTAAATGCAATTCTTTTTGTAAACATCTTTGTTTTAAGGGGTTTGTTTTTATAGACATCAAGTGTTTGGTGAAATAATTCTTCCATTGCAAGTTTACCAGCACCAGAGGTTGATTGATATGTTGATACAATTATTTTTTTGATTTTAAATAAATCATCAATAGGTTTTAATGCAACAGCCATTTGAATTGTGGAGCAATTAGGGTTAGCAATAATCCTCTTTTTTTTAAAACTTTTTAAGTCACCTGGATTTACCTCTGGAACTATTAGTGGAACATCTTTTGACATTCTATAGTACGAAGTATTATCTATTACAATAGCACCCATTTTTGTTGCTTTTGGTACAAACTGTTTTGATATTTTTGAACCAGGGGAAGATAGAACTATGTCAACCTCCTTGAAGTCAAATTTATCTAAGGATTTAACTTCAATTTCCTTATCATTTCCATAACTGAGTTTAGTGCCTTCTGATTTAGTTGAAGCGATTGCATATAATTTATCTATTGGAAAATTTCTTGAGTCCAAAATATTGAGAATTTCTCTACCGACATTTCCTGTGGCCCCCACAACCGCAATATTATAATTTTTCATTTTTTAATTCCTCTAATACAGCATCTCCCATTTCAGATGTAGATAATAATTTACATCCTTCAGAAAAAATATCTTTAGTTCTATAACCTTTATCTAAAACAAGATTAACACTTTTATTAATTAAATTTGCAATAAGTTCATCATCAAAGGAATATTTGAACATCATTGATATACTTAGAATCATAGCTAATGGATTAGCTATAGACTTTCCTGCGATGTCAGGCGCAGATCCGTGAACCGGTTCATACATTGCACTTTTTTTTCCTTGTTTACTGATACCTATTGATGCTGAAGGAAGCATCCCAAGCGAACCCGTTAACATTGAAGCACAATCTGAAATAATATCACCAAACATATTAGTAGTAACAATTACATCAAACTGTTTGGGGTTTCTTACAAGTTGCATTGAAGCATTATCTACATACATATGTTCCAACTTTACTTCTGGATAATCTTTACTTATTTCAATAACTGTATTTCTCCATAATTCTGTAGATTCAAGAACATTTGCTTTGTCAATCGAACATAATTTATTGTTTCTTGTTTTAGCAGTTTCAAAGGCAACCCTTGCAATTCTTCTTATTTCTTCTGATTGGTAGACCAGAGTATTAAAACCCTCATAATTGTTTTCGTCTATTTTTTTTATACCCCTTGGTTCACCAAAGTATATACCGCCAGTTAATTCTCTGATTATCATAATATCTAACTCTTTGATTATTTCTGGTTTTAGAGTTGATGCTGAAATAAGAGAATTAAAAACAATTGCTGGCCTGAAGTTAGCAAATAAATCAAGCTCCTTTCTAATTTTTAGCAGCCCCCTTTCTGGTCTTCTATCAAATGGAAGTTTCTCCCATTTTGGTCCTCCAACAGCTCCTAAAAGAATAGCATCAGAAACTAAAAGCTTTTGTAGAGTTTCACTGGTAAGGGGTTCATCATATTTATCAATAGAATCACCCCCTACAGACATCTCAGATACTCTTAATGAATACTTACTCTCGTTATCAATCCAGTTGAGTATCTTTTTTGCCTCTAAATAAATTTCAACACCGATTCCATCACCAGGCAAAGCTGATATTTCAAAATTTTTATTCATCTCTTTTAATACTTACCCATTCTTTATTTTGGTTATTTGTTTCATAGCTATTAATTTTTTCAAGATGTTTCAAAGTAAGGTCAATATCGTCCCATCCATTCAACAGGCATTCTTTCTTGTGTGGATCAATTTCAAAATTTAAACTATTATTGCCAATAACAATAGATTGATTTTCTAGATCAATTGATATTTGATTGCCAGCGTTTGGAAGATTCTGTATTAAGAAATCTATTTCTTTTTTATCCAAACTAATCGGTAATATACCATTCTTAAAACAGTTATTGTGGAAGATATCTGCATAACTGATTGCTATTATAACACTTATGCCAAAATCTTTTAATGCCCAAGGAGCATGTTCTCTGGACGAACCACAACCAAAGTTTTCAAATGCTAAAATAATTTTACTTTTTGAAAATTCATCTTTATTTAATATAAAGTCTTTATTGATCACCCCTTTTTCATCATATCGCATCTCATAAAACAACCCCTCGCCAAGTCCACTTCTTTTAATTGTTTTAAGAAATTGTTTAGGAATAATCATATCCGTATCAATATTAGATAACTCAATGGGTGCGGCAACACCGCTAACTTTTGAGAACTTTTGCATCTAAATTTTCCTTACATCAAAAAGTTTACCCTTTATTGCAGCTGCAGCTGCCATTTCTGGGCTTACTAAATGAGTTCTTCCTAATCTTCCTTGTCTACCCTCAAAATTTCTATTTGAAGTGGATGCACATCTTTCATAAGGCTTTAGTTTATCAGCATTCATTGCGAGGCACATAGAGCATCCAGGATCTCTCCATTCAAACCCAGAGGACATAAATATTCTATGAAGACCCTCTTGTTCTGCTTTTTGTTTTACTAAACCAGAACCTGGAACAACAAATGCTTTTACATTCTCATTTACCTTTCTACCATCAAGAATTTTTGCAGCTTTTCTTAAATCTTCGATTCTTCCATTAGTACAAGAACCTATAAAAACAGTATCTATTTCAATATCAGTTAATCTTTGACCAGGTTCTAAACCCATGTAGTTAAGTGACCTGATTACTGATTTTTTTTTTTCATTGTTCGAATATGTTTCTGGATCAGGAATCGTTGAATTTATTGTTAGGACATCTTCTGGACTTGTGCCCCAGGTTACTTGTGGCTCAATTATAGATGCATCGATTATAAGTGTTTTATCGTAAAATGAATTTTTATCGCTCTTTAGTGTTGACCAATAGTCTACAGCTCTTGTCCATTGAATATCTCTTGGAGCAAGAGGCTTTCCTTTTAGGTATTCAAAGGTTTTTTTATCTGGAGACATTAACCCAGCTCTGGCTCCAGCTTCAATTGACATGTTGCAAACGGTCATTCTTTCTTCCATACTAAGTGACTCAATTACATCACCTGAGTATTCAAATACAAAACCAGTACCACCTGCTGTTCCAATTTTGCCAATTACATACATAATAATATCCTTTGCTGTAACACCTTTTCCAAGTTTGTTATTAAATTCTATGAGATAATTTTTTGCGGGTTTTTGAATTAGAGTTTGTGTTGATAAAACATGCTCAACTTCTGATGTTCCAATACCAAAAGCTAATGAACCAAAGGCACCATGAGTTGAAGTATGAGAATCTCCACAAACTAATGTAGTGCCAGGCAATGTAAATCCCTGTTCTGGCCCTATTATATGAACTATACCTTGTCTATAGTCATTAATAGAAAAATAAGGAATAGAGAATTCTTCACAATTAGCAATCAAGGTTTCAACTTGAGTTTTGGAGTCAGAATCTGAAATCCCAGCAATTCTATTTTTGGTGGGAACATTATGATCCGGAACTGCTAGAGTAAGTTCGGGTCTTCTGACGGATCTTCTGTTTTTTCTTAGACCTTCAAATGCTTGTGGACTTGTAACTTCGTGAACAAGATGCCGATCAATATATATAAGACAATCGCCACTCCTATTTTGATTGATTATATGACTCGTCCAGATTTTATCAAAAATTGTTTGAGGTTGCATGTTTAAACTAATTTGAGACTCTAATCCTTTTTCTTTGAATCAATTTTTTCTTGATTAGAGTTTTCATTATTTTCAGTTAAATTCAAATCATCTTTTGATTTTTTACTTTCAAGTGCTTTTGTTTTTTCTGTCTCTTTATCATTTGTTGGAATCTTTTGGGCACTTTTATTTTCGGTTATTGCTTGGCCAAAAGTATTCTTCTCCGATATTCTTGCTGACTTACCACTTCTACCTCTCAGATAGTAGAGTTTTGACCTTCTAACATCACCACTTTTCACTAGTTCAATTTTACTAATTTGGGGAGAATACAAAGGCAATACTCTTTCTATTCCCTCGCCATATGAAATTTTTCTAACGGTAAATGATGAATTAATTCCAGCATTTTTTTTTGCAATACAAACTCCTTCATATACCTGAATCCTCTCCTTTTCACCCTCTTTTACTTTCAAGTGAACCTTTACTGTGTCTCCAGGGTTGAACTCAGGTAAATTTTTTCCTGCTTTCAAATTTTCGAGTTGTTCTTTTTCAAATTTTTCTAAGGTATTCATTTATCCCCCTTTATTTTCTTCTTATAAATTTTGTATAAATCTGGTCTTATTTTTTTTGTTTTTTCAATTGACTCTTTCAATCTCCAATCTGAAATTTTTTTATGATCACCATTGAGGAGAACATCTGGTACTTTCTTTCCTAACCAATCTTGTGGTTTGGTAAAATGTGGATGCTCAATTAAGTGATTCTGAAAACTTTCAGAATTTAAACTATTTTTATTACCTAATACTTCAGGAATCAACCTAACGCAAGCATCAATTAAAATAAATGAAGCAATTTCTCCACCTGACAAAACATAATCACCAATAGAAATTTCTTCAATATTGTTATGCTCCACAAATCTTGCATCAATACCTTCGTATTTTCCACAAATAATTACAATATCATCGAATTCATTTATATGTTTGATAACTTCATTGTTCAATTTTTTTCCAGAGGGTGTGAGGAATATAGGTAAAAATTTTTTACCTAAATCTTTTTTTACAAAATTAAAAGCTCTCTGTAATACATCAGGTTTAATTACCATTCCAGCACCACCACCATAGGGTTTATCGTCAACAGTTTTTGATTTACTTGTTGAAAAATCTCTGATGTCGAAAGTTTTTATTGAAAAAAGCTTTTTTTTAAGAGCTTTTCCCATTATTGATTGATTGAAAGGGCCTGGAAATACATCCGGAAAAAGAGTTAAAATTTTAAAATTCATAATAATTACTACTCAACTTTATAAATCTATTTTCTAGATTAATCTCAATAATATGAGAGTCAATGATAGGAATAAGTAGCTCACCTTTTGGTGTGAGAACAGTTACATAATCTCCAGCACCATGATTACAAACATCAACAACATCACCAATCTTTTTTTCCTTAACGTATACCTCTAGGTTTTTTAAATCATTAAAATAAAATTGATCTTTTTTTAACTTAGGAAGTTGATCTTTTCTTATATAAACTAATTTTCCTACAATGGATTGTGCGTCCTCACTATTTTCTATCCCATTTATTTTACCTATAATTTTTTTTCCTTTGATTTTTATTGAAAGGTTGATAGTTTTTTTATCTAGATAAAATTCATTATAGTTTTTTAGGTTCTCAGGTTTCTCAAGGTAACAAATAATTGAAATATGCCCGCTTGTTCCAAAAGTCTTCCCGACTTTTGCAACTACAATTCTTTGTCCAAGTTCAGAGTTAATTGTTTTTCTCCGAAAGATGGATTTCTCTAAAGTTTAATTTGATATAATCAACAATCCTTAAGTAAAAGAAAATAAGGAATTCATAGTTAACTTTTATCAGTTGCTTTGTCATTGTCAGGAGAAGCTGCGGCTTCAGCGGGTTTACTCTCAGCAGCGGCGGCGGCTTCGGCGGGTTTATTCTCAGCAGGAGCGGCGGCTTCAGTGGGTTTACTCTCAGCAGGGGCGTCGACTTCAGCGGGTTTACTCTCAGCAGGAGCGGCGGCTTCGGCAGGTTTATTCTCAGCAGGGGCGGCGGCTTCGGCGGGTTTATTCTCAGCAGGAGCGGCGGCTTCAGCGGGTTTACTCTCAGCAGAGGCGTCGACTTCAGCGGGTTTACTCTCAGCAGGGGCGTCGACTTTAGCGGGTTTACTCTCAGCAGGAGCGGCGGCTTCGGCGGGCTTATCTTCAGTAGATGCCGCTGAAGCTTGCTCTGCTGCTTTTTCCATTTCTTTGGCAGCCTTTAGTTTTTCTTCTTTTGCTTTCAATTTCTCAATAGTTTTCTTTTTTGGTTTATCTTGTTTTGTTTGCTTTGGAATTGGTGTTTTCTCAACTAATCCCTCTTTTGCCAGAAAGCTTTTCACTCTATCTGTAGGTTGTGCACCCACTGAAATCCAATATTTTATCCTTTCAAGATTTAAATAAATTCTTTGTGGATCATCTTTTTCTCGCATTGGATTATAAGTACCTAATCTTTCAATGTATCTCCCATCTCTTGGTGCTCTTATATCTGCGGCAACGATTCTAAAAAAAGGTCTTTTTTTAGACCCGCCTCTTGATAATCTTAATGATACTGACATGTTTTCTCCTTCTTATTGTAATTGATTATTTTTATTGATTAAATTTTCGATATTATTAAGTTTTCCTGATTTCATCATATTTTGAATATTTCTATCCTTACCCATTTTCTTTACCATTTGGCTCATCTTTTTAAATTGTTTAAGAAGCTTGTTAATATCCTGAATATTAGTTCCTGAGCCGATTGAAATTCTTTTTTTCCTGGAAGCTTTAATTAAATCCGGAAAGTACCTTTCTCTTTTAGTCATTGAACCTATCATAGCCTTTTGTTTTTTAAATATATCTTCATTTTGAATAGATTTTTCTACTTTATCCTTTAAGCCGGACATACCTGGTAAATATTTTAGCATACTTTCAATTCCACCCATTTTAGTTAATTGGTCAAGTTGTTTTGAATAATCAATTAAAGTAAATTTCCCTTTTAAAAACTTTTCCTGAATTTTTTTAGCTTCTTCCTGATCCACCTCTTTAGCTGCTTTTTCCACTAATGTTACAACATCTCCCATTCCCAGTATTCTATTTGCTATCCTATCTGGATAGAATAATTCTAAGTCTTCTATTTTTTCTCCGGATCCAAGAAATTTAATTGGTTTTTTTGTTACATATCTCATTGATAGTGCTGCTCCACCCCTAGAATCACCATCAATCCTCGTTAAGATAATTCCTGTTAATTTAATCTTTTCAGAAAAAGTTTTAGCGGTATTGACTGCGTCTTGACCTGTCATTGAATCACTTACTAAAAGTATTTCACTAAAATTAAAGCCATTTGAAATATCCTCGATTTCTTTCATCATTTTGTTGTCAATCTGATTTCTTCCGGCGCTGTCTAATATTAATACGTCGACTTCATTTTTTTTTGCCTCATTAACCGCAATCTTTGCAATATCCAGTGGTTTTTTATTACTTTGTAAATCAAGTGTTTTAATTTTATTTTTTTGACCGATTGAAATTAATTGTTCCTGTGCTGCTGGACGATATATGTCAAGAGATGCCATCATTACTTTTTTATTTTTATTTTTATTGATCCAGTTAGCTAGTTTGCCAGTTGAAGTTGTTTTACCTGAACCCTGAAGCCCAACAACTAAAAATAAAACTGGTGACTTTGCGTTGAGATTGAGGTCAGATGCATCTGAACCTAATAAATCTGTAAGTTCATCATTAACAATTTTTATTACCATTTGGGCTGGTGAAACACTTTTAAAGACTTCTTGCCCTTTTGCTTTACTTCTAACATTTTCGATAAATTCCTTGGCCACTGATAATGATACATCTGACTCTAGCAATGCTACTCTTATCTCTCTCATCGCAGAGTCTAAAGTATTATCAGTTATGACACCTTGGCCTTTAAGTCTATCAAAAGCACTTGTTATTTTATCAGTTAAGTTAGCAAACATCTCACACCAAATTTTGTAAACAAAAAAAGTCAGTGCACGAAACTCGTGGACTGACTTAAATAATATTTGTCTTTATAGCAAAAAACATTTAATTCTTAAAGATATTTTATAATAAAGTAGATGAAAAAAATTAAATTTTTAAAAATGCATGGTTTGAGCAATGATTTTATCATTTTTTACAATGAGGAAAAAATATTGCATGATGAGAAGTTTGTTAGAAAAATATCAAATAGAAAAACAGGAATTGGTTGCGATCTAGTTGCTTTTGTGGATGACTCTGAGTCGAAGTTTTCCAACTTAGAGGTGAAGTTTTTTAATTCTGATGGTTCCAAAGCAAATACATGTGGAAATGCGCTTAGATGTATTGGCAAGAATTATTTTGATATTAACAAAGTTCAGAATCTTGTAGTTGATACCGACTCTGGTTTGATTGATATTCAAGATTACGGCAATGGGAATATTTCTGTTGATATGGGAAAACCAAAATTTGATTGTGAGTCTATTCCTATGCTATCACAAACAGGACAAAATGAAGCTAAGATTAATTTGTCATATCTCAAAGGTGGAATAGGCCTCAGCGTTGGTAATCCTCACTTAATATTTTTTGTTGATAAAATAGATAAAAAGTTATTAGAAAAAAATTCACAGGAAATTTGTAAACTCAATATTTTTCCAGATGGAGTTAATATTTCGGCTGTAAAAATAATTGATAAAACCTTAATAAAAGTTTTAACACATGAGAGGGGGGTAGGTATTACTGATGCTTGTGGAAGTGGAGCTTGTGCAAGTTTTGCTGTTGGAAACCTGCTAAATTATGTGCAAAAAAAAGTATGTGTTGAAATGAAGGGTGGAAACTTAAATATAGAGTTGTCTAAGGATAAACATATTATAATGATTGGAAAGGCAAAAAAGGTATTTGAAGGTATCTTTATGTTAAGTTAAATGTCATCAATTAAGAAATCACCAAAAGTTATTAACTTAGGATGTAGATTAAATTTTTTCGAATCTGAGGTAATAAAAAACATACTAGATACAAAAAAGATGAATGACATGATTGTTGTTAATACATGTGCAGTAACCAATTTGGCAGTTTCTAAATCAATATCAGAAATCAGAAAAGCAGCTAGAGAAAACCCAGACTCCAAAATTATTGTTACTGGTTGTGCAAGTCAGGTGGAAAAAAATAGGTTTCTTGAACTACCAAATGTTTACAATGTTGTTGATAACAATGCTAAAACAAATGAGTTTAGTTACCTTAATTCAAAAAAAAACAACAAAAAGCTAAAATATAAATTTCCATTTTTTAATGAGTTCAAAAGCACAAGAACCAGAGCTACACTTCAGATTCAGCAAGGTTGTAATCATAGATGTACTTTTTGCATAATCCCTTATGGAAGAGGAGATGCATTGAGTTTACCTGTAGGTGAGATAAATTATAGACTAAAAAAAATTTTAGAAGATGGATACAAAGAAGTCACATTAACAGGAATAGATTTAACATCTTATGGAGAGGATTTACCAGGTAAACCAAGGCTAGGTAATTTGATAAAAAGAATACTAATAGACAATCCAAATTTAAAAAGACTAAGACTATCTTCCATAGATCCCGCAGAGATAGATGATGAATTATTTTATTTAATGATCAATGAAAAAAGACTCCTGCCACATTTCCATTTATCAATTCAATCCGGGGATAACCTTATACTTAAAAGAATGAAAAGAAGACATAACAGGGAGGAAGTTATCAATTTATGTAAAAAAATTAAAAAGGTAAGAAAAGATGTAACTTTTGGTGCAGATATTATTGTAGGATTTCCAACAGAAAAAGAAGAGCACTTTCAAAATACATTAGATTTGATTGAAACTTGTCAACTATCCAATGTACATGTTTTCCCCTTTTCACCTAAGAGTCAAACTCCTGCGTCAAAAATGCCTCAAGTTTGTAATGATATCAAAAATAAGCGTATAAAGATTATAAGAGAAAAATGTAATGAAATTCTCGAAAGATTAATGAATAACAAAATTGGAGATGAAATAAGAATTTTATTTGAAACGAAAAATTTGAGTTACACTGATGATTTTTTTAAAGTATCTATTAAAATGTTTGGTAATAGAAAAGTTGAAAAGGGTGAACTGATAGAAGTAAAAGTTATTGCTAAAGAAAAGAATTTTTTAAGGGCTTCGTTTTAATGGTTTTTGGCTGGATAAAAAATTTAAAAAAAGGTTTATCTAAGTCCTCTAAGAAAATCTCTGGCGGTATAAATAAAATAATAAAAGGAAAGAAGATTGATGAATCGGTAGTGGATGAGTTTGAGGACTTACTGATTTCTTCAGATCTTGGTGTGGAGTTTTCTGGTAGTATTATTAATAAGCTTAAATCGATAAAGTTATTAGATACATCAGAAAATAAAATTAAAAGTTTAATCAGCGAAATGGTTATTGAGATTTTGACTCCTCTTGAAAATAAAACAAAAATAAATGTTCCTTTACATGTTTCTTTGATTGTAGGGGTTAATGGTGCAGGAAAAACCGCAACTGTTGGAAAAATTGCCAATAAATTTAAAACTGAAAAAAAAAAGGTTGGGATGGTTGCTGCTGATACATTTAGAGCAGCTGCAACAGAACAGTTAAAGGTTTGGGCCGATAGAACAAAGTCTCATTTTTTTTCAACAAAAGAATTCACTGATCCCGCAGCATTATGTTACGAATCAATTGAAAAAGCTAAAGAGATGAATCTAGATTTACTTTTAATAGATACAGCCGGAAGGTTACATAATAAAGCAGATTTAATGGATGAGTTATCCAAAATAATAAGAGTAATTAAAAAAATTGATGAAAACTTTCCACATGAGATTACGTTAGTATTAGATGGAAATATTGGCCAGAACTCTATAAAACAAGCTGAAATATTTAAAGAAGTATGTAATATAAATAATATAATTATAACAAAATTAGACGGGACAGCAAAAGGGGGGGTATTGATTCCAATTGCCCAAAAATTAAGAATACCTATTTCTTTCATTGGAACAGGTGAAACTAAGGATGATTTAGTTCAGTTTGATGCTAAAAAATTTGCAAATGCTCTAGTCGACTTAGATTGAGAATATACACTTTAAAATTTTTTAATTTAATAGTAGATTAATTTCAACCAAAGGAACTTAAATCAAATGTCAAATAATCAGTTGTATATCGAAGATTTATATGAGGGTCAAGAGGCTTCCCTAAGCAAAATAATTTCTGATGACGATATACATGATTTTGCGAAACTAAGTGGAGACAAGAACCCTGTTCATATTGACGATGAATATGCATCAAAAACGATTTTTAAAAAAAGAATTGCACATGGTTTCCTTACTGCAAGTTTTATTTCTACACTTATAGCCAGCAAACTACCTGGCCCAGGAAGTATTTATTTAAAACAATCTTTGAAATTTTTAGGTCCTGTTTTTGTGGGCGAAACTATTCTTATCAAGGTTAAGGTAATTGAAATTAACATAGAAAAAAAAAGAGTTAAATTGCTTACCGAGTGTTTGAATTCGGAAAAAGTAATAATTACAGGTGAAGCTGAGATTCTTGTGAATTCAAAAAAGAATTTATAGCAATGAAAGTTTTTAGATCATTCAAGTTGCCTTCAAATTTCTTTGGTTCAGCACTAGCTATTGGAAATTTTGACGGAGTTCATAAAGGACATCAAGCAGTTTTAAATAAGACAAAACTAATCGCGAATATAAATAATACTAAATGTGGTGTTTTGACATTTGAGCCTCATCCTAAATGTTTTTTTAAAAAAACATTTAATAATTTTAGATTAACAAAGTTTAGGGAAAAAATACTTATTTTTGAGCATTTCGAATTAGATTTTATGATTAATATTAAGTTTGATAGAAATTTTGTAGGTATATCAGCAAAGGAATTTATACAAAAAAAATTAGTTGAGGATTTAAAAGTAAATCATGTAATTACTGGTTTTGATTTTGTTTTTGGAAATAAAAAGTCCGGAGACGCAGCTTTGATTAAAAGTTATTCACAAAAGACAAAAAAATTTGATTTCTTTGAAGTTTCTGAAATTAGAACAAGCAAATCAGAAATTTCGTCTTCAATAATTAGAGATCTTTTAGAGATAGGTAGAGTAATTGAAGTAAACAAAATGTTAGGAAGAAATTGGTCAATAAACTCTAGAGTAATTTTAGGTAAACAAAATGGAAGAAAAATGGGTTTCAAAACAGTTAATCTTAATATTGATTCATACTGCAATCTCGCTTATGGTGTTTATTTAGTGAAAATCGAAATTCCTAAATTATCAAAAAAAACATTTTTTGGAATAGCGAATTACGGTGTGAAGCCAACGGTAGAAGACAAAATTCCCTTACTTGAAGTACATATTTTTGATTTTGATAAAGAGATTTATAATTATAGAGTTAAAGTAGAATTTCTAAACTTTATTAGAAGTGAAAAAAAATTCGAATCTCTTGAGAAATTAAGAGATCAGATTATAAAAGACATAAAACAAGCAAAAAATGACAGACTATTCCTCCACAATTAACTTACCATCAACCAAATTTTCTATGAAGGCTAATTTATCGCAAAAGGAAACTGTATGGATGAAGTTTTGGGATGAAAAAAAAATATTTGATAAATTAAAAAATCAAAGTACAGAATTTCCTAAATATGTTCTTCATGATGGCCCGCCCTATGCAAATGGTGATCTTCATCTTGGTCATGCTTTAAATAAAATACTAAAGGACATTATATGTAGAGTCAGATTCCAATACAAATATAACGTTCACTATGTTCCAGGGTGGGATTGTCATGGGCTCCCTATCGAATGGAAGGTAGAAGAAAAATTTAGGAAAGCTGGAAAAGATAAAACCAATGTAAATGTAGTAAATTTTAGGACTGAGTGTAGAAAGTTTGCAGATAAATGGGTTGGTATTCAAAAAGAACAGTTTTCTAGATTTGGAATTCATATCGACTGGAATGAAATTTATAAAACAATGAATAAATCTGCAGAGATTTCAATTGTTAAAGAATTATTAAAGTTTTTAGAAACAGGACAGTTATATTTAGGTTTTAAGCCGGTGATGTGGTCTGTAGTAGAGCAGACCGCGTTAGCAGAAGCTGAAATAGAGTATAAAGAAAAAATATCAAAAGCAATTTATGTAAAATTTCCAATTATTAACTCAAAAGAGTCAAAATCTATTGTTATTTGGACAACAACACCTTGGACAATTCCATGTAATAGAGCAATAGCATTTTCAGAGAAGTTGGATTATGTAGAATTATCAATTTCTCAAAATAATAGTGATTCGAAATTTGAGAAAGAAGAAGCAGTAATTATATGTAAGAGTTTAGTTGGTGATTTTTTGAAAAAGAATAACATTCAAAATTCAAAAATTATCAGAGACGTCAAGTATGATGAAATTCTAAGTTTTAATTGTGAACATCCATTAGCCGCTATAGGTTTCGAATTTAAAATAAAAATTTTTCCAAGTAGTCATGTAACAGATGAAGCTGGAACTGGATTTGTCCATATAGCCCCAAACCACGGGTTAGAAGACTTCGAGGTAGGAAAAACATTTGAACTTAAAAATATACCAACCGTTGATGAAAATGGAATTTACACCAAAAATATAAATTTTTTTAATAAAACTCATATATTCAAAGCCGATGAACTAGTAGTCCAAAAGCTTAAAGATTATAACAATCTTTTAAGTGAAAGCGACTATAACCACAGTTATCCTCACTCATGGAGATCGAAAGCTCCATTGATTTATAGAGCAACTTCTCAGTGGTTTATATCAATGGAAAGTAAAGGGCTAAGAAGAAAGGCATTGTCTGAAATAGATAAAGTTAAATGGATACCTGATGGAAGTAAAAATAGAATTTACTCAATGGTAAAAGAAAGACCTGATTGGTGTATTTCCAGACAAAGGTTTTGGGGGGTGCCTATTACAATATTTATAAATAAAAACTCTGGGTCACCCCTTATTGATAAAAAAGTAAATGATAAAATTATAAATATTATTGAAAAAGAGGGTATCGAGTGTTGGTTTACCAAACCAAACAGTTATTTTTTACCCAATGATTATGTTCCTTCAGATTACGAGAAGGTGAATTCTATACTTGATGTTTGGTTTGATTCAGGATCAAGCCATGTGTATGTATTAAAAGATAATAATATTTCATCAAAAGCAGATTTATATGTTGAGGGAACTGATCAACATAGAGGATGGTTTCAAACTTCATTACTTGAAAGTTGTGCAAATTATGGAGAAAGTCCATATAAAGCTGTCTTAACTCATGGGTTTGTTATTGATGAAAAAGGAAAAAAAATGTCAAAATCATTAGGGAACGTTATCTCTCCAGATGATGTAATCAAAAAATATGGTGCAGATATTTTAAGAATTTGGGTAGCAAATTCAAACTTTAATGAAGACATTAAAATAAGCTTTGAGAATCTGGAAAGACAATCTGAAAGTTATAGAAAAATAAGAAATACACTAAGGTTTATTCTTGGAAACATGAAAAACTTTAAAAAGAAAAATGAACATTATAAAAGTTTCGATAATCTAGATAAATTAATTTTAAATAAACTTTTTAGTAAAAATGAAGAGATTGAAAAACTATATAAAAATTTTAACTTTAATAGAGTCTTTCAGATAATAGTTGGTTTTTGTTCTCAAGAGCTATCTGCAATATTTTTTGACATTAGGAAAGATTCTCTTTATTGCGATAGTCCCGAATCATTAAAGGTTAAATGCTCAAAAACTGTTCTTTGGCACACGTTTAATTGTCTCATTAGGTGGATTTCACCTATTATACCATTTACAGCGGAAGAGGCTTGGCAAAGTTGGAGAGAGGAAATTGATGAAGAGGCTGAAGAAAGTTGTCACCTTTTAAAATCACTTGATTTACCCTCTGTGTGGAAAAATAACGAAATAGATTTGCTTTGGAATAAGATATTAATTATTAAAGATTTATTTTCATCTATAGTAGAAAATAAAAGAAATAATGGTGAAATAAAAAGTAGTTTAGAAGCTGAGGTCTTTATTTGTCTAAAAAATGAATTTATAACCATTAAAAATAAAGTTGATCTCAGTGAAATATTAATCTCTAGCCATGTTCATTTTGTTGATGAAGTAGATGAAAAATTTGAATCCATGGAGAGTAGTAATGAAGTTCAAATTAAAGTGAATAAATCTAGAGCTAATAAATGTCCAAGATGCTGGAGGTATCTTGAAGAACAAGATATTAAATCGTACCTTTGCAAAAGGTGTGAATCAGTATTAAATGACTAAAAAATCTATCATCACTTTATCGATTTTATTAATTTGTTTGTTATTAGATCAAATAACCAAAAATATAGCTGTAATGAACTATAATTTACTCAAAGATGGAATTTATTTGTTTGATTTTTTAAATTTGGTTTATGTTGAAAACAGGGGTGTTAGTTTTGGTTTCTTCGCAGAGCATGATAAATCATTTTATTTTGGTATTTTGTCAATTATCATTTCCACTTATATTTTATATCTAATTTATAAATCAGAAAATCAAATCGAAATCATTAGTCTATCAATGATTCTGTCCGGGGCTTTAGGGAATGGCTTTGATAGAATATACCACCAGTATGTAATAGACTTTATAGATTTTCATTTTCAAAACTATCATTGGCCAGCATTTAACTTTGCTGATTTATTTATATCTACTGGCGCAGTTTTATTTGTTGTATCAATGGTTAAGAGCTCAAAAAATTAAGTTAGTTTTTTTGTTATTATCTTCTTTTCAAAACGAAAAAGTAATGTTATGTATAAACATTATAATAACAAAATGTTATTATTTTAATTCAATTAGACACTATATATAGTATAATTAATGAATTTATCGAAAAAATTACTAAACCTGAAAATCTTTGCATTGTGCCTTGCTATCACATCTTGTAGCTCTATAGATTCAACATGGGATTCAATTTCTGATTCTGTAACAAGCGCAGGAGATTACCTTTACGATTCTGTGAACTTTTGGGAGGATGAAGAGGAACCGGAACAATCAGACGCTGTAATAATTGAAGAAGCTGTTGAAGTCCCAGATTTCGCTCTGCCTGACCAAGATTACTTTGATCAAAATCAAGATACTTTTAATAATGAGCAGCCTCAGAACTTTGCTCAACCAGCACCAGCACCATACTTCAATCCTATCTATAGAAGTCAAAGACAGTATTATTATGTTGGACCTAATGGCACTCCAATGCCTGCTCCACCGCCTCCACCTTTTCCGCAATATTCAACAGATCAACAACAGGTTGCACCATATTCATATAACAATAATTTAAGTTATCCTATGGCACCTAACCCGTATGTAGAACAACCTCAAAGATTTCAAAATAATAACCCACGAATAAGTGCCCCACAACCGATCTCAAAGGATGAGGAAATGGAACTCTTTGGAATTCAAAATAATTGTATTAGAGTTACAGAAGATTTCGTTAATGGTGGATATATGTGCGATGATTTTGAATAATATTACTAAAAACTGCAGCGTCTTAATCGCGACAATTCTATTATTTTCATGTGAATCCATGAGAGATCTTGTAGGACTTTCCGATGAGAATATAGAACAAGAACTTATAAGTTCTACGCCTGAACTTGTTTTGCCGCCAGACTTTGGGAAACAGGCAACTAAAAATATTAAGAGAAACAGCCAATCAAATACTAATCAAACCATTAATACGCAAAACTTTCCTAAAGATTATTCAGTTCAACCTAAAATTACAAACTATCTGGCACCACAATTTTATTTACCATCTTCAAAAACACCATCAGATTCACTTGAAAAGTTTAAACAAAATAAAAAATTCACAATTGGCGAATGGGTATACGGTCAATATGTGCAAGGGTACAAAGAAGGAAACATTTACTATAAACCTGTTTACGACAAAGGATATAATTTTTCGAGAAGATATTTACCAGACCAAAATATAAATTCATTTAGAAATCCAATGATATATCAACCTAACTCTACTCCACAACAGCCTTTTTCAGAAATTCCACCTAGTACTGTAAATTCTAATATAGAAAATTTTGGTGATCTACCTATATTAGATTAGATGAAGCTAATAAAAATATTTTCAGTTCTGATATTGCTTTTCAGTAATCAGTTAATGTCTCAAGACTTTAATGCCAAGCAATTTACCCTTAAAAATGGAATGAGAGTAGTTGTTATCGAAAACCCAAGAGCTCCTGTTATTGCACAAATGCTCTGGTATGATTTTGGTTCAAACGTTGAAAAGCCAGGTAAAAGTGGGTTGGCGCATTTTATGGAACATTTGATGTTTAAGGGAACAAAAAAGTTTCCAGATAACTATTATTCAAATTTCCTATCTAAAGTCGGTGGTAGTGAAAATGCTTTTACTAGTTATGATTATACAGCTTATTATCAAATATATCCAAGTCAACACTTTGAGAAAATAGTTGAGTTAGAAGCTGATAGAATGAAAAATCTCACTTTAACAAAGAAGAATGTAGAGATTGAAAGAAAGGTTATTCTAGAAGAAAGATTTCAAAGAATAGAAAGTGATCCATCATCACAACTAGATGAATCAATGAGAAGTATTCTATACCCAAACCATTACTATGGTAGACCAATAATTGGTTGGAAACACGAAATCGAAAATTTAAACTATGATGATGTTAAAGCTTTTTATAAAAGGCATTATAACCCTAAAAATTCACTACTTGTAATATCTGGTAATGTCACACTTTCTGAAAGTAAGAAAATAGTAAAAAAGTACTTTTCTGGGATTAAAAACAATAATAAAGAAAAATACTTGGAAATTTCTGATCCAGATCTTAAGTCACAGGTTTTCGTTGAACTTAAGCATCCAACCGTTCAACAGAGTATATGGAAAAAACTATATAGAGTAGATTCGTACAACAGTTCAATCATAAACGGAATTGCCCTAGACCTAGGATTAAAAATACTAGCCGGCGGAACCTCAAGTTCTCTTTACGATGAGTTCGTAAATAAAAAAAAATTATTTTCAATGATTGGTGGTTTTTATAATGGATTAGCAAGAAACCAAGGATATGTTTATTTTTATGCAATTCCAAAAAATTCAATGGATGAGAAGTCAATTGATGAATTAATAAATAAACAGCTTAAAAAATCAATCAAAAATGACATAACTATTGAAAAATTAGAGATAGAAAAAAAGAAATATCTCTTTGACAGTATCTACCAAATGGATGGGATATTAAAGCCATCAGAAATTATAGGCGAAGCAATAACTGTTGGCTTAAAATTGAAAGATATAGAAAAATGGAACGATAACTTAGAGAAAGTTACAGTTGAGTTGATAAAAGCTGAAATGAATAAATTTCTAGAAAACAAGAATTATGTAATAGGTGGGCTAAAACAATAATGCAAATTCTTAGAGTCCTAATTATATTCTTTATGTCTTTCAATGTTGCACAAAGTATAGGTTTCAAGGAACTTAACTCTGGTGGATTGAACTTTTGGTTTGTAGAAGATAATTCTATCCCAATTATAAGTTTGAGTTTCACATTTGAAGGAGGCTCATCTTTAGATCCAGTGGGTAAGGAAGGGTTGATAAATTTAATGACATCCCTAATGGATGAAGGGACAAGTAAGTTTGATAGCAAAGAAATCAAGCAACTTATGAAATCGAATGGAATTAAATTAAACCTTAAAACTAGTAAAAATAGAGTGGATGGGACATTTCAAGTAATTAGCTCTCAAAGAGATCAGGGATTTAAATTATTAGCTGAAATTTTAGAAAAACCAAGTTTTAAAATCGCTGAGATAAAAAAAGTAAAAGATCAACTCAATTCAAGCATTAAAATAGATAAATCGAATATATCAACAATAGCTAACCAAAAGTTTGATGAATTTTTCTTTAAAAATCATAGATTTTCCAGAAATATAAAAGGAACAATTGATAGTCTAGAAAAAATATCAAGAGAGGACTTAAAAAAATTTCATAAAAAAATATTTAATACTAACTCCCTACATATTGGAGTAGCTGGTGATATTTCCGAAAAGGAGATAAAAAAATATATAGGAATTGTGTTTGGCAATCTTCCATTATCAAAACCAACCAACTTTGAAAAATTTACAAACTTACCAATTGGCAAAAAAATAGTAAATATTGAAACACCTCAAAGCTCAGTTGTTTTTGGGCATCCAGGTATATCAAGGAATCACAAAGATTATTTTTCATTTAGAATAGCTAATTATGTATTAGGTGGAGGAGGCTTTCAATCAAGGCTTTACAAGGAGATAAGAGAAAAAAGAGGTCTTGTATATTCCATTTATTCATACCCTATGTCATACAAGCATGATGGAGTTATGATTGGAGGTTTTCAAACTCAAAATGATACAGTTAACAAAACAATCGCAGGTATAAAAAAAGAATGGTCTAAGATAACCAAAAGGGGCATTTCAGAGAAAGAATTAGATGAGGCAAAAGCATATTACAAAGGTTCATTTACAAGAAATTTTACAAGCACCTTATCAATTGCTAGTCTATTAAATACAATTCAATTTTATAACTTAGGAAATGATTATTTTGATAGAAGAGGTGAGATAATCGATAAATTGAATTTAAAAAAGGTAAATAAAATGATTGATGAACAGTTTGATAGTGAAAAGTTATTTTTTTTAGTGGTAGGTAAACCTAAATAAGAAAATGAAATTAGTTCAAAATTTTTTTAATCCTCCAAAAATTTTAAAGAAAGATTACTTGAACTATGAAAGAAATAAGCTGAAGTTAAAGTATGAATTAGAATGTAATAACTTTGGTTTTCAAAAAGAACTAAATCAGCCGCGTACGGAAGAGATTGAAGCTATTGTCAAAAAACTTAAAAGGTTTAAAACCGTACTATTTCTTGGAACAGGAGGTTCTAGCCTTGGAGGAAGAACTTTAGTTTCAATTATAGAGAGTATTAAAAAATTAAATCCAAAGATATACTTTTTAGAAAACGTTGACTTTGAGTCTATAGTAAAGGCTTTAGAGAATATTGACTTAAAGAAGACGGGGGTTGTGACTATTTCCAAGTCTGGGGAAACAATTGAGACTATTTCACAATTATTCTACATCACAAATAAATTTGACGAAAAAAATATTCCCAAGAAGAAAAATATTTTTATAATTACAGAAAATAAAAAAAGTTTTCTAAAAAATCTTCAAGAAAGTGAAAAATATTCATTTCTTGAGCACTCCTCAGAAATTGGAGGTCGCTTTTCCATTTTCTCAGTTACAGGGCTCGTTCCAGCAAAACTCTCTGGTTTTAATGTTGAAATATTTTGTAGTAGCGCTCGCAAATTTTTGACAGAAATTATGGGTAATAACGAGTTATTTGACTACTACTTTAAATCATCATTCTATCAGTTTATATTATCTAAAACTGGAAGAAATATATCAATATTGATGCCTTACTCAGATTCCTTAAGGAATTTTTCTTTATGGTTTAGGCAACTTTTAGCAGAGAGCATCGGAAAAAATGGAAAAGGGTTTACACCTGTTAGTGCATTGGGGACAATTGATCAACACAGTCAACTACAGTTATATTTAGACGGCCCTAAAGATAAAATTTTCACAATTATATCGAGAAAGCTAAAAAATCAAAATCATACAAAACTCGATTGTAGATTCAAAAATGGTAAGTATTCTTTGTTGCATCAAAAATCTTTAGAGGAATTATTTTATGCTGAAATGAAAGCTACTTGTGAAACAATTAAGAAGAATGGTTTACCAGTTAGAGTTTTAGAATTAAACTCAATAGATGAAGAATCCGTTGGTAAACTATCAATATTTTATATCATCGAAACAATTTTTCTTTGTCAATTTTTAAAAGTTAATCCTTTTGATCAACCCGCTGTTGAAGAGGGAAAACTATTAACAAAAAGTTACTTAAAATGAAAAGAAAAATTCAATTACTACCAGATAATATTATAAATAAAATTGCTGCAGGTGAAGTGGTTGAAAGGCCATCATCTGTAGTTAAAGAGCTTGTTGAGAATAGTATCGATGCAAAATCCACAAAGATTGAAATTTTCATAAGAAACGGAGGGAAATCAGAAATTACTGTGGCTGATAATGGTGAAGGAATTAGCAATATGGAGCTGGGTCTGTCGGTTAGGCGTCATGCAACTTCAAAACTGAAAGATAACAATCTAACTAATATAAATACACTAGGGTTTAGAGGTGAAGCTTTATCGTCTATATCCTCGGTATCCGATTTCTTTTTATCTTCAAAAAATAATACGAGTTCCACTGGATATATTATTAATATTTATGGGGGGGAGTGTAAATATAAAAAACCATATAACCAAAACAAAGGAACAACAGTCAAAGTAAAAAATCTTTTTTTTAATATTCCTGCAAGACTCAAGTTTTTGAAATCTGAAAATTATGAAGCTTTACTAATTAAAAGGCTAATTCAAAAACTCTCACTTTCATTTGTAGATATTGAGTTTAATTTATCAATTGACGATAAAAAAATATTTTTCTCGCCAATTACTTATCAATTGGAATGGTTTGATAAACTAAAACTAAGAACAATCCCTGTTTTAGGTGAAGACTTTATAAAAAACTCATTAAAAATTCATAAAACAGGAGAAAAGTTTAGTTTCAAAGGACTTTTGGGTATTCCAACATTTAATTTTTCTAACTCAAACAATATTTTTTTTTACGTAAATAACAGAATAATTTTCGATAAATCCATAACAACAATTTTCAAAGTAGCTTACAGAGATTTCATCTCACATGATAGATTTCCTCAACTTATTTTATTTTTAGATTGTAAAGAGTCTGAAGTAGATATCAACGTTCATCCAATGAAATATGAAGTAAGGTTTAAAGATATTAATTATCTAAAATCCTCAATTATCAAAATTTTTAAAGATGAACTTGCAAATATCGGTCACAAAGCTAGTTCATTTAATTCACAAAAGGCAATTGAAAATTTTATAACTGAAGATAATAAGCAAGTTGCTATAGAACTGAAGGAAAAAGGAAGTGAAGATGAGAGTAATTGTATAGATTTTGACTCTGTTGATGAGGTTTCATATAGAAAAGAAAATAATGATTATCCTCTAGGTTATGCTAAAACTCAGTTACATGAGACATATATAGTTTCAGAAAATAAAAAAGGAATATTTCTTATAGATCAGCATGCAGCACATGAAAGGTTAGTTTACGAAAAACTAAAATATGAGTTTTATAATAAAAAAATTAAAACTCAAATTTTATTAATACCAGCAGTAATTGATTTTGATAACTTACTAGTAAAGAATGTGGAAGAATGTCTGAAGAATGCTGAAAATTATGGAGTAAAATTAGAGGTTTTTGGAAAAAAATCATTGATTGTAAGGGAGGTTCCAATCATCCTTGCGAATTGTAATATTAAGCAACTTGTTTTAGACCTTATGGATGAATTAATTTATAATACTAATACAGATACAGTTGAAGAAAAAATTAATAAAATTTGCTCTTCAATGGCTTGCCATGGATCAATAAGATCAGGAAGATCAATGGAAGTTGATGAAATGAACGATTTACTGAGAAGAATGGAAGAAACTTCTTTTTCGGGTCAATGTAATCACGGTAGGCCAACATATGTTGAACTTAGGTTAGAGGATATTGAGAAATTGTTTGGAAGAAAGTAATTAATTGTTAGTAAAAAAATAGAAAATAGAATCACCAACCTTCTTTTTTTTAATCATCGTAAATAACTTAGACTCATTTAATTCAAATCTTTTTGATGTTTCAACTATGCCAATGCCATTAATTTTAAGAACCTTTTTCATACAAATTTTTTCGATTAGGTTATTTAGATTAAATTTACCGTAAGGAGGATCTAAAAAAATCAAATCAGCACTTTCTTGTTTATAAGTAAATTTTGTTAAATCCAATTTTACTAAAGTTTTATTAAAAATTTTTAATTCTTCACAATTTTTAAGAACTATCCTCAGTGAGCTTTCATCATTATCAATAAAAATTACTTTTTTTGCCCCTCTTGATATAGCCTCAATACCTAAAGAACCAGTTCCACAAAAAGCATCAATAATAATCATTTCTTGGAACAACTTATTCTGTTTTTCAAGAATTGAAGATAATACACTAAAAATCATTTCTTTAGCTCTATCTGAGGTTGGCCTGATTTTATTATTTATTGGGCTTTTAATTTTTCGTGCTTTATATTTTCCAGCAATCACTCTCATCATTAAATTTAATTTTTTCTAGATTATTCTTAAGCGTCTCCTCATCAACTTCTTTAATTTCACTGTTGTTTAATTCATTTAGAAAAAAAGGACCATAACTAATTCTTTTAAGTGTTTTTACGTGTAGTTTAAAATGCTCTAAAACTTTTCTAATTTCTCTATTTTTGCCTTCATAAATTGATATTTTAAGATAGTTATTATTTTTCTTTTTTGTTAAAATTTTTATATCTAGTCCTTTATAATTAATATTTTTTATTTTAATTCCGTCTTTTACTAATAATGGAAGCTCATCATCTATTAGTCCAAAAACCTTTACAATATAATTTCTTTCAAAAGAATTTATCGGCTTTTCAAGAAAATTAGATAATGATGGATTATTAGTCAGTAATAGTAAACCTTCAGATAAAATATCTAGTCGTCCAACTGAAACCACGCGTGGAATATCATTTGGCAATATCCTAAAAAAACTTTTTTGTTGAAATTGCTCAGAATTAGAGCACACATACCCTCTTGGTTTATAAAAACACCAGACCCGAGTTTTATTCTTTTTTAAATGAACACCATTAACTTTTATATATTTAATTAAGCTTTCTTTGATAGTAAATTCTTTAAAGATACTATTTTTTAAAGTTACACCACCATTGATAATAATTTGCTCAGCATCTCTTCTTGAACAAAATCCAAAATGAGAAATAATTTTTGCTAATCTAATTTTTTTTTCCAATTTTTTCTTTTGATTTTTTAATAAATGATTCAAGTATTTTTATGTCATTTTTATCTATCAAGAATTCTGGATGCCATTGAACCCCAATACAAAAAGTTTTATCTATTGCTTCTATACCCTCAATAATACCATCCTCCGAATATGCGTTAGCAATTAAATTTTTCCCTAAGTCTTTTACCGCTTGGTGATGAGCAGAATTCACAAACATTCTTTTTGTCTTGACACAATCGTATAACTTACTTTTTTCATTAATTTTCACGTAATGACTTGCCTCATTTCTAGGATTTGTTTGTTCATGATTTATTTCACTTTTATGATAGTCAGGTATGTGCTGAATAAGTGTGCCACCAAGAACAACATTTATTAGTTGTTCACCACCGCAAATACCAAATATTGGTAGATTTTTATCTATAGCCTTTTTTGAGATTGAAAACTCAAAGTTTGTTCTATTTTCTTTTGTTGAAACTTTAGAGCTTTTTATATCTTCACCATAAATTTTAGGATCAATATCAAAGTCTCCACCCGTAACAACAAGTCCGTCGATAAGTTCAAGATAACAATCAATCGCAAATATATTACTTGGAAGAAAAACACAAAAACCTCCGGCCTTTTCTATTGATGAGGCGTAGTTTTTTCTTGCTGCATACCAAGGATATTTAGAATATGTCTTAGTATTTTCTTCATCTAAAGTAATGCCTATTAAGGGTTTTTTCATATATGTTTTCAATAATAAATGTTAGTCTATTATATGACAAAAAAATGTAAAATTATCATTGATAAAATAATTTTTGATATATTATTATTAGAAACCCCAACAGCTGAAACTATTTGGAAGAATTTACCTATCACCTCAAGTGTCAACGTATGGGGAGAAGAAGTATATTTTCATACAGATATAGATGCACCAGTTGAGAGTGAGGCAAAATCAATTATTGAGTTTGGAGAAATTGCTTATTGGCCATCGGGAAAAGCAATAGCTATTGGCTTTGGCAGAACTCCAATTTCAAAAGTAGATGAAATTCAATTGGCAGATAATTGTAATGTCTGGGCAATAACAAAATTTGATTTAAAAAATCTTAAGAAAATTAAACCCGGTTGTGAGGCTAGAATTGAAAAAAAATAAAAAATTAACTAGTCCAATGAAAATGGCATTAAGTCTTGCAGTGAAGGGTTTTTCAAGAAATGAAATACCAGTTGGCTGTGTTATTATAGATTCAAATAATAACTTAATAAGTTACGCTTATAACATGTCAAATGAAAAAAATGATCCAACAGCTCATGCAGAACTATTAGCTATAAGGAAAGCATGTAAAAAACTTAAAACTATAAAACTTCATGGTTTGAATTTATATACAACATTAGAACCTTGTAGAATGTGTGAGTCTTTGATTATTCAGACTGGGATACAAAGAGTTTATTTTGGTGCTTATTCAAACTTTCTTGAGTCGCATGATAATAAAATTAAGAAATATTTTAGTAATGTAAAAAAATATGAATATTTTGGCGGCATTTATGAGGACAAATGTTCAGATTTATTATTAACTTTTTTTAGGAAAATAAGAGATTAAAAATTTTTTAAACCAATATCATCTCTAAAAAAACCATCTTTCCATCTAATTTTTTTTACTTCAGCGTAGGCTTTTTTCCTCGCTTCATTTATATTTTTTCCTACTGCAGTAACAGAGACAACCCTTCCACCAGATGAAACTATTCTCCCATTTAAGTACTTAGTTCCCGCGTGAAATATTTCTACATCCTTAGAAATATTAGGTAAATTAAGGTTTTTAATAGGTATATTCTTTTTATATTTTCCGGGATATCCATTGGATGCAATAACTACACAGACGACATGATTATTGTTTACAACTAATTTTTGTTTAGATAACTTATCTTTGGTGCATGCAACTATCACTTTTAATAAATCAGTTTTTAAGCTTCTTAATAGTGTTTGACATTCTGGGTCCCCAAAACGAACATTATATTCAATAACTAGAGGCCCTTTTTTAGATATCATTAGGCCAATAAATAAAATCCCACGAAAAATAAAATTTTCCTTTTTTATTCCATTGATAGTTGGTTTTAAAATTTTATTATTTATTTCTTCTAATAATTGTTTTGTGACTCTTTTTGAGGGAGTGAAACACCCCATCCCCCCTGTATTAGGCCCCTGATCATTATTATAGGCTCTTTTATGATCTAAAGCATATCCAAAAGGAATAAAAGACTTCTTATCTACAAAAGCAAAGTAACTTATTTCAAAACCATCAAGAAATTCTTCGATAAGAACTTTCTGTCCAGAGGATCCTAAATTTTTCTTTATCAAAAGGTTCTCAAGTTCAGCCTTTGCCTCATCAAATTTATTACATATAAACACTCCCTTTCCGGCAGCTAATCCGTCAGCTTTAATTACCAATGGATAATTCACTATTTTCAAATATTTAATTGCGGAACCATAGCTACTAAAACTTTTAGACTTTGCAGTGGGTATACCATTTTTATTTAAAAATTTTTTTGAGAATATTTTTGAAGACTCAAGCCTTGCTGCTTTTTGTGATGGACCAAATACATTAATTTTTTTTTTAGTTAGATAATCACTAAGACCTTTTTCTAAATATTCTTCAGGTCCAATTATAACTAATTCAATACAGTTATTTTTACAAAATTTGTATACTTCTTGTTTTTTATTTAAATCAATTTTTAAGCATTTGGCTATTTTACTGATACCAGCGTTTCCAGGTATACAAAAAATTTGTTTTGCATCATTTGATTTTTCTAATGCCCAAATTATTGAGTGTTCTCTTGCCCCAGAACCAATTACTAAAATATTCACTAGTTTTTCCTTTTAATTTTAATATGATAATTATAAACGTATTAGTATGAATTTAATATCAAACATTAAAGAATATTCTGTATCTGAATTAAATTTTTCAATTAAAAGTATAATAGAAAAAAATTTTAATACTATTAAAGTAAAAGGCGAAATATCCCAAATAAATAAACATTCTTCGGGTCATATTTATTTGACTCTTAAAGACGCAAATAGCATTATTTCAGTTATCTGTTGGAGGTCTACAGTTCCAAAATTGAATATTAAAATTGAAGATGGAATTAAGGTTATAATTAAAGGAAAGATAACTACCTATGACTTGCAATCAAAATATCAACTAATCGTAGATCAAATTGATTATGAAGGAGAAGGAACACTTTTACAGATATTAGAAAATAGAAAAAAAAAATTGGCATCTCTTGGATATTTTGATTTGGAAAAGAAAATCCAGATACCAAAAATTCCAAAAAATATTGGTGTAATTACATCTGAAACAGGCGCAGTTTTTAAGGATATAATTCATAGAATATCTGAAAGATACCCTCTAACACTTACTTTATACTCAGCAAATGTCCAGGGAGCTAGGAGTCTAGCTGATCTTTTAAATGGATTAAAGTATTTTAATAAATGTATGAATCCACCAGATTTAATAATTATCGCACGTGGAGGTGGGAGTTTAGAAGATTTGATGTCCTTCAATGAAGAGGAACTAGTTTTAGCAATTCACAGATCAACAATACCTGTTATATCAGCAGTGGGACATGAAACTGATTTTACGTTATGTGATCTTGTTTCTGATCTAAGGGCACCGACACCAACAGCTGCTGCAGAAATAGCTGTACCAGATCGTAAAGAACTCTTATCTAAAATTAATTCTAGTAAATCTTTATTAGATAATATTATTTTAAAAAATTTAGGTGAAGTTAAAATTACATTTACAAATCTTAATTTAAGACTTCCAGATTTATCTAATAATATTAATAATAAATTCCAAACACTTGATTTGTTTGAGACCAAAATTACCCAATATCTCAAATCTTTAATAAATACTACGAAGTTAAATTTTTACTCAAAAATTGAAAGTCTTAGCAGAAGAAATTTAACTACTAAAATCGAATATTTGTTAGAAAATTTAGAAAATTTAAAATCATCGATAATCAATAATTTGAAAAATATTCAAAAATACAAAAAAACAAATTTAGTTTCAATTAAAAGACAACTTTTATCATTATCTTATAGAAATACACTAAAAAGAGGATTTTCTGTGGTTAAATATAAAAATAAGTTAGTACAAAGTGAAAAACAACTCGAAAAAGATAAAACATTCGAAATCGAGTTCTATAAAGATAGAGTTTCAGCAAAGAAAATATGATTATTTATTTTATAATTCTTCTTTTTTGGCAGATGGACTTATCAGCAGATGATTTTCCAGAAATTTCAGGTTGTTTTTGTGAGGGTGGAGTTATTACTGGTAAGCTTAAAACCCTCGATAATTTGATCAAAATAAATCAAAGTAAAATTCAAATATATGAAGATGGAAATTTTATTTATGCTTTTGGTAGAAAGTTTGATAATAATTTTGAGATTTCAATTAATGGAAAAAAAAAAAGATTTGATGTGGAAAAAAAAAAATACAAAGTTGAACTCATTAATGGACTACCTAAGAGTAAAGTTGAGCCTAGTCAAAAAGAAATAAATAAAATTAAAAGAGATCAATTAAAAATCAAACAAAGCAAAAAAACTGGTCAACGTAAAAGACTTTTTGAAAAAAAGTTTATTACTCCTGTAAAGGGAAGAATAAGTGGTGTTTATGGAAGTCAGAGAATTTTAAACTCAAAACCTAGGAGTCCTCACAAGGGAATTGATATTGCTGCACCCTTAGGAACAGATATTATAGCACCATCATCAGGAGTGATAAAATTATCTGAAGATGATATGTTTTTTACTGGAAAAACTATAATAATGGATCACGGTCTAGGCTTAATTTCAATTTTTGCTCACCTTGAAGAAATAAATGTCAATGTGGGAGATAAAATAAACCGAGGAGAGAAGATTGGAACAGTTGGAATGACAGGAAGAGCTTCGGGTCCCCACTTGCACTGGGGGATTTATTTGAATGAGACTTCAGTAGACCCTATGTCAGTTTTACACTATGAACTAAATTAAACATTTAAAGAATCATTAAGTTTTCTTACTAAAGCTTTTATGTTTTCAAACTCTAGATTCATTTCCACTACAATAATAAATTTTTTATACTTTTCATTAATTTTGATAAAATCTTTTTGTGTACATACAAGCTGAAGCTTTAATTTTTTTGACTCATTAATCATTTCCTCAATTTCATAATCTTTATAAGAATGGTGATCATTGAATTCTTTATATTTTTTTAAATTATAATTAGATTCCTTTATAGAATTAAAAAAACTAAGATTATTGCCCAGACCTGAAAAGGCATATAAGTTTTTTTTATTTGTATCTATGAAAATTTTTTTTCGGGCGTAGAAAATATTCTTGAACTTTAGATTCTCAAAAAAATTTGTTTTTTTTTGCCCTATTATGAATGTAAAATCAGCCATTAAGATTGAGCTTTTTATGGTTTGCCTGAGTGGGCCAGCTGGAATAATTCTTTTATTTCCAAATTTGTATTCATTATCAATAACGAGTATATTAATACTTCTTTTTACGTCTATACTTTGTAAACCATCGTCCATAATAATCAAATCTCCCCCCCTTCTCAAACAATAATCGGCTCCTAACACTTTATCCTTTGACATACATGTTTTACCAAAGAAGGAATGAATTAAACTTTCATCACCTACATCAGTATATTTATCCTCTTTTTTTACTAACAGTGGTCCTTTTTTTCTTCCTTTATAGCCTCTTAAGAGTATAAAAATGTTTTTAAATCTTTTTGATAAAATTTTTCTTAATTCAATAGAAACAGGAGTTTTTCCTGCACCACCAGACACAATATTCCCTACACAAATAATAGGTATATTAAGTTTTTTTTCTGACTTAAATAATCTATACACAAAATAACTTAATAGATAAATATAACTAAAAGGATACAGAAAATTACTCAAGATATTTTTCTGTTGCCAAACTTTTTTAGTTAATTGCATTATTTCACTCCAATATCTTATTAAAAATTTTTGAAGATATTAAGTTCTGATTATTACATAGATTTTTAAAATTTTTAGATGTTTTTATTCTGAGTTTTTCATTATTGGAGAGTAGTAAAATCTTTTTATTTAATTCATTTTTGTCATTAACTTGGAAACCAGCGTTGTAATCTAACATTTTTCTTGAAATATCCGAAAAATTTGACATGTACGGTCCAAAGATAACAGAACAATCAAAGAACGAAGCTTCAATTGGATTTTGTCCACCTTTATTATAAAAGGACCCACCCACAATAGCTATTTTTGAGAGTTTAAAAAATAATGGAAGTTCTCCAAATGAATCAACTAATAAGACCCTATTATTTCTTTGGGATTTAATGAATTTAGATCTAAGTGTATAAGATATTTTATGTTTTTTTAGTATTTTCTCAATTGAATGAGTTCTTTTTACATGTCTTGGGATAATAATAATAAATAAATTATTTGTGTTACTTATAAGATAATCAAGTGATTCAATAATCATTCTCTCTTCTCCTTTATGAGTACTGAAAATTGTAATCACAAACTTTTCTTTAAGAAGAGCATTAAATTTTGAAAACTCTAACTTACTAAAAGTAGGTTTTTTTGTAAGAAATTTAATATTTGGTATTCTTAATATTCTTTTAACGCCAAGTTTTGAATACCTTACTTCAGAATATTTATCTTGAACATAGCACTCGTCGATAAGTTTAAATATCTCTTTGGAGAAGGAATTAAATTGATTCCATTTATTAAAGGAATTCTCTGACATTCTTGCATTCAATATTTTAAGTTTTATTTTTCTATTCTTTAATATCGAAAATGTGCTGGGCCATATTTCTGATTCAACAAAAATTGCAATAGATGGCCTCCATAAATCGACAAATCTATTAACAATAATACTAATATCAACAGGCGCATAAATAACAGTTAAATTAAGGTCCATTGATTTAAGTAATTTGTAGGAACTTATTGTTGATGTTGTAAGCAAAACATCATAATTGGAATATTTAGACTTTATTTTATCAGCAATAGTGACTCCTACTTTTGATTCACCGATACTTACAGCATTTATCCAAACAAGTTTTTTTTTCCTTTTAATTTTATACTTATAAATTGAAAACTTTTGTCTAAGACTTTTGAGGTTTTCTTTACCAATAAAAAGCCTTAGTATAAAAAAACTTATAATTGGAACAATTAAAAGATTCGAAATTAGTTTGTAAATTTTAATTATCATTCTAACTGGATAGATTTTTAGAAAGTTTTTCTAATCGTTCAAATTCATCCTGAAGTTTTTTTTTATTTTCTTCAAAATTACAGTTCGAATTATAATTAAATGGATCTCCCCAAACTGCCACAAACTTATTAAATGGAAACACCATTAAAAAATTATCCCAAGTATTTAATGTGATTTTGAATCTAGCGGAGTAAGTCAAAGGAACTATTACAGCATCTGTTTTTTTTATTAGTGAAACTAATCCATTCTTAATTTTCTCTTTAGGTCCTTTGGGTCCATCAGGGGTAATTCCTACAACATTTTTTTGATTAAGTTGAAAAATAATTTGTTTTAATGAAGAAATCATATTTTTTCTGGATGAACCAGAAATAGTCTCTATACCAAAATGTGAAACAGCGTTTGATATTATTTTTCCATCTCTGTGGCCAGAGATCAGCATTTTAAATTTATTTGGGTAATTCCAACAAAAAACCATCATCAGTAGTTTGCTGTGCCAGAAGCAAACTATTATCTTTTTTTTTTTTCTAAGTAATTTACTAATTACTTTTTCATTCTTAATATTCCATACAGATGTTTGAAAACAAATTTTTAAATAATAAGCAATAAGAAGTCCTGTAACTTTTTGAAATAGTTCATGTCTAAGTAAATTTTTTAACATCTTCTTTCTTAAATTGAAGTTTGTATAAATTTTGATATATTTTAGATTTTTTTAACAATTCTTTATGTCTTCCAATATCTATTATTTTACCAGCATCTAATATAACTATTCTATCTGCATCAATAATTGTTGAAAGTCTATGAGCAATAACTAATGTAGTGCGGTTTTTCATTAATTGTTCAAGTGACCTATTTATTTTATTTTCTGATTTGGAGTCAAGAGAGGAGGTTGCTTCATCAAGAAGAAGAAATGGTGAATTTTTAAGAAAAGCTCTCGCAATTGCAATTCTTTGTCTTTGACCACCTGATAGTTTAGCTCCATTTTCTCCAACTAATTGATTAATTTTATTGGGGAATTTTTTGATAAATTCATCACAATTAGACTTTTTACATGCCCTATTTAATTCCAAGTTATTAACACTATTTATCCCATAACAAATATTATATTTAATTGTATCATCAAATAATACTATATCTTGACTTACAAGAGAGAAATAATTTCTAACAAATTTTAAACTTAAATTTTTAATATTTTCTTCTCCAATTCTAATTTCACCTTTTGTGGGATCAAAAAACCGTGGTAACAAATTCATCAAAGAAGTTTTACCTGCACCGGAGTGTCCAACTATAGCTATTTTCTCACCATCATAAATTTTCATATCTATATCTTTTAAAATTAGCTTGTTAGATAAAGGATATTTAAAAGAAACCTTTGAGATTATGAGGTTTTTATTCTCTCGGTCTTTTAGATTTATCTTTGATGGATATGGGATATCTTTAATGGTTGGCTTTTTGTCAAGAATTTCAAAGATTCTTTCTGCAGACGCCATTGAAATTTGAAGGGTAGCATTCAAACTAGCTAATGATTTAACAGGTTGATAAGCCATTAGAAGAGCTGTTAAAAAAGAAAAAAATGTTCCAGGCGTAGTTTGTTCCATTATAACTTGGCTTCCACCTATATAAATAATCACCGCAATTGCCAATCCACCAAGTGTCTCCATTAAGGGACGAGATATAGAATTTACCTTAGTTGATTTGAAAGTTAAATTAAAAATATTTTCAACTTCATGACTTATTTTAGCAGTCTCATGCTTTTCTGAATTGAAAGATTTTATAGTTTTTACTGAACCAAATGATTCGGATAGTTTTGAAGTAAGTTGACCAAACCCAATTTGAGTATTTTTTGATATTTTTCTTAAGCGTTTACCAATTCTGCTTATTGGATAAATTGCTAAGGGAAAAATTAATAATGAAATAAATGCTAATTTATAGTCATGGTAAAACATCACACCAATTAAGAATAAAAATGTAAGAGAATCTTTTACAATGTTTATTATTACATTATGAATTCCTCTAGATATTGAACCTACATCAGAGATAAACCTTGAGACTAATATTCCTGAATTTATTTGATTAAAGTAAGATAAGTCACATTTTATAATATTCTGAAACATATTTTTTTGTATTTGTGATACCATTTTAAAACCTACAAAGCTCATTAGAATAGATTGAAAGTATGATGCGATTCCTTTAAATACTGCTATCAGCAAAACCGCTATAGGAATAATATAAATTAATCTTTGATTTTTTTTTATAAAAATTTCATCTAAAACTGGCTGCATAAGCCAAGCATTTATTGCAGTAGCTGCTGCAATAATTGTCATACATATAAAGGCTATGAATAATTTAAATTTATGCTGTATTATATAGTTATCAAAGATTCTTTTTAATAACTTTGATGTAGTTTGATTTCTCATTAATGATTATTTATTGAAAATTTTTTCTAGATTATTGATTAGGGAGTAATTTGAAGCCATTACTGAATTAATTTTACATGAATCAGTATTATAAGTGATTTGCTTTCCATCCAATTGTACTATTTTACCGCCAGCTTCTTCTACAAGTAAATGTGCTGCGGCTAAATCCCAATCGTTCTTTTTAGTAAAACTTATCGCGATATCCAATTGACCTTTAGCTACTAAAGCAATTTTATATGCAATCGATCCAAGTTTTATTATTTGTTTTTTCTTAAGTGCCTCATAACTATTTAATTTATTAATTTCTGAACTACTAACAGTAATATTACAATTATTAAAATTATTTTTTTGTTTAACAATTATTTTTTTGTCATTACAAAATGATCCCTTACCTTTTTCCGAAAAGAAAAACTCCTTTGTTTCTGGGTTAATAACGTACCCTAAAATTGGTTTGTTTTTTTTAATTAATGCTAGAGAAATGGTATATTCTGGTTTTTGATTAATGTATGATCTTGTTCCATCAATAGGATCTAAACACCAAAATGAATCTTTTTGAAATCTTGACTTATCATCAGTACTTTCTTCGGATAACCAACCAATTGAAGGGGTATGAGTCTCATAAAACGATTTTAAATATTTATCAATTTCTTTATCAGCATTTGTAACAGGTTGAGATTCTGATTTATAGGTTACATTAAGTTTATCTTTAAGTTTCAAAGCTATTTTACATGCTTCATTCAGGCCTATTTTGGATATCTTATTAAGTTCGCTGGTTGAAGATTTATCTAACAAGTTATTTGCCACCAATTGTTAAATTCTCAATGAAACATGATGGCGCATTTAATCCAAAATTGAACTCTAAATCATTACAGACGATTAAATTTTTAAACATTGTATTTAAATTACCAGCAATTGTAATTTCCGATACAGGAAATTGAATTTCCCCATTCTCAACCCAAAACCCTGAAGCCCCTCTACTGTAGTCACCATTAGAGTAATTTATGGAACTGCCCATCAATTCATTTATTATCAATCCTTTCTTCATCATTTTGATTATTTTATTTCTTTTTTCCTTTCCATTTTCCATGTAAAGGTTTGAGAATGAAGGGCTTGGAAGCGATGAAACGGAACGTGATGCATGTCCAGTTGGCTTTTGCTTTATTTGTTTTGCTGAATTAAGTGAATTAAAAAAAAATTTTAATTTTCCATTTTCAACTAATTTTTTTTCTTTGGCTTCTATTCCTTCACAATCAATTACTCTAGAACGAAGCTTTCCTATCATTAATGGATTATCTACAACATTAATAGCTTCATTAAATATTTCTTTTCCTAGTTTGTTTTTAAGAAAACTTGACCCTTTGATTATTGAAGGTGCACTAGCAGCAGTAAAAAGATTTGCAAGAAGACTGGAGGAAATTTTTTTATCAAACAATACATCGCATTTACAGGTTTTTATCTTTTTTGAATTTATTTTTTTTAAAGCATTTTTGGCTACTTCTTTTCCAATTTTTTTAAAATCGCCTAGTTCTTCAAAATTAATTTTTGATTTATAATCGTAGTGCCTTTCCATTGATTTTTCATTCCCAGCTAAAACGGCTATTATGAAAGAGCTGTTTGATTTTTTAAACTCTAGATCTAAACCATTGGAGCCTTTAAGGATATACCTGTCATTTGAAACAGATATTTCAGCACCTTCAGAGTTTATAATTTTTTTATTATCTAAGGCAGAACCCTCTAATTCTAAAACTTTATCTCGAATTTCATTCATCTTCTTTTTTTTAGTATCAAAGAGTTTTAATTTATCGATATCTTCATTATTTACTTTTTTAACTTCATAAGTGGTAGCAAGGCCACAATATTCATTTTTGGGGACAACTTTCGCCATTTGGTATACTTTATCTAAAATATTTTCAATGTTTTTCTTTTCAAAATTTGTAGTTGATACAATTGCTTGCCTGTTATTAACAATTGCGCGAATACCTATTTCTTTTGTAAAAGAATCTTCTTTTTTTTCAATCTTTCCAAGACGTGATGAGCAACTCTTTACACTAGATTCACAAAAGAAAACATCAGATTGATCGCATCCTTTGTCCTTTAGTTTTTTTATAATATCTTCTAAAAAATTTTTATTCATTGGAATATTATTTATATTTTAATTTGTTATAATTACAATATAAACAATTAAAAATTATGAGCTATTGGGTTATAGGTGGGGAGTATGAAAATACTTCTTTCGATAAAATTAAAGAGGGTGAGAATCTTCAAAAGCTTGGACCATTTTCAAGTTATGAGGATGCCAAAAAAGAATGGGACAGAATCTCTTGGAGTCATGTTGATAATTGTAATGTAAGATATATAATACTACCTCATAAATAATTTCTAGTAATTATAAGTATGGATATCAAACCTCCAAACAATACATTGGAATTGAAAATTTTGATTAAAGTCTCACGTTTAGAAAATTTAAAGACCTGCAAACTAAAAGACATTAGTATTATTAGCGAATAAAGTGTATTTTTAAAGACATCATTATAAAATGAAAAAAAAAACAATGTAAATGACAGAAAACTTATAAAATAAAGAACAGAAAGATTTAAGATTGGCTTTTTTTCTATTAAAATTGACAAAGATTTTACCCCAATCTTTTTATCATCACTTATATCTTGGAAACCGTAAATTGTATCATAAGCAATTGTCAAAAAAACACCACCTAAGTAGAGGAAAAAAATGTTGTAATTAAAAATATTATTTTGGGATAGGTAACCGACAAATACCCCCCAATTGAAGACCAAACCTAAAAGTACTTGTGGGAAATGAGTAAATCTTTTCAGCAAAGGATAGATTAAAACAAATGGTACGATTAAGAAACTAACAATTATTATATTAAATTTGAACTGTAAAACCACCAGTAATCCTAGAAGCAGTTGGAAAATAGTAAAAAGTAAAGCATCCATTAACTTAAGCTTTCCAGATGCAAGTGGACGATTTTGAGTTCTTTTTACTTTTTTATCAAAGTCTTTATCAAAAATATCATTTATGCAACACCCGGCTCCTCTCATTACAAATGAACCGACAAAGAAAAGTAACAAAGACTTAATTAATAATATCTCATCATTTATTTGAACCATTGCCCCCCAAAAACATGGCCACATCAACAATAAACTTCCAGATGGTTTGTCATATCTCCCAAGTTTTAATAAATGGTTGCTTTTTTTAATTAAACTTTTAAACATTAGCTTACGTAATAAAATGTCTCAAATTAGAATATATATCGAAAATGAAATAAAAAAAAATGAATATATAATACTTGAAAAAAAACATTCTCATTACTTAAAAAATGTAATGAGAAGGCAATCTGGAGATATAATAATTATTTTTAATAATAATGAGGAGTGGGATTCAATTTGTGAAATAGGAAGTAGATTCTTAGTCACACCGAGAAATCTTTTAAGAAAAAAAAATAAGATAAAAGATATTTGGATTTGTTTTAGCCTTGTAAAGCCAAAAAATATCGATTTCCTTATAGAGAAAACTTCTGAAATAGGAGTTACTAAATTTTTACCAATGAAAACTCAATATTCAAACTCAATTAAACTTAATTATGAGAGATTGAAACGTATTTCGATTGAAGCTGTTGAACAAAGTAACTCTCTCAACCTACCGATTATTGAAGAATTAAAAAATATTGAAGATATTCTGTACCAGTGGGATGATGAAAGGGTTATAGTTTTTTGTGATGAAAAAGGTGGTTCTCCAATTTCAAACTTTAAAAATTTACTAAGAAATAAATCAAAATATGCAATTTTTATAGGGCCCGTAGGTGGATGGAACAAAAATGAAAGAGAAGCTTTAATGAGAAAAAATAACCTTCATGTAAATTTTGGGGATAATATTCTAAAGGCGGATACAGCTGCGATTTATTGCTTAGCCTCATTAAAGAGCAATTTATCATGAGTAATAAACTTAATATTGAATCACTTGTATCTGTTTTTTCAGATGGATGTAAAACTAAGGATAAATGGAGTATTGGCACGGAACACGAAAAATTTGGTTTTAGTAATAAAGATTTAAAGCCAATAAACTTCAATAGTATTGAAAGGATTTTTGATCTTTTATCGAAGAATTATAATTGGGAAAAGGTTTTAGAGAATAATAAAGTGATCTCTTTAAAAAAAAATGGTTCGTCAATAACTTTGGAACCTGGCGGTCAACTCGAACTTTCTGGAGCCCCGCTGAAAAACTTATTTCAGACATGTGGTGAAGTCAATACACATAAGGATGAACTTAATAGCGTTTGTAAATCCTTGGATATTAATTTTATGGGAATGGGTGTTCTTCCGAAATGGGATTTATCAAAGATAGAAATCATGCCAAAAAAAAGGTATGAAATAATGAGTAAATATATGCCAAAAGTTGGTGAACATGGTCTTGATATGATGATGAGAACAACAACTATACAGGCAAACTTTGATTTTTCATCTGAAGAGGATATGAAAAAAAAAATGAGGGTGGCGCAATCAATTCAACCATGCATCATTGCCATGTATGCTAATTCACCATTTATAGATGGTAAACTTACTAAATTCCAAAGTTACAGGTCCTACATCTGGACAAAAACGGATCCTAACAGAACAGGTTTACTTAAATTTATTTATGAAAATGATTTTTCTTTTGAAAGATACGTTAATTACCTACTTGATGTTCCCATGTACTTTATTGTGCGGAATGGAAAATATACAGATTTTACGGATAAAACTTTCAGACAGTATTTAGATAATAATAGCTCAGAATTTTTAGCGAATTTAGATGATTGGAAAGTTCATTTAACTACAGTTTTCCCAGAGGTAAGATTGAAGTCATACATTGAAGTTCGTGGAGCTGATGGAGGTCCATGGTCTCGAGTATGTGCACTTCCTGCTTTTTGGACTGGGATTCTCTACGATGAAGAAATATTAAATACAATATGGGATATTACTAGGCATTGGAAATTTTCGGATATTGAAAACTTTTATAATGATGTAAGAACCAATGGTTTAAATTCAAAAAATCCTGATGGTCAGACTTTAAATAAATTTATAGAAAAAATATTAAAGTATTCTAAGATGGGTTTAAGTAAAAGAAATATTTTTAAAGGTAATGACAACGAGAGTATTTTTCTTAATCCTTTAATTGAGATTTTGAAAGCTGGAGAATCTCCTGCTAAATATTGGGAGAATCAATATTTTAATCATTGGTCCAAAAATATTGATATGATTTATGAAACCAATTACTTTTAGATGAAATATGCAAAATATTGAATTAATAGAAGAAATACGAGAGAAAATTGATAAGTTAGATCTTGAAATGCTAGATTTAATAGAATCAAGAAAAAAACTAGTTGATGAAGTTGTAAAACTTAAAACAAAAGAGCAAATTGTCGATCAAAAAAGGATAGAAAAAATACTTAATAAGCTCGATAAGCAATCTTTAAAGATGAACTTACCTAAAGGGATGATAGTAGGAATGTGGAAAAAAATGATTAGTGGTTTTATAGAGTACGAAAAAAAGTATTTTGAAAGTAATAAAAAGTAAACCCTAAACTGTTCCACCAACTGTCAGCTTGTTTATTTTTAAACTTGGTTGTCCGACTCCGACTGGAACCATTTGACCCTCTTTGCCGCAAGTACCAATTCCATTGTCAAGTTCAAGGTTGTTACCAACCATTGAGACTTGCTTTAAAATATCAGGCCCATTTCCAATGAGAGTTGCTCCCTTTAACGGAACAGTGATTTTGCCATTTTCAATTTTATAAGCTTCTGAAGCACTAAATACAAACTTTCCAGATGTAATGTCCACTTGCCCTCCACTAAATTGTGTAGCATAGATCCCTTTCTTGGTAGACTTTATTAACTCATCATGATGATACTTTCCTTTAAGCATATAGGTATTTGTCATTCGAGGCATCGGAATATGAGCATAGCTCTGCCTTCTACCATTCCCAGTTGGTTCTTGTTTCATAAGTCTTGCATTTAAACGGTCTTGCATGAAGCCTTTTAAAATACCATTCTCTATCAAAATCGTATTTTGAGATGGAGTTCCCTCGTCATCAATAGTTAGAGAACCTCTTCGATCTGAAATTGTTCCGTCATCAACAACAGTTATTTGATCAGAGGCAACCTGTTCATTAACTAAGTTATAAAATGCGGATGTTTTTTTTCTGTTAAAATCACCTTCAAGACCATGACCAACTGCCTCATGAAGAAGAATTCCTGGCCATCCAGGTCCAAGAATAACAGTTTGTTCTCCAGCTGGAGTAGGAACAGCTGATAATTTAGTTAATGCCTGATTGTATGCACAATTTATAGATTTTATCCAATTTTCTTTTTTCAGGAGATTTTCATAGCTATATCTTCCACCCATCCCGTAAGAACCTGATTCGACCTTACCTTTTTTTTCGATAGAAATATTAATATTGAGTCTAACCAATGGCCGGGTATCATAAAAATATTTACCATCTTTTTTTATGATTTCTATGTTTTGAAAGTTACCATTAAGACTTACAGAAACTTCTTTTATTGCTGGATCAAGTTTTCTAGCATAATTGTTCAATTTTTCTAATATTGTTATTTTCTCATAAAGATTTTTAGAAATCATGGGGTTTTCAGGTTTATAAAGCTTTATGTTTTTGTGTGAGGGTTGTTTTAATAGATTAATTTTTTTTGGACTGCCAGATTTAGACAAGTGTAACAAACCCTTATCAAGATTTTTTTGATCAAGTTCTGAACTATGGTAGAAGTTAACATTATCGTCGTTGACACCTCTAAGACCAAATCCTTTTTCATTATCAAAACTGGCGCTTTTTACCTTGTTATCATCAAAAGTGATATTTTCGCTATAAACTTCTTCAACAAATAACTCTCCGTCGTCGTAATTAGCCAAAACCTTATCAACTTTCTTAGAAACTTTACTTTCGTCCCAATCTTTTTTTATTGTTTTCATCAGCTTTTAATTAATAATTAGACTTATAGTAATGAATTGTTAATATTATATGAATAAATAATTGTTTTTTTCGAAATCACAATTATATTTATAACTTAATTTAGATAATGATGGAACTATGACAAAATTTTTTATTGCAATTTCTTTATTTTTAACGGCATTTAGTGCAATGTCCAAAGGTCAACCAACTGAATGGCAGATAGGTTTTCAAGAGGCAGCATCGCCTCTCATGGCAGAGCTAGCAGGACTTCATGATTTTATATTCTGGATTATAACATTCATAACAATATTTGTTTTCGTTCTATTGGCTTATGTTTGTGTAAAATTTAGCGCTAAAAATAATAAGAAACCATCTACAACAACACACAATTCTTTACTAGAAGTGGCATGGACTGTAATTCCTGTCATAATACTTGTTGTGATATCAATTCCATCTTTTAGGTTATTGTACAAACAAAATGACTTCAGTAATATTGACATTACAATCAAGGCTACGGGTTACACATGGTATTGGGGATACGAATACCCTGATCACGGTGATTTTGCATTTGACGCATTTATGCTTGATGAAAGTGAATTAGAGGAGGGTCAGCCTAGACTTCTTGCGACTGATAATGCGCTAGTTGTACCAATAAACAAAAATATTAAAATGCAAATCACTAGTGACCCTGCTGGAGTTATACATTCATGGGCTATGCCATCGCTTGGCGTTAAAATGGATGCTATCCCAGGAAGACTTAATGAAACATACTTCAATATTAAAGAACCAGGTATGTACTATGGACAGTGCTCCGAGCTTTGTGGCCCGGGTCACGGTTTTATGCCTATAATGATTAAAGCTGTTTCTGATGATGAGTTTTCAACCTGGGTAGTCGAAGCTCAAGAAGAATTTGCTAAAGATGATAACAATAATATAGTTTTTGATACGAAAGGAAATAACTAAATGTCTAGTCACGCTCCATCTTTTTTTACAAGATATTTTTTCTCTACCAACCACAAGGATATTGGAGTTCTTTATCTGATTTTCGCGATAATAGCAGGTCTAATAGGTGGGATATTTTCATTATTGATTCGTATGGAGCTTCAAGATCCAGGTATGCAAATACTCGGCGATGATTACCAAAAATATAATGTTTGGATTACTTCTCACGGCTTATTAATGATATTTTTTATGATAATGCCTGCAATGGTTGGAGGCTTTGGAAATTATTTTGTTCCACTTTTAATTGGTGCCCCCGACATGGCCTTTCCTAGGATGAATAATTTAAGTTTTTGGTTACTAGTTCCGTCTATAATCCTTTTAGTTGGTTCAGGTTTCGTTGATGGAGGAGCTGGACCAGGATGGACAATGTATGCCCCTCTTTCTACTTCAGGCCATGGTGGTCCCGCCGTTGATATGGTCATATTATCGATGCACCTAGCTGGAGCCTCGTCAATACTCGGAGCTATAAACTTTATCACCACTATCTTTAATATGAGAGCTCCAGGAATGACAATGCATAAAATGCCATTATTTGTTTGGTCAATCTTGATAACTGCTTTTTTACTTTTACTATCTCTACCAGTTCTTGCTGGAGCAATCACAATGATGCTTACCGATAGAAACTTTGGTACAGCATTCTTCAACGCAGAAGCTGGAGGTGACCCTGTATTATTCCAACACCTTTTCTGGTTTTTCGGTCATCCTGAAGTCTACATATTAATATTACCTGGCTTTGGTATAATCAGTCATGTTGTATCGACTTTCTCGAAAAAGCCTGTTTTTGGTTATCTTGGAATGGCTTATGCAATGGCAGCGATAGGCGTTGTTGGTTTTGTTGTTTGGGCTCATCACATGTATACCACTGGGTTAGATGTTGATACGCGCGCCTATTTCTTAGCAGCAACAATGGTTATTGCAGTTCCAACTGGTATTAAAATATTCAGTTGGATAGCTACGATGTGGGGCGGTTCTATTGAATTTAAAACTCCTATGTTGTTTGCGATTGCAATGATTTTCTTATTTACGTTAGGTGGTGTAACAGGCGTGGTATTGGCTAACACAGGAATTGATGTCGCCTTACATGATACTTATTATGTTGTTGCACATTTTCATTATGTAATGTCAATGGGAGCTCTTTTCTCAATTTATTCAGGATTCTATTACTGGTTTAGCAAAATGACTGGAATCGAGTACAGTGAATTTCTTGGCAAAATACACTTTTGGCTGACTTTCATCGGTGTTAACATAACCTTCTTTCCAATGCACTTCTCTGGCTTAGCTGGAATGCCAAGAAGAATTCCAGACTATCCGGATGCTTTCGCTGGATGGAACTATGTTTCTAGTATAGGTGCTTATATATCAGTTTTTGCAGCTTTTTTCTTTGTTTTTGTCTTAATTGAGGCTTACTTTAAATCTAGAAAAGCACAGAAAAATCCGTGGGGTAAAGGCGCCACAACTTTTGAATGGCAACTTAGTTCACCGCCACCTTTTCACTCATACGATAACATCCCAAAAGTTAAGTAAAATTAGCTTATTATTTGGTGTCTATGGATATGAATTTTGATTTCGAAAGTAGTAAAAGATATAAAAAATAAATCTTCACTGAGAGAAAGCTCAGTTGAAGATTATTTTACCTTACTCAAACCAAGAGTAATGAGCCTTGCTATTTTTAGTTCTATATGTGGACTTCTTTTAGCTCCTAACCCTCTACATCCTTTTATGGTCTTCGTCTCTATTTTATGTATTTCGATTGGTGCAGGAGCATCTGGTGCGATAAATATGTGGTATGATCAAGATATCGATAGCCTGATGAATAGAACTAAAAGCCGTCCAATACCTCAAGGCAAAGTTACGGCACTTGATGCCCTTGGTTTTGGCGTTATATTATCTTTAATTTCAGTACTTGTGCTTGGTCTTGCTGTTAATTATTTTGCATCATTCTTATTGTTCTTCTCTATTTTTTTTTACGTCTTTATTTATACAATATGGTTAAAAAGAAAAACACCTCAGAATATCGTGATAGGGGGTGCTGCTGGCGCATTTCCTCCAGTTATTGGTTGGGCATGCTCTACTGCTGACATAAGTTTATTCCCGGTTATTCTTTTCTTGATAATTTTTACATGGACACCTCCGCATTTTTGGGCGTTAGCACTTTACAAAGATGTAGAATATTCAAAAGCAAAGGTTCCAATGTTACCAGTTGTGAGTGGTCAGAGAACAACTAAAAAACAAATATCAGTTTACTCAATCATTCTACTAATTGTTTCTTTACTTCCATATTTTCTTGGTTTTTCCGGGATTTTTTACTTGTCTTCAGCATTGTTACTTAATTTATATTTTTGTTTCCTTGCTTTTAATCTATTGAATAGTGATGATAAGTCAGACTCAATATTTGCACCTAAACTTTTTAAATTTTCTATACTGTATTTATATCTTATTTTCTCAACTCTAGTCATCGATTCATTACTTTAAAATGGACAATAATAAAAAAAAAAATATTGTTTTAGGTCTTGCATTATTATCATTAGCTATAATCTTTTACTTTGTAACAATTATTAAGTTCTAAATGTTAGCAATTAAAAATATAAAAAGTCAGGCACTATTATTGCTTTTATTTGCTCTTTTTATGCTAGGTATGAGCTTTGCTGCTGTTCCTTTATATAAGCTCTTTTGTCAGGTTACTGGATATGGAGGTACTCCATTAGTGAAAACAGAAAATACATCCTCTGTGTTTCCCCATGGGTCAATTAATATTAGATTCGACTCGTCTGTGGAAAAAGACGCACCATTAAATTTTGAACCTGAGAAAATCATTCAGTCAGTTAAAATTGGTGAAAATAGTTTAGCTTTTTATAATGCTCGAAATAAGACTAAAGACATGATTACTACAATGTCAGTCTTCAATGTCACTCCGCATCAAGCAGCTAAATATTTTAATAAAATTGAGTGCTTTTGTTTTGAGGAACAAGAGATAGCTCCTGGAGAAAATGTAAGTATGCCCGTATCTTTTTTTATTGACCCTAAAATAAAAGATGATAAGTTTATTAATAACCTGAAAGAGATTACACTTTCATACACAATGTTCGTGAGAAAATAAATATGAGTGAAAACCAAAAACATCCTTACCATCTTGTTGACCCTAGTCCTTGGCCACTAGTAACGGCTATTTCTTTGTTAGTCCTCGCATATGGGCTTGTTGTGCTAATGCATCAGGAAAAGTCAGTTTTATTTTATATTGGAGGCGCAGCAGTTCTTTTATCAAGTATATTATGGTGGAAAGACGTAGTGGATGAGTCAAAAAGTGGTAAATTTCACAATAAGGTTGTTCAAATTGGCTTAAGATACGGAATGATTCTTTTCATCGCGTCTGAAGTTATGTTCTTTTCAGCATGGTTTTGGGCTTTTTTTGATGTAGCTTTTTATCCTGGTTCAGATAGTCCCGAACTTATTGGTCGTCAAGAATCACTAGGAGGCGTTTTTCCACCTGAAGAAATAGAGTTAATACCTCCGTTTGGAATTCCGTTATTAAATACTTTCATTTTACTTGCATCAGGTGGAACAATAACCTGGGCACATCATGCTTTAAGAGAGAATGACAGGAAAAATTTCATGCTCTTTTTATTTCTTACAATAGTTTTAGGAGTTATTTTTACCGGGTTTCAAGCCTATGAATATGAACACGCAACATTTTCAATATCCGATGGAATCTATCCCTCAACATTTTACATGGCCACAGGTTTTCATGGTGCCCATGTAATAATCGGTACATTGTTTCTTATAGTCTGCTTCTTTAGGGGTATGACAGGTCACTTTAGTGCTAAAAAACATCTTGGTTTTGAATTTGCCGCCTGGTATTGGCATTTTGTTGATGTTGTATGGTTGTTCCTATTCACTTTCGTTTACTGGTGGGCTTCCGTATAACCACTAATGGAATTTAAGTTTGGATCAAATAACTACGAATTTAAGCCGAAGGTTGTTCCTCTAGTTTCCTTTTTAATAGCGTTTTCAATGCTTTTAACCCTTTCTTTCTGGCAAGTAAAAAGACTTCAATGGAAAACAGAGATTATTAAAAATAGAACCACAAGTTATGAGATAGATGCTATAAAACTCTCAAGTTTTAAAAAACCAGAGGATAATGAATTTAGAAAAGTCATTGTTGAGGGTGAGTTGCTAAATGATAAAGAAATGTTTATGCCTGCTCTAAGTAAAAATGGTAATAATGGTTTTCATATTCTTGTCCCACTCAAAACAATTAACCAAAAATATTATATATATGATACTGGTTGGATTCCCCTACGATTAAAAAAGCAATCTGAAAGGGAAAATAATCTTCATAATTCTAATGTAAAGCTTGAGGCAGTCATAAGGAGCCCAGGAAGAAAGGGATATTTTCAGCCAGAAAATGATGACTTAAAAAATGTTTGGTTTTTTGTAGAGCCATCAAAAATGAGCAATTTTTCAAGTATCGACTTCGAGCAGGATATTTATTTGGAAGCATATGAGAACGGACCAAATGGCTTTCCAATAGGTAATCAAACTAGAATTTATCTTAGAAACAGTCATCTTCAATATGCATTGACTTGGTTTTTTTTGAGTTTAGGTTTGGCTGGTGTCTTCTTATCTTCTAATATAAAAAAAACAAGTTAATGCTCTACTTATCGACTAGAGGTGGTGAAAAGAATGTTAGTTTTTCATCAGCCGTGCTTAATGGATTAGCAAATGATGGAGGGTTATATGTTCCGGAAAATTTTCCATTTTTTTCTGAAAAGGATTTAAAAGATTTATCACATTTAGATTATCCCAATCTCGCCTATGAAGTTACTAAAAACTTTATCTCATCAAGCGATATACCGCACGATAAATATAAGGAAATTTGTTTAAAAACATACGATGATCAATTTTCAAAAAAAATTATAGATTTTTCAATGCTAAACGATAATGAATATATCTTGAATTTATTTCATGGTCCTACACTTGCATTCAAAGATTATGCACTTCAATTGTTGGGAAATATATACGAGTATATTTTAGAAAAAAATAAAATAAACCTTACTATCATAGGCGCCACATCTGGTGACACAGGTTCTGCTGCAATTTATGGTTGCTCTAAATCAAAAAAAGTAAATATGTTTATACTTTTTCCTCACGAGAAAGTAAGTGAAATTCAAAGAAGACAAATGACTACTTTTAATTCTAAAAATGTTTATACCATCGCCGTAAAAGGTAACTTTGACGATTGTCAAAAACTAGTCAAAGATTTTTTTAAAAGTAATGAAAGAAAAGAACTCAAGCTAGCTGCTATAAATTCAATAAATTGGGTGCGAATAATGGGTCAGATAGTCTATTATTTTTGGAGCTACTTTAGAGTATCTAAAACAAATGAGCGTATAAACTTTGTTGTTCCAACCGGTAACTTTGGAAATGTATATGCGGGTTATGTCTCTAAAAGAATGGGGTTACCGATAGATAAACTTGTTATTTGTTCAAATAAAAATGATATTTTGACAAGGTTTTTTGAATCAGGGAAAATGGTTACACAAGAAACAATAAAAACATTAAGTCCTAGTATGGATATTCAAGTTTCAAGTAATTTCGAAAGATTATTATATCATTTTTTTAAAAAACCACTCAAAATCCAGAATATTTTCAGGGATTTAGAGGAAAAGGGAATATTTGAGGTTGATACAAATACTTTAAACTCATTAAAGATTTACTTTAAGTATGGGAGGCTAAATGATGAAGATACACTCAATGCAATGAAAACTATACATAATAAATTTAATTTAATCATTGATCCTCATACGGCTGTTGGATATGCCGTTGGTAAGAAAATTTTAGCTGAAAATATGAAAAGAATTTATTTAGCTACAGCTCATCACAGCAAATTTATAGACTCCGTAAAAAAGGTAGTGGAAGAAAAAATAAAATTACCCGAATCAATTGAAGGAGTTTTAAAAAAAAAAGAAGATTTTTATATCTTGAACAACGAACTAACTGATTTTATTAAATTTGTAAAAGAAAGGTCAGGCACGACCTGACAAACTTGAAAATTTTGAAAAATCTATACCAGTTTTTTTTATGGCATTTGTCCATCTTTTTTCTGTCTCACAATTAAATAATAAGTCAGTTTCCTCACTAATATTAATCCAACTATTGTTTTTTAGTTCATCTTCTAACTGACCAGGTGCCCACCCAGAATAACCTAGAGATATAAAATACTTACTAGGTCCTTGGCTTCTTGCTATATCAATAATAATTTCTGTTGATACTGTCAAATTAACATTTTTTGATACTTTGATTGTTGATTGATTTTTATAGTCATTGGAATGTAATATAAAACCATTATTTTGATTGAGTGGACCTCCTATATGAAATGGAAATGTTAAATCATTATTTTTTACATCACCTTTGATATTTAATTTTGTGAATAGTTCAGCACCTTTTATACTCATAATCTTATAATTTAATACAATTCCTACAGCACCATCTTTATTGTGATGAGTTATATAAATAATACTTCTTGAAAAGAAAATATCTTTTAGTTGTGGAAGTGCACACAAAATATTACCCTTTAAATTAAATTTTTTCATACTTAAATTATTACAAATAAATTACAAATATTCAATTAGAAGAAATTATATGAAGTACATTCTTATTTTAATACTATTAATAGTTATCTCTGATGTTGCAAATTGTAATAACATTGAAGACCAAAAGCCTGCAGAGGTGAGTGTTGTTCCAAATGATGCAGTTTTTAAAATAAAAGATGATTATTATTTTGGTTTGAAGTTTACAATGAAAAAAGGTTGGAAAACATACTGGAAAAATCCAGGTGATGCAGGACTCCCACTAAGTATTGAAGTTTTAGAAGATGATAGTGAGATAAAAACAGAAATTCTATTCCCATTCCCTAATAGATTTTTTGATGATGATATTTTGACAATAGGTTACGAAAATGAAGTATTATTTCCAATAAAAATTATTTCTAAAAATTTCAGAAAAATTATTACAACCATAAAAATTGACTATTTGGTGTGTAAGGATATTTGCATTCCAATTTCAGAAAAAAAAAAAATTAATTTAAATTTAGATAATATCCAAAATTCAAATTATTTTGAAGAATTTTATAAAACAGTACCTAAAAAAGGTAATTCAAAATTTAGCATAATTAAAAGAGAAAATATTGATAAAAATTCGTTAAAGTTTGAGATAAAAACGAATAACGACCTTACAATAAAAGATATTTTTTTGTTTTCTTCTGAGTCTACACTTACTTTAGAGAAAAATAAGAAAATAAATAATGACTTAAATATCATTAAGTCAGAAAAGAATTTATCAGAATTATCACAACCAATATTAATCTCTCTGTCTGATGGCAACGATTTTTTCGAGATTCCGTTTGATATAAAAAAAGAATCTAAAGGAAATAATTTTTTATGGTTTTATCTACTAGCATTTATTGGTGGTATGATTCTCAATTTCATGCCATGTGTACTACCAGTGCTATCCTTAAAACTTCTTACATTTTCCTCACTAATTAAATCTCAACCAAACGAGATAAAAAAGGCAAGTTTATTTACTATTCTGGGAATTATATTTTCATTTATTTTGTTGGGTATTTTTATTGTTTTATTAAAGAATATTGGCACTGAAGTTGGTTGGGGTTTTCATTTTCAAAATCAGTATTTTATAATCTTTATAACAATAATAACATTAATTTTTAGCTTAAACTTATTAGGCTTATTTGAAATAGTTTTACCTCAAAAACTTAATCAGTATTTATATAACTTTACAAATAACAATAAAAAATTTAGTCATTTTTTCACTGGAATATTCTCAACATTAATGGCAACACCATGCAGTGCACCTTTTCTAGGAACTGCAGTTGGATTTTCCATGGTAGGTTCAACTTATATAATCATGACTATATTTCTAGCTATTTCGTTAGGCTTTGCAACGCCATACATATGCTTTTTAATTTTCCCAAATATGATAAAAATACTCCCCAAACCGGGAAATTGGATGACGAATTTCAAGATATTCTTAGGCTTACTTCTTCTGCTAACATTAGCGTGGTTACTTAGTTTGTTAAAAATAAATGTATTTTTAATACTATTATTAATTATCTCTCTAACTATAGTTTCTGTTGCTAGAAAAAAAATTACAAGTAAACTTTATTTTACTAGTGCAACCATATTAATCTTTATTCTATTACTTTTTTATAATAATAATGATAAGAAATTAAAATGGGAAAACTTTAGCACTCGGCTTCTTGAAAGCTATATTAAAAATAATGATCTGATTTTTGTAGATGTTACAGCTGATTGGTGTATTACTTGTCAACTTAATAAACTTACCACTCTAGAATCTGGAACTGTTTCTAAGCTTTTCGTTGAAAAAAACGTTAAATTATTAAGAGCTGATTGGACAAATAGAAATGAATCAATACTAGAATTTATTTCTAAGCATGACAGATACGGTATCCCGCTCAATGTTATATATTACAAAAATAATAAAGATGGAATTCTATTGCCAGAAATACTTTCTCAGGATATTGTATTAGAAAAGATTAATGAGGTGTTAAATGAAAATTAAAGAGGGAGACTGTTTCCCAGAAGTTAGCTTGTATACCATGAGTAATAATGGACCTATCTCTATAAAAACCTCAGAACTTTTCAATGATAAAAAAGTAGTTTTAGTTTCTGTACCGGGAGCATTCACGCCTACTTGTTCAGAGGAACATCTTCCAGGTTACATAAAGATAAAAAAGGAATTCTTTTCTAGTGGAATTGATAAAATTTGTTTTGTGTCTGTAAATGATCCATTTGTTATGAAAGAATGGGGAAAACAATTTAACGAAACTGATATAGATTTTTTAGCCGATAGTTATGGAGAAATTATGGAAAAGTTAGGTACAACCCTTGATCTTACGTCTGTAGGCCTTGGCAAAAGACTTTCACGTTTTGCAATAATCATCGATAATGGTTTGGTTATGAAAATTTTTGATGAAAACGGTGGTGGACTTGAGAGTAGTAGAGCAGATATTGTTTTACAATCGATCAAGTAAGTTTTGAGCTTCTAACCTAGCTAATTCATCTGCCTCATTGTTATTTTTGTCATCACTATGACCTTTAACCCACTCCCAACTAATGTTAAATCTTTTCACTAAATCATCCAATTCTTCCCATAAATCTATATTCTTTATCTTTTTTTTATTAGAACTCATCCAATTATTCTTTTTCCAATTATGTATCCATTTTGTTATTCCTTCCAAAACATATTTACTATCACTGTAAATTTTGACATTAGTATTAAAACTTATTGCTTTTAGGGACTCTATAACCGCTAATAGTTCCATTCTGTTATTTGTGGTATATTGTTCAGACCCAACAATGATTCTTTTATGATTGTCTTTAGAATTATAAATTATTCCCGCCCAACCACCTTCACCTGGGTTACCTAAGCAGGCACCATCTGTATAAATAATAAAGTCATATCTTTCAGAAGAAATCATAGTTACCACGAATATTTTTGTGAAATAATAACCTTTCATAGAAATCAACAGGATTTTTAATATTTAACATTTTATCATCAACACACTTTTTAGTATCCTGTACCCTAGTTAAAAGAAACCTCAAACAAGCACCCCTTAAAAGAATATTAAACTTTTTTTTTTCATTAATAGTAATCTTTCTTACGGATTCATATCCCCGAATAATTTGTTTGGCTAGTCTCCAATTAAATTTATTATTCTGAAAACACCAAGCATTTATCAATATAGCTAGGTCATATGATAAGAAATCATAGCATGAAAAGTAAAAGTCAATAATTCCTGGTATTTCTTTTGAACGAAATAGCACATTATCCGGAAACATATCAGCATGAATAATTCCTTTTGGTAATTCTCTTGGCCAGAGTTTGGTTAGAAATTTGATTTCATCTTCAATGATATTTTGAGATCCAGGAATTATAATATTTAAGGAATTTCTATATTCTTTAAATAAACGGATCCAGAAATTTAGACTATAACTATTTTCATGCTTATTTATTAGATTTTTATTTATTTTATGGAAATTAGCCATAATTTTCCCAACTTCAAAACAATCTTTTTCTGAATATACTTTTTTTGATTTTCCCTTAATAAATTTAAAAATACCAAATTTCTTATCCTTAAATTTATTAGTAAAATTACCTCTATTATCCTTGATTGCAATTGGACAATTTAAACCCTTCTCAAATGAATTCTGCATAACATTTATATAGAAGGGTATCGATTGATAATTAATTCTATCTTCAAATATGGTTAATATAAATTTATCTTTTTCTGTTTTAAGGTTATAATTTGTATTTTCAATTCCCTCTAAGATACCTTCAAAAGAAACTAAATCACCAATATTATAATTTGACAGTACTTCTAGTAATTCGTTTTTAGAAAGTATTGTATGTACTGCCATACAACTCTATGACAATTGTTTTGGAATTTTTTTTAAGGATTCTTTAATAAATTTATCATCGTGATTTTTGGAAATATTATTCTTTATCCTTAATTGTGTAAACTGAACTGTTTTGTTCATTATTTCTTCTTGGATTTTATCTTTTAAATTTTCTTCCATTTGTTTAATGATAATATTAAAGTTAGTCTCTTTACGCTTGATAGCTAAATTAATTTCTTCCTTCATTTTTTTTTCAATTACTTTAGCGTCATTAATAGCCCTACTTTTCAAATCTGAAATATTTTTGATATTTTCTTTTTCTTTAACTTTATGTTCTTCTAACAAGGCTTTAGCGTCGTTCATTAACTTTTCTGATTCTTCAAGATTTTTCCTTAATGAATCTATTTGTGAATCAACTGTCTTAGACAAACCTGATATTGCTGGTTTTATGATTAATAAAATAAATAGAATGAAAGAGATCCCAACCCAAAGTGTGGAATCATCAAGAAAACTAAGATCCATTATTACTCCTTTCAAAATCTTCAAATTCATTTAGATTTGCAGGTTTTTTTTCACTCATTATATTTTCATAAAGTTTATCTGAAAGTTCTATGCAAATTTTTGGTATTGACTTCCTCAAGGATTCTTCAGTAACCTTTAGTTCGTTTGTAAAAGTTTCTTTCTTTTCTTCTATTTTTTTAGTCAAATCTTTAACTTCTAAATCGTATGAAGCTTTATTTTTTTCATAAACCTCTTTTACTAAAGAACTGTATTCATCCTTTGCAACTTTATAATCTTTTTCTATTCTTTCAATTATTTCTATTACAGAATCATTTATTATCTTAGCTTCTTCAACATAACTATCTATTGTTTTTTTTCGTTGTTCTCTTATTCTTTCAATTCTAGGTAAAAAGAAGAAGTGGTTTAAAATTAAGATTAAAAAGAAGAAAATAGTTAACCAGAATAATTGTGAGCTAAAAGTCTCGGGGTTTAACTGAGGCATTCCTCCTTGCCCTTCAGCTGCTTTAAGGTTAACTGAATTAAAAATCAATATCCAAGATATTAATATCTTATTTAACATAATTTAAAATACAAATAATAATAGCAATGCAATAATCAATGCAAATAGAGCAAGTGCTTCAACTAAAGCAAATCCAAGCATTGTCATTGTGAATACATGTTCTCTTGCTTCAGGATTTCTTCCGACAGCAGAAATGAACGCGGCAAAGATTGAACCAATACCAATTCCAGAACCAATCACACCTAAAACAGCTATTCCAGCTCCTAGTAATTTTGCAGATTCTATATCCATAATTAATTATCTCCTAATGTTAAAAGTTAATGTAAATGTATTGCATCATTAATATATAAACAAGTTAATATTGCAAATACGTAAGCTTGAAGAAATGCAATTACAATTTCTAAACCTGTAAGAGCTATCAAGAAAGCAAGTGGTAATGCACCACCTATAATAAAAGTATTGGCTCCAAGTACAAAGACAAAACCACCAATAACTTTCAGTAAAGTGTGTCCAGCCATCATATTAGCAAATAGTCTTACTGAAAGGCTAACTGGGCGTGAAAGGTATGAAATTATTTCTATAGGAATAAGCAATAATAACATAGGTTTTGGAACGCCAGATGGCGCAAAAAATCCTAAAAATTTTCTTAACCCATGTTTAAAGATTGCTATTAGGGTAACACCTAAAAAAATAACAAAAGCAATTGCAAATGTTACTATTATGTGACTTGTCCAAGTAAAACTATATGGGAACATTCCCAAAAGATTTCCCAAAAGTATAAAAAGGAATAAAGTGAAAATAAAGGAGAAATATTTTAAGCCCTCCTGTCCAATATTATCACCAATCATATTTGCAATAAATTCATATGTAGACTCTAAAATCGATTGGCTTCTAGATGGTATAATTGAAGATTTCTTTAATCCAAAAATCATAAATACAATCATTAAAATTACAGTTGAAAGCATTGCTAATGACGAATTAGTAAAAGAAATGTCATATCCAAATACTTCAATTGGAATGATTGTTTTTATTTCAAATTGTGAAAGGGGACTAGCCAATTTTTACCTCTTAGTCTAAATTATTTAAGTTTTTTACTGATTTATATAAATTAAAAAATCCAGCAATAAACCCTAATAGCAAAAATATTATAAAAAATATAGGTTTAGTTAAAAAAATTTTATCTAGTCCTATTCCAATAAGAGTACCTACAACTGCTGAGGATAATAAATCTAATGAAATTTTAATCCCAAGACCGTAACCAGACTTATTTTTCAAATTATTTTTTTTTCCATTGCTAATCTTATTAGTATTTAATTTTTCACTAATTTTATCACTAAGTTTGGTTTTCGTCATACAGCTTGTTTTAGATTACCATCTTTAAAGTCTACCGACACAACATCAGAAATACCTTTCTGAGCCATTGTTACGCCGTAAACTCTATCCAATGATGACATTGTAATTTTGTTATGGGTTATTATTAAAAATTTTGTTTTTGTACTACTTTTTAGCTCACTTAATAATTTGCAAAATTTTTGTATATTAATTTCATCAAGTGCAGCATCCACCTCGTCCAAAATACACATTGGAGAAGGATTAATTAAAAAAATAGAAAAAATTAAAGAAATTGCAGTTAAAGTTTTTTCACCACCTGATAACAAAGACAATGATGAGAGTTTTTTTCCAGGAGGTCTTGCATAAATTTCTATACCTGTTTGTAATGGGTCATCAGACTTTATTAACTCTAGTTTTGCTTCACCACCATCAAATAATTTTTTAAATAGACTTGTAAAATTCCTATCCACCTTCTCAAAAGCCTCTACCAACCTTTTTCTTCCTTCATGATTTATTTTATTAATAGCTATTCTTAATTTTTCTATAGCTTGAACTAAATCATCCTTTTCTAACTCTAAGTTATCTATAGATTTTTTAATTTCTTCTTCTTCCAATCTTGCTCTTAGATTTACGGGTCCCATTTGTTCCCTTTGATATGAAAATTTATCTAATTTTTTTTTAATATCAGTATAATTGCTAAGATTATGGTCCTCATTATTTAGCGATTCTTTTAACTCCTCAGGCTGAAGCTTTGTTTTTTCATAAATTTGAGTTCTAAGCTCTTTTTCATTTACATTATAATTTTCGATATTTGTTTCTATTATTACAATTTGACTTTTTTTTGTTTCTCTATCTCTATCGATTTTGTTTAAAAACTTTTCGTCATTATTTAGTTGATGAATTATTTCATTTTGTTGGTCTTGATTATTTTTAATTTGATCATTTATTTTGTTATAATTACCCTCATTCTCTTTTATTTTTGTAATTATATCCGATGGCTGTAAGTCAAGTTTGTTATTTTCTTTATTATAAAATTCTTCTCTTTCATTTAGAGTGGATAATCTTTTGAGTGCTTCGTCATATCGCTTTTTACTTTTTGAAAGATCATTTTGATAATACGTTTTATTTAATTCCTCTTTCATTAACTTTTGTTTCAGTGTATTAATCTCATTTCTAATTCCTTCAAGCCCTTCATCTAACTCTGATATTTTACTTTGCACATTATCAGATTCATTCTTACTATTTTTTAATGAAGAAGATTCTAAAGTTTTAATTTCATTTAATTGTGAATTTATTTCATTAAGCTCAACAGTAAGATTTTTAATTTTAAGTAGGTTGTTTTCTAAATTAATGTTAAAAATTGATATTTGTTCATTGTATTTTGATATTTTTGGCGAATTAATGTCTAACTCCTTATAGAGTTTTTCTAATGAGTAATTTAATTTCTCTATCTTTTCTGAATTAATATTTTCTTCTTTTGATTTAGTTTTTTTCATTCTTTCTAAATTAAGAAGTTCTGTACTTATTTTCTTTTCACTTTCAGATAACTCGTTAATTTTTAGTTGAGAATCTATTAATTTCTTTTTTTGGAGGTTATCTTCAGAAATAAATCCATCCCATCTCCAGATTGTGCCATTTCTATTGACAATTAGCTGACCTACCTGAAGTTTTCTTTGCATCTTTAGGGCTTGACTAGTGTCATCTATAAACATTATTTGAGAAAGTAATGGTTGAAGCTCATTAGGTGCCTCTAAAAAGTTGTTTAGAGAATTATCAATAGGAGATAAACTGAGTGGTTCGCTTTGCACCCACCTTTTCTTTGATTTTTTTAGCTTTGCGTCTAACTCATGAGAAAGTGCAGCAAAAACAGCATTTTCATAACCTTTTTTTATTTTTAAAAGATTCACAATCGAATCCTGTGTTAAAGAGTTTTCACCAATAATCAAATTCAAAGTCTTTATTTCAGTTTGCTTCTCAGCTAATTGTCTGGATTGAACTTCAATCTTCATAACTATTTGTTGAATATCACTACTTAGTTGAATCTTTTTTTTATTACAATTATCAATTTCATTTTTCTTCTCAACTAATTCTAAATGAATTTGTTTATTACTTACTTTGAGCTTTTCAAGTATTCCTGTTGTGGTCGAAATATTTATTTCATCATTCTTCTTCATTTCATTTAGTTTACCTATTTCTTCAGAGATATTTTTACTTCTTTTTACAAGGTTCTCTTTATTTTCTTTTAAATTATCCGATTTAAACTCCTCACCAAGTGTAAGTTGAATTTCATTAACATATAATGTTTCCAATTTTTTAATTTGATTTTTGACTTCCGTCTCTTTAGTATTCAATTCTCGTAGTTTTTCTTTTTCAGCATTTATATCGTTTGATTTAAAGAGTTCTTCCTCAATTTTTTTAATATAATTTCTCGTATCCTCTAAATTTTTTTTCTCGTTATATGTATCTTTTTTGATTGTCTCAAGAAATCGAACGATCTCATTTCTTTTATTTGTTATATTTTCTATTTTTGATTTTAGTTCACTAACTGTTCTTTCAAATTTGAATAGATTTTGATTTAAAACTTCTTTATTTTTTTGAAGATTTCCTAATTGTTCCTTTTTATAAAGATAGTCAGATTTTTGTTTATTAAAATTGTTTATAATTAGATTAACTTCTTTTTCTAATGCATTTTTTTTTTGACAATCAATCCTGATATTTTCTTCAATTTTCTTCCAATCAAGAAAAAGAAGAGTTGATTGTAAATATTTTATTTCCTTTGAAATTTCTTCATATCTTTCTGCTTGTCTTGCTTGTCTTGAAAGGTTTTTTTGATTGTCATATAAATTATTTAGATTTAAATCAATTTTATCAAGATTCGTTTCAGTTGAATGAAGTTTGAGTTCAGATTCATGGCGTCTTGCTTGAAGTCCTGATGTTCCAGCAGCATCTTCTAAAATTATTTTTCTGTCGATAGGTTTATAGTTAATAATTTGGTCAATGTTTCCTTGACTAATTATTGAACTTGATCTTGCACCACTTCCAGAGTCATAGAACATAATACTAACATCTTTAGCACGAGCATCATTATTATTTATTTTGAAAAATGACCCCACACCTCTTTCTAATAATCTAGAAATAATTATTTTTTTTTCACTGGTATCGACGACATTCGATAAATTACCTTCAAAATTATCTAGCTCTAGCGATACTTCTGCAAAGTTTTTCGCTGGTACGTTTTGAGTTCCATTGAATATTATATCGTCTTGAGTGTTAGACCTAAGGCTTTTAGATGAGGATTCACCCATTACCCATCTTATTGCTTCAAAAATATTTGACTTTCCGCATCCATTTGGACCAATTATTCCAGTGACACCATCTTCAATCAGTAATTCCGTTGTGTGAGCGAAAGATTTAAAACCCGTTATTTTTAATTTTTTTACTGTAAACAATTTTTTTAATTAAGTAATGAATCAATTTTTAATTTAAGAGCTTCAAATGTAAGATCTCCATCATATTTTTCTCCATTAATGTATAATGTAGGAGTTGCTTTAATATCGTATACTTTTGTAGATTGTAACCTTTGTTTTAACAGGCCATCCTCAATCGATTTATTTCCAACACAAACTTTAATTTCATCGTTTTTTAGACCGCCTATCTTGGCGATTTTAAGCAGGGATTTGAATGGATCTTGTGTTCTTGTCCAATCTTTTTGTTTATTATAAAGAACTTTAAGAAAGCTGAAGAATTTTTTATTACCAGAGCATCTTGCCACAACTGATGCCTTGAGAGCAAATTTATCAAGTGGAAAGTCGTTATATGTAAAGAAAATTTTACCTTTATCTATGTAATTCTCTTTGATTAAGGGAAAAACCTCATTATGAAATTTGGCGCAATGACCACAAGTTAGTGATGCAAACTCAATAATTTTAACAGGAGCTTTTTCTTCTCCCATAGATTTACTTTCTAGGGCCTCAATGGTGTCAACAATTCGTGAATCTAAGCTTTCATTTATAAATAAACAGATTAAAAAAGCCAACCTTATAGAATTCTTGATTATTAATTTCATATCAAATAATTACCACATAAATTCAGTAATGTAACGATTTTTTAAACTTTATATTTTCTATTATGGGCTCATTAAAATAGTTGTTAATTCTTTTCTTTATTATTTCGGAAGAGAAAGATATCTCCAGTAAACTTATTTTATCTGATATTACAATTAAGGTATTCTGATTGTTAATTTTTCTTATTGATTCAATAAAAATATCCTTAGAAAGTTCTTCTCCAAGAATTTCTTCCCAATTCATTTTTAGCTCAAGAATTTTTGAACTATTTTCACCTTTTTTTGAAATATTTTTGAAAACCTTAGGCAGAACTGTTGAAATTCTAGTCAAAGATGGAGTATACTTTTTTCTTCTCATTATGAAAGAATACCATATAAGTGAAAAATATAAGAGAGACTGGCAAAAAAATATACTTGGTTGGTATGATTTAAATGCTAGGAGTTTACCTTGGAGGGAGTTGAAGGCACAAAACTTTTATAGGATTTGGATATCAGAGATAATGTTACAACAAACTATGGTAAAGACAGTTATCCCTTACTATAAAAAGTTTATTAAGAAATGGCCTTCGATTGACTGTTTTTACCAGGCAACACTCGAAGAAATTTTATTAATTTGGCAGGGGTTGGGTTACTATCAAAGAGCTAAAAATTTATATTTAGCTAAAGAAATCTTGAGAAAAAATGAACTAATTGAGATTAATATTGAAAATCTAATGAATCTGCCTGGTATTGGTGAATATGTGGCTAGTGCTATCTGTGCAATACTTAAAGACGAAAACTGTGCAGTAGTTGATGGAAATATAAAAAGAATTCTTTCAAGAGCTTTCGATTTAAACAAAAATGAAAAGTTATATAAAAAAAAAGTTGTTAATTTAGCTACTCAACTAACCCCGCTAATAAATAATAAAAATTATTGTCAATCTCTTATGGATTTGGCTAATAAAGTGTGTTTGCCAAAAAATCCAGATTGCACTATATGCCCGGTAGGTTCACTCTGTTTATCATCAGGAAAAGTTGCTCGGCAGAAAATAAATAATCGAGAAAAAGTTAAAAAATTTGGTCTCATTTTCATTGTTAGATATAAAGATTCTTTTTTAATTGAAAAAACTAAAGATAAATTACTTGAGAATTTATATTGTTTCCCATCAACAGATTTTACTGAATTCACTAATTTAAATAATTATGAAATTAAAATCAAAGATATTGCAACTAAATGGTTATCAAATAATAGTTTAGATAATTCATTTATAATAAATAAATCTATATACCACACCTTTAGTCATTTCCGTTTGAATCTATTTATAATTGAGTTAAAATTAAAAAATAAAAGAAATTTTAAAAAATATAAATGGATTAGAAAAAAAGATTTGAAAAATAAACCAATTTCTAAACTGATGAGTAAGGTCATTAAGGAGGTAATTTAAAGTGCTCAAAATCTTTTTTTTAATTATCACCTTCTTCTTATACTTTCCAGAAATAAAAGCTGAAAGCTTGAGTGACCACGAGAAGGCCATTAAAGCAGTCAACGAGGGTGAAATTCTACCATTAGACGAAATCCTAAAAAAAATTAGTGAAAAATTTTATGGTAGGGTTATATCTATAAACCTTAAAGATAGTGAAAAAGGTTTATTCGGATGGGTATATGATATTATGATGATAGATAATAATAATAATGTTAAACAGATAAGAGTGGATGCAGGCACTGCAACAGTGCTTTCAGTATTATCAGGAGGAGACAACATTTGAGAATATTAGTAGTTGAAGATGATCCAAATTTAAATGAGCAAATTAAAACCTCACTTGAAGATAGTGGTTATTCGGTTGATATTGCTTTAGATGGTGAGGAAGGTCATTTTCTTGGAGATACAGAACCATATGATGCAGTTATACTAGACCTAGGTTTGCCGAGCATTGATGGAATAACAGTGTTAGAGAAGTGGAGAAAAGATAAAAAAAACTTTCCAGTTTTAATTTTAACTGCAAGAGATCAATGGAGTGACAAAGTATCAGGTTTTGATGCAGGTGCGGATGATTATCTTACCAAGCCCTTCCAAATGGAGGAGTTGCTTGCAAGACTCAGGGCCCTAATAAGACGTTCAGCTGGGCATGCAACATCCGATATTGAATGTGGCCCATTAAAGATAGACACTAAATCTAATAAAGTATTTCTTAATGGAACCAAACTAAAACTTACTTCGCATGAATATAAAATAATTGAATATTTTCTTCATCATCAAGATAAGGTCATTTCTAGAACAGAACTTGTTGAGCATATATATGACCAGGATTTTGATAGAGATTCCAATACTATTGAGGTTTTTATAGGAAGGTTAAGAAAAAAAATGGGTATGAATTTAATCAAAACTGAGAGGGGTTATGGTTATCGCTTGTCGATAGAAAAAGAATAAAATGAACTCTTTAGCTGTAAGACTTTTCTTAAGTGCAACAATTTGGATAATTCTAACACTTTTCTCTGCTGGTCTACTATTATCAGATTTAAATGAAAAAACAAACTTCAGAGCATTTGATGATAGATTAAACTTATTATTAGAAACACTTATAGGTGCAAGCAGAATTGATTCCTCTGAAAGTATAACTGTAGTAAGTACGGTCGGTGATCCAAGGTATTTTCAACCTTATTCTGGTTGGTATTGGCAAATTAATGATGGTGCAAAGACTCTTGCAAGATCAAGATCAATGTGGGATCAAGTTTTTACAATCGATAAAAGATTAATCGGAGGAAGATCACAATTTCGAAATCAGGCGCAAGGTAATAAAAAACAAACTAAAAAAATTGAAAAAAAAAAACTACATATAATTCAAAGAGAGATTTCATTTCCAGGATATCGTAATCCCGTAACTTTTTTTGTTTCTGGGGATACACAGGAATATACAGATAATATTAAAAAGTTTGATAATACTTTACTTACAATATTAATTGTTTTGGGAGTAGGGCTGATGTCAGCAGTTTTTCTCCAAGTTAATTTTGGATTATTACCATTGAACAAAATTAAAACAGCTTTGTTCAAAATTAGGAATGGTGATGAAAAAAAACTTCAGGATCCCTACCCATTAGAAGTTCAACCACTAGCCACAGAAATAAATAATTTACTTGAGCATAATGAAAAAATTTTAGACAGAGCAAAGACGCATGTTGGAAATCTTGCTCATGTTTTGAAAACACCATTGGCAGTTGTAACTAATGAATTGGGAAATGAGGATAAAATCTTAATGAGTCAAGTTCAATTGATGAAAAAACAAATAGACCGTTATTTAAAAAAAGCTCATTTAGATTCCGTTGGAAAGGTAACAAAAGATAAAATAAATATAAATGAATTATCTGAAAAAATGGTCAGAATATTCAGAAAACTATATTCAAATAAAGATATTAAAATTAGATCCAGTAACAATATGGCTTTAGTTTTAAGTAGTCTTGAAGACATGGAGGAGGTTATTGGTAATATAGTAGAGAATGCATGCAAGTGGGGGGAAAAGATGGTAATAATTGATATAAATAATAAATCAGAAGAAGAATTTGAAATGATTATTTCTGATGACGGACCAGGTCTTCCAGAAAATAAAATGAGTAGAGTTTTTGCCCGAGGTTTTAGATTAGATGAACAAACGCCAGGTACAGGGCTAGGGCTTAACATCGTTAAGGATATAGTAGAAATGTGCAAAGGAAGTGTTTGCTTAGCAAAGTCAAAAGAGCTTGGTGGGCTTGAAGTAAAAATCATACTCCCCTTATCCAAAGCTTAAATTTTTCAAAAAACTTACCCTATGATATTTAGTGATTCCATGATTTTTTATGGCAGAAATATGTTGTTTAGTTCCGTAACCTTTATTTTTAAGCCAACCATATTGAGGATAATCACTTGAAAGTTTTATCATTAAATTATCTCTATATACTTTAGCTACAATAGATGCTGCAGCAATTGTAACTGATTTTTGATCTCCCTTGACGTGAAAAGAAGCTCTATCATTTAATTCAAAAGTCTTTAAACCATCGATTTTTATTTTTAGATTAGTATTTTTGAACTTGCTATATGCCCGTTTCATGGAAAGAATCGTAGCATTAAGAATATTTAATCTATCAATTTCCATATTATTACTTATCCCAATATTAAATTTGGAATATTTTTTAATCATCATTGATATTTCTACTCTTTTTTTTTCTGATAACTTTTTGGAATCTGTAATTTCATCAAATAGTTTCTCTTGAGAAATATTTTTATGAAGTATCAGGGCGCAAGAAATAACTGGCCCACATAGCGCACCTCTCCCCACCTCATCGATACCTATGATTGAGTTATCGAGGTCTGAATAATAGTCATTTTTATTTGTTACTACCAAGGTGATTAATTAATTGTTATAACTAATATAACAATTAGAATATTTACAAAAAAAGTATATCGAATATTTATTTGTATGTAAGTCATTATTTATGAATTGAAAGGAGACAAGTTGTATTTAAAATTTTTTTCTTTGCTTTGCTTATTTATTTTTCATTCTGATTTAAAAGCCAAGGGTATTATTGAAATTATTAGAGAAAACCCTAACTTATCAATTTTTTACTCGTATATTAATAACACAGAACTTGAAGCAACTTTGCAACAAAAATACCCATGGAATTGGACAATTTTTGTTCCCAATAATAAAGCTTTTGATGCTCTACCTAAAAAGGTTTATGATCAAATTTTATCAGACACCTCTTTGAGAAAAATGTTGATACTGGATCACATCTTAATAGGACAGAAGTCAAGTAATGACTTGAAATCTAAAATTACACAAGAAGTTACTGTTACCAACAAATCAATTCAACTTTATAAAAGAGAAAGTTTATATGTTAAGGATATGGTAGTTGAGAATGAAAATACATCGGCTGATAATGGTGTTATCCACGAGATAAATTGTGTTATGTTTGTCCAACCAAGCCAAGAAGATGATAGGCTAACAAAGTTACAAAAGGATAAATTTCCAATTACTTCATGTTGTATGCAAACAGATAATGAAATTAACTCGTGGCTGTCGTCAGTTAACTCAAGATTTTAATCTTATCTAAATTAACGTTCTTTTAACCTAGGAATTAATTCAACTAGATTACAGGGTTTAGTATTTGAATTTAGTTGATGTACGAGGATTTCATCCCAAGCATCTTTACATGCACCAGGAGATCCTGGTAATGAAAAAATAAACTTATCATTTGCAAGACCTGCGAGCGCTCTTGATTGTAGGGCAGAAGTTGCAATCTTTTTAAAGCTAATAAACCTGAAAATTTCTCCAAAACCAGGTATTTCTTTTTTTATTACAGATTTAACTGCTTCTGGGGTTGAGTCCCTTCCAGTTAATCCCGTTCCTCCAGAAAGAATGATTACATCAATAGTTTTTTCCTTAATTAGTTTATTTAGCTTTTTTTTGATATCCTCGACTTCATCTTTGATAAAAATTTTATTTACCAAAGAATGGCCTGCGGAATGAATTCTATCCATAAGTACTTTACCAGATTTATCTGAACTTTCATCCCTTGAATCAGAAACAATTATTACAAAAATATTTAGAACTTTTGATTTCATCTCACCTACGTATTTTATTTTCTTCAATTATTTTATCAATATCTTGTAAGTCTTCCCACATTCTTTTTTTTTCAATTGGATTTCTAAGTAAATAAGCAGGATGAAAAACTGTTTTTGTTAAAATTCTAGATTTATTATTTTCATTCTCATATAAATGTTTTTTACATCTTAATTTTGTTATTCCATCTGAAGTGTTTAATAATGATTTAGATGCTATGCCTCCAAGAAGAATTAATAATTTGGGTTTAATTAAATTAATATGTTCTTTAGTTATACTCAAACATATTGAAATCTCTTTGCTGCTAGGAGTCCTATTACCAGGAGGTCTCCAAAATAATATATTTGTAATATAAAAGTTTTTCTTTCTATCTAAATCAATAAGCGAAAACATTTTATCAAGTAACATTCCAGCTTGACCAACAAAAGGTTTACCAATTTTATCTTCATCTGCTCCAGGTGCTTCACCTATTAACATTATATCGCTGTTTGGATTACCATCAGAAAAAACAAGGTTTGTAGCTATATCTTTAAGATCACAATCTAACTTTTGAGCTTTGGCTTTAAGTTTCGATAAGGCATTAATTTTATCTGGAGTTTTATCAAATTTTTTTTCTGAGATTTTTTCATCCTTACTATAAGCTTTATTTTGGACAACTGGACTTGATTCTCTATTCCTCTGTTTATCAGTGACAGAAGTAGAGATACCGAGGGATTGATAAAAATCAATAAAAGACTTTATGTTTTTAACTTTCATTAATATATATATTTTACTATAAATTTATTAGAATTATAAAAAAAATGGATATTTCAAGAGAAAAGATGAGTTACGACTTATTGATAGTTGGTGCAGGGCCTTCTGGACTGGCTGCTGCTATACAATTTAAAAAGTTGTGTAAACTTAATAATAAGGACTTTTCTGTATGTATTGTTGAAAAAGGTTCCGAAGTAGGTGCTCACATTCTCTCTGGTGCAATTTTGCAAACTACGGCTCTTGATGAGCTTTTCGATGATTGGAGAGAATCTAATGAATGCCCTGTTAAAGTTAAAGTAAATAAGGAGACCTTCAAATTCTTATCCAATGAAAAGGCATTTAATATTCCAAGTATTTTAATGCCGTCAGTCATGCACAATAGAGGAAATTATGTAATTTCTTTAGGTTCGTTATGCAGATGGTTAGGTAATGAGGCAGAAAAACTTGGTATAGAAATTTATCCTGGATTTTCTGCATCTGATCTGATCTTTGAAAATGAAAAGTTAAAAGGAATTATTACAGGTGATTTGGGTGTTGATTCCGAAGGAAAGCCAGGAGCAAACTTCCAACCAGGCATAGAAATACATTCAAAATATACATTCTTTGCAGAAGGTTGTAGAGGGCATTTAGGGAAGAGACTCATTGAAAAGTTTGGACTTAGAAATAATTCTCAGCATCAAACTTATGGAATTGGGTTGAAAGAGCTATGGGAAATTAAACCAGAAAACGCTCAAGCTGGAAACATAATGCACACAATAGGATGGCCTCTAGATTTTGAAACTTATGGCGGTTCTTTTCTGTATCATTTGGATAAAAATTTAGTTTCTCTGGGTTTTGTTATTGGTCTTGATTATAAAAACCCTTATCTATCACCATATGAAGAATTCCAAAGATTTAAAACGCATAAAGCAATTAGCCCAATACTCGATGGTGGAAGAAGAGTATCTTATGGGGCAAGGGCATTAAACGAAGGTGGGTGGCAGTCGCTACCCAAATTATCATTTCCTGGAGGGTGTCTTATTGGTTGTGATGCTGGAACATTAAATACACCAAAGATTAAAGGTACTCACACAGCAATGAAATCTGGAATGATTGCTTCAGAGCTTGCTTTTAAAAAATTAGAAAATGGGTATGAGGGTGATGAGCTTCAAAATTTTCAAGACATTTTCAATGAATCGTGGGCTGGTAAAGAGTTGAAATCAGCTAGAAATGTTAGACCATCATTTAAATATGGTTTAGGTTTGGGCTCTATACTAACAGGGATTGATCAGATTATATTGAGAGGTAGAGCACCTTGGACATTAAAGCACGGAGAACCAGACCATCTGTCATTAAAAAAGAAGGAAGAATCAGAAATTATTGAATATCCAAAGCATGATGGAGTTTTGACCTTTGATAAGCTAACAAATGTTTCTTTCTCCTCTACTTATCATGAAGAAAATCAACCAGTTCATTTGAAGATTCTTAATGATAAAATTCCAATTGAGAAAAATCTAGCAATTTACGACTCGCCTGAACAAAGATATTGTCCTGCTGGAGTTTATGAGATTGTTTCAGATAATGGTTCTAATAGATTGCAAATAAATGCTCAAAATTGTGTTCACTGCAAAACTTGTGATATAAAAGATCCATCTCAAAATATAAACTGGATAACTCCCGAAGGAGGAGGTGGCCCAAATTACACAGGTATGTAAATACTTAATTCTTACTATTTTACTTTTTCAGTTTAAACTTTCAGGAGCAACTGATCTTCGTGCAAATAATTTTGGAAGTTTCCTTTCTTGGAATTATGCTAAACAAAATAGTGATCTTAATAATCAAAAATACTTTTATCCAAATGTTGATTTGAAAAAAGTTGATAATAAGTACCTTGAGGAATTACTCATTGATTCAATGATTTTCAATGATTGGGATAAATCAAACCTTATAAGTACTATTATTTTAGATAGAGATAAAACAAATATTCTAGCAAATTTTTTTCAAGTAGTTGAAAATTTTTTAATTAGCAAGCCTATTGATAAATATTTAAATGAGATAAACCCTCAATACTTTGATAGTAACTTTGTCAGAGCTATCAATATTTGGTCAGATTTTAATAAAAAAAGTAACCTTTCAGTCGAAGATGAATGTATTCCAATAATTTGTTTGCATGCAGCCCTATTTTATAAAAAAAAAAATAATAATAAAAAGAAAGAATTTTTCTTTCAAAAGATTATTAATAAGGATTTTGTGTCTCTAAGGCTAAAAGAGATATTATTATTGAATAGTTTGGAAACAAATAACGAAAAAAGCGCTTTAAAGATAAATAAAGAACTGCAAAAAGCCAATGTTAATTTTCAAAAATATGATGAAAAATTTTTGAAAATTAATAAACAACTTTTAAATCCAATAAATAATGAGAAAGAAGGCTTGGCCGAAGTTTTTTATAATATTTCAAGTTGGTACTATTCAAATGACCTATATAAATATTCAATTTTTTTTGGAAAACTTTCAATAAGACTTAGACAAAATTTTAATTCTATGAAAATTCTATTAGCAGGGAGTCTTAGTCAAATGAACTTAGAAGAACTAGGTTTACAAGAATTAGAAAAACTCAACCATAAAAATATTTATTACTTGAAAATGTTAAAAATGCGGTTAGCCTTTTTTGAAAAACTTGGGAAAACAGAGCTCTTTTTGAGTGAAATCGTTTCTTTCACAACAAAGTTTCCAGATGAAATTGAAATGAAAGTACTATTAGCCGATAAATTTAGACAAACAAAAAAATATGAAGAAGCTATAAGGATTTATACTCAAGTTATTGATAGTGATAGTTTATTAAACAAATCAAATATTTTATATTCAAGAGGTATATCATACGAAAGACTAAATAGATGGAATAGAGCAGAACAAGATTTTAAAACATCACTTAATCTAAACCCTGAAGATCCATACGTGATGAATTATTTAGCTTATAGTTGGCTTGATAGAGAAGTTAATATTCCTAAGGCATTAAAACTGCTTATTAGAGCTGTTGAAATTGAACCAACAGATGCATATATACGCGATTCACTTGGGTGGGCTTACTATTTAGCGAAAAACTTCGAAGAATCTATTACTCATTTAGAAAAAGCAGTTGTGATGCTTCCTGACGATGCCACTCTAAATGATCATCTTGGAGATGCCTATTGGATGTCAAATAGGAAATCAGAAGCAAAATCCCAGTGGAAAAAGGTACTAAACTTGGAACCTGATTACAAAGAAAAAGAAAATATAAAAAAAAAACTTAGTCGAGGGCTTTAAAAATATGACTCAATCTGTAGAACAAATATCACCGGCTAAAATAAATTTATATTTAGAAGTTAAAGGTAAACGTAAAGATAATTTTCATAATATTGAAAGTTTTATGACATTTGTGGAATATGGAGATTTAATTACTATTTCAAGATCCGATTCTTTAAGGCTAAAAATTACTGGAGATTTTGCAAGAGAACTTAGTGAGTCTGATAACATAATAGTTAAGGCTGTAAAGGGTTTAGAAAAGCTTTACAATAGAAATTTTGATGTAAGTATTGAATTATGTAAGAAACTTCCAATTTCATCAGGTATGGGAGGTGGTTCATCTAATGCAGCTACTGTTGTGAGATGTATTCATAAATTATTTAATATAAAAAAAAAAAAGAACTTAGATGATTTTTTAATTTCAATTGGTGCTGATGTGCCTTTCTGTTTTCACGGTAGATCAGCAATTGTAACTGGTCTGGGAAATGAACTAAGTTATATAAAACATGACTTCGAAAAGTTGTGTGTGTTATTAATAAATCCACTTAAAGAGGTTTCAACAAAAAGTATATTTGAAAAACTAAACCTCCAACATAAAAGCTCAGTTGAAGTAAATACTGATATTAAAAAAATTTCCTTAGATTTTATAAAAAAAAAAAGTAATCATCTTGAAAATTTTGCAATTGAAGAATTGGAAATCATTAAAAGTATTTTAGATTTTACTAAAAATCAAACAAATAACTTACTCGTTAGAATGACAGGTTCAGGTGCAACATGTTTTGCGATTTACAGAAACCTGGAAGACCTCATAGTTGCAAAAAAACTCATAAAGTCTAAGTTTAACAAATGTTGGTTGCAAGATACAAAATTTATAAACTCTATTAATGATATAAATCTTGTATAAGAAGGAAAAAATGATTATTTTGTAATTAATTGGGGTGTGGCCAAGTGGTAAGGCACCGCTTTTTGGTAGCGGCATTCGTAGGTTCGAATCCTACCACCCCAGCCAAAACTCAATGAACTCAAAAGAAGTATTATTATCATTTAACAATTGTGTCTTTGGATACAGTAAATCAAAAATTTTCGTTGATTTGTCATTTGCAGTACATCAAGGAGACAAGATTGCTTTAATTGGAAAAAATGGTGTAGGAAAAACAACTTTGTTTAAGTTATTATCTCAAAATTTAAAAATAGATGATGGAGAAACATGGTTCAATCCTAGAATAAATACTTCAATGATGTATCAGAGCAACTTAGTAAAAAAGGATGTGGGTACAAAAGAATTTATTTTAGAGCAAATAGCAAATTCAGAATCAATAGATGAATTTAAAATAGATAATATTTTTGAAAAACTTAAGCTAAACCCAAAACTAAATATGCAGATTTTATCTGGAGGACAGTTAAGAAAATTAAGTTTGATTCATTCTTTGATAAACGAACCAGATTTATTACTCCTAGACGAACCAACAAACCACTTAGATATTGAGTCAATAAAATGGCTAGAGAGATTCTTATTTAACCAATATAAAGGTTCGTACCTAATCGTAAGTCATAATAGAAATTTTCTGAAAAATACTACAAATAAAGTTTTCTGGGTTGATAGAGGGAAAGTTAGAGTTTCACCAAAAGGTTTTTATTTTTTTGAAGAGTGGAGTAGGTCTCTAATTAATCAGGAAGAGAGAGAGTTAAAAAATAAAAAAAAATTTTTAGATAACGAAAGTGATTGGCTTTCTAAGGGAGTTAAAGCAAGAAGAAAGAGAAATGAAAAGAGAAAAGATGATTTATTTCAAATGAGAACTGAATATAAGAATCAGAAAAGTGAGTTTTTAAAATCAATTTCAAAAATAAAAATTCCCCTAATAAATAAGAATGAAACAGAAGGCCCTAATTTTTTATTACATTTTCATAATGTTACTAAATCATTTGCAGGTGTAGATAATGATAAATTAATCATAAAAGATTTAAATTTTAAACTTATGAAAAATGAGAAAATTGGCTTAATTGGTAAAAATGGAGTTGGAAAATCTACATTTCTTATGCTGGCCTCAGGAATTATTAAGCCTAATGAAGGAAGTATAAAAATAAGGAATAATATACAATTTAGTTGTTTTGATCAAAATGGACAAAACTTTAATGATAATTATTCAATAAAGAGAAATTTAATTCCCTCTGGTGGTGATTATATAAAAGTTGGCAGTAAAAAAATTCATATATGTAGTTATTTAAAAAACTTTTTATTTGATCCAAAAATGATTGACACTAAGGTCAGTAATTTATCGGGAGGTGAAAAAAATAGATTACTTCTTTCTAAGATTCTTGCTAATCCAAAGGAAATAATGCTCCTTGACGAGCCAACAAATGATCTTGATATCGAAACGATAGATATTCTTATTGATTTTATTAACCTTTATAATGGAGGCGTACTAATAAGTTCCCATGATATTGATTTTTTGCAAAAGACTTGTAATAAGTTTATTTTTTTGGATGGTGTGGGTGGTGTAAAATTATCGATAGACCTTGAAAAGGACTTAGACTCCATGGTTAAAGGAACAAAATCTATTGATAATACTCAAGGCTCTAAAAATATATTACTTGATAAAAGAAAACCAATATCTCAAGAAAAGCTAATAAAAAGAGTAATGACTAAAATTGAAAAAAAAGAGCAAGAAATATTCGAACTCAATCAAAAAATTCAAAGTTTAGATAAAATTAATAATAGTGATATTAATTATAAAAAAATCTTAACCCAAATAAACGAAGTTCAAAATGAATTGGTTATGTTAGAACAAGAATGGATTGATTTGGAAGAAAAAAATATAAGTAATTAAATAAATGAAAAAAATACTTTTAACAATAAGCCTTGGAGTCTTAATTATTTACTTACCGTATTTTTTGGATATAGAAAAATTAATGACGTCGACTCAACTAATTGTACTAAAACTTTTAATTATAATGATTTTACTTTGGGTTACTGAGATAATCCCACCGTCAATAACAGCATTATTTCCAATTTTAGTTTTACCTTTTTTAAGTGACGTAGAGCCTAAATCAATTTTATCTAGTTACTCTAGTTCAGTTGTTTTCTTGATTCTTGGAGGTTTTATAATCGCCTATGGTTTTCAAAAAAGTAATTTACATTATAGGCTTGCTTTAGGTATTTTAAGCAAATTTGGTGATACTAAGTTGAAAGTTATGGTGTCAATTTCATTGCTTACAACTATACTGAGTATGCTTTTTTCTAATACCGCTACTACTTTGTTAATGTTACCTATTGTAAAATCAATAATAGATGAAAACTTTAGAAACGATAAGCTAAATTCTTCATTCACAAATTTTTTGTTGCTTACAATTGCTTATTCAGCTTCCATCGGGGGAATGATGACTCCAATTGGAACGATTCCCAATGCGGTACTAATCGGTTTTCTGTCTGAAAATTATTCTCTAGAAATTGATTTGAAAAAATGGTTTGTTTATGTTTCTCCAGTTGCATTAAGTATAATTATAGTAATGCTTACGTTTATTTCCTTGAGGGTTAAAGAAATAAACCAAAAAATTTCAACAAATAATATTGCAAATAAATATTTAAAATTAGGGAGATACTCTAAAAATGAGAGAGTGGCCACACTTATTATTATTTTAACAATTCTTTTATGGATATTTAAATCAAATATCAATTTACTACTAAATATAAAATTGACTGACTCAATAATTGCAATATTTGGTGCATCTCTATTCTTTTTAATTCCTGCTAAAAATGGTAAAGTAATGCTTACAAATGAGTGGTTTAAAAAGATTCCATGGAATATATTGATCCTTTTTGGAGGAGGCTTAGCGCTTGCCTCTCTTATAATTTCATCTGGATTAGCAAAGCAAATAACATTATTTTTGAATGACTTTCAACATTTAAACTTATTTACTCTAATCTTATTAATTGCCTTTTTTACTTCTATTTTGACAGAATTTACAAGTAACACAGCCACAACATTTCTACTACTTCCAATTTTGAGTATATTTGCTGATACAAATCAAATTGAACTAACACTATTGCTACTTCCTTTTATTTTATCTGCGAGCTGTGCTTTTATGATGCCAATTGCAACCCCACCCAATGCTATTATATACTCAAACAATAGCTTTAAAATATTTTTCATGGTGAAAAACGGATTCTTTTTGAATTTAATGGCAATTTTGATTATTGCATCGTATGTTTACTTAACTGGTGGTATCTTCTGATGAGGAAAAAAAAAATTGCAATTCTAATTGATCTTGAATTAAGCGAGAAATCAGGAGGTCACGTAAAATTCTGGCAAAGAATAGCAAGTAGCCTTAAAACTTGCAAATTAGAATATGATATAACCCTTTTTTTTTTAGGAAATATAAGTAAGATAATTCATTTTGGTAATAATATACATTTTAGTATAACTAGACCCATAATATCCTCTAAAATTTTGAGAAAAACTGGTGTCGATGCGGATTCAACAGACCTTTCTCCGATTAATTTAAAACTTTTATGGAGTTTGAAAAAATTTGATTTACTTCATACTACCGACCAATTATTTTGTATGTCCAAGACTGCAAGAATGGCAAGCAAAATATGGAATATTCCTTTGACTACTTCCTACCATACTGATGCGCCATCATATACTGAATATTATGTATTGGAACTATTGAAAAAACTACCTTGCTTTTTTCAAAGACTTCTAATTCATAAACTCAAGCTACATAAATTTATAAGTAATAATCAAAAAAAAAGTATTTTAAAGTATATAAATAAATGTAAGGTTGCATTTATTAACGATTCTTTTTCAAAAGAACAGCTAAGTTTTTTCGGAAATTCTGTTGCAAAGATTGATAAAATTTCAAGAGGAATAGATAAAAATGTATTTTTTAAAAAAAGAATAAGTAAAAAAAAAATTTTAAAGAAACTTAAAATTAGAGAAGATAATAAAATAATTTTTTTTTGTGGAAGAATTCATAAACTTAAAGGGGCAATTCTTTTAGCAAGAATTCAAAGTATGTTAGATAAAAAAAAAATTAAAGTTATAACTGTAATGGCTGGCGAAAATATTCATGGAAATATATGTAAAAAAATATGTAAAAATAATCTCAAAATATTAGAGTATCTTCCTCAAGAAGATATAAGTGATTTATACAATATATGTGATCTGTTTGTATTCCCTTCATTATATGAAACGGGTCCACAAGTGGTATTAGAAGCAAGAGCATGTGGCGCTATATGTGTCGTATCAGAGTCAGGCGGAGGAAAAAGAATTAAGAATAATGGAGAAGATGGAGTTGTAATCACAAGTCAAGAACCAGAAGCTTGGGTTGAGGAAATTGAGAAATTATTAGTTGATAAGAAAAAAATACAACTAATGCAAACGAAAGTAATGAGAGTTGGACAATATCCTTCATGGGAAGAAATATTTAATGAAATTTTTCTAAAAAAATGGAAATTAATAATCTAATATTATGAAAAAAATTTTATTTGTAATCCCGCATCCTGATGACGAAATTGTGGGTTCTTGTATCTTAATAAGAAAACTTTTAAGAGAAAAAAAAGAAATCTCAATAGTCTTTTTAACAAATGGTGTGATTTCACCTAATCGAAATTGGTTCTGGAAAAAAAATAAATACCAAGATTTTATTAAAATAAGAAAAGATGAGATGCTTCAAAGTTTGGAACTACTAAATATTAAAGAATATTATTATCAAAATATACCAACAAGAAATCTTAAATATAACATTTCAGAGTCTCATAATTTAATTTGTAAAATTATAAAAAAAAATAAAATTGATACTATTTTCTGCCCTACTTTCGAGGGTGGACATCAAGACCATGACATAACTAACTTTATCTGTTCAAGATTAAAAAGTTTATGTAGGTTGTATGAGTTTGCAGAATATAATTTCTTTCAAAGAAAAATTAATTCAAACACTTTTTTTGATTCCAATAATAATGAAAAGATAATTCTCTTAAATTCTTCACAAAAAAAATTCAAAATTAAGTGTTTAAAGATTTATAAGTCTGAAAAAAATAACTTAGGCTATATAAATGTTGATAAAGAGAGCTATAGACCAATGATAGAGCATAACTATTCTCAACCTCCACATCATGGCACATTGTTTTACAGGAGATACAGTTTTTTTTCATGGCACCCTAAAGTTGACTCTTCGTCACCGCTTGAAACCGCAAATATAATATTAAAGTCAAATATTTATTAAATGAAATCTAAGATAAAATATTTATTTTTTTTATTGATTGGAGTATTTCTTTTTAAATGGGTTTATGGAACTTTTTCTGGAGAAGACGCATTAAACTTAGTACTAGATTATAAATATTATTTCCATCTATTAATCATTGCTCACATCCCGACATTATACTTTGACGCGTTAACTTGGGTTGTTCTTACAAAAAAATCTAATTTATCAGTGTTGTGGTCTTTTGTTATTATTTGGATATCACAAGCAACGGGAAAATTTTTCCCAACAGGAAATATTACTGCAGAATTTGTCAGAATATATTTAGGAATTAAAAAAGGTTTATCACCAACTGAATCATCATCTTCAGTCTTTATTGATTTAGTCATAGCGACATTTTCACTCTTCTTAATAGCTTTTATCAGCTTCATCTATCTAGTTTTCAATTATCAAGAAATTATGCTGGATGAATATATCACGTACTTTATTTTTTCATTAATCTTAATATTTTTTGGATGTATTACATTTTATCTTTTAATTAGGAAAAGATTTCTTAAGGTTTTTATACAAAAGACCAAGAAAGTCTCTTTTTTTAAGTTGTCATTTTCTAAGATAGTCTCGTTGATGAGAATTGATAAAGCTCTTTTTAATTTTACTAATGATAAAGTTATACTTTTTAAAGCTCTTTCTTTCAGATTACTTGGATGGTTGGGCGGAGCCTTTGAAATTTATGTTTTTTTGTGGATTATTGGTTATGAACCTCAAATCATTGACGTTATAATTATTGAATCTTTCTCTGGAATTATACGTGCAATAGCTTTTTTTATTCCAGCTGGTATTGGTGTCCAAGAGTTAGCTTTTATTGTAGTGGGAGACTTTGTTGGTCTTAGTTCACAAATATCCTTTTCCATTGCAATTGGAAGAAGAATTCGTGAGATTCTAGTAGGGGCGCCTGCTATAGTAGCTTGGTTGTTTTTAAATAAAAGTTTTAAAAAATAACTAATTCAACTTTATTAGTATTTTTTGAATATTCGGTTAAACAATTATAAATTTTAGAATTCCTTATTTTACCTAAGGTAAAATAAAAAGTATTTGGCCCACTTCTATTTCTAACTACAGGGTATTTCATTTTAATTCCAAATTGTTCTAATTTTAAAATAATTTCATTCAAATATGTTTTGTAATTTTTATTAAAGGATTGGAATTGTGTGAATATAATAGTTTTGTCTAAATCATAGTATTCCAATAACTCTTTTATATTTACATACTTTAATGAGATATTTCCTGATTTGTTAAATCCAAGACCATTGTCAGGATCAAGGAAAATTATCTTAGTCTTATCAAAAAACAATTTAGATTCTTTAAACCAATCGGTTCTTTTTTCAATTGTTATATATTCATTATAAAATTTAACAGATTTTTTAAACTTTATATTACGAGTAAAACTATTTACAATTCTATTATTTAATTTTTCATATAATTTTAACTCATTAATTAAATGGGCGTTAATTTCTTTGTATTCGTCCTTATATAAATAACTTCTTTTTTCTCCATCATTTTTTTTCACCTCTATTTTGCTTATATTTTCAGGTTTCACTAGATACCAGTTTAGACCAATCAATTGTTCCGTGTATTTTGATAAAAATTCTAAAAAATTCATTTTAAAAAAGTCATGAATATCACCTAAATATCTTTCTTGCATTTGATTAAATAGTATACAAATATTTAAAATAGATTAAAAAATAGGCAAAATAAATTGAGAACATTCTTAACATAAAATATTATATCAATATAATCAACTACTTAATAATATAAGGTCTATTATGGCACGCATCCTGCATAATAGAATGGTTGAATATATTATATTAATTTTATAGGGAGTAATTATGTTTACAAACAATTTAAAAAATAAAACTTCCCCTATATTCAAGGTTGGATTAAACTCACTTGCATTAATTTTTGCTTTGGGAATATCTACCTCGGTGGGGGCTCAAGAAACTTCGGTGGAAGCTATACCAGCAGTATCTTCTGAAGTCGCTTACATTCTTAACACTTTTCTATTCTTAGTATGTGGCTTTCTTGTAATGTTCATGGCTGCAGGATTTTGTATGTTAGAAGCAGGACAAGTTCGTAGTAAAAATACAGCAGTTATTTGTCTTAAAAATATTGGGTTATTTTCATTAGCCGGATTGATGTATTATCTGGTTGGTTACAATTTAATGTATGATGGAGTTGATGGCGGGTATTTCGGCTCTTTCTCAATGTTTGATAGAAGCACCGATGTTGATTTAGAAACCGGTTATGCTGCATCATCTGATTGGTTTTTTCAAATGGTTTTTGTCGCAACAACAGCTTCAATCGTTTCTGGTGCTTTGGCAGAAAGAATTCTGATTTGGCCATTCTTTTTATTTATAGCAATTTTGACAGCTTTCATTTACCCAATTGCTGGTTCATGGCAATGGGGTGGTGGTTGGTTAAGCGAAATGGGATTTTCTGATTTTGCTGGTTCAACTTTAGTACACTCAGTTGGTGGATGGGCTGCTCTTTCAGGTGCAATAATTTTAGGTGCTCGTGAAGGAAAGTTTGCTAAAGATGGTACTGTCAACACTCTACCTGGTTGTTCATTACCAATGACAACTTTGGGTGTTTTTATATTATGGCTAGGATGGTTTGGATTTAATGGAGGTTCTCAACTTGCATTAGGTTCTGGTGCTGATGCAACGGCAGTTGCAGATATTTTTGTGAATACCTCTTTAGCAGCAGCAGGTGGTGTGTTAGCTTGTATGATTTTAAGCAAAATAACAAATAGTCACACTAACATTGCCGCTACTCTAAATGGAGCAATTGCTGGATTAGTTGCAATTACAGCAGAGCCTTTGACACCCTCTATGGGCCAAGCACTTATTATTGGTGCAATAGGAGGAATAATATGCATGTATGGTATGAAATTACTAGATATGCTCAAGGTTGATGATGTCGTTATGGCTATTCCCGCTCACTTATTTGCTGGAATATGGGGAACACTAGTTGTTGCTTGGACTAATCCTGACGCATCATTTATGACTCAATTAACTGGAGTAGTAGCGTATGGATTATTTACACTTATTGTCAGCTTTGTAGTGTGGACATTGATTAAGATGACAATTGGACTTAGAGCTACTAAAGAAGAAGAGGAATATGGATTAGATATGAGCGAATTGGGCTCAGTTTCATACCCAGATTTCGTTAAAAAATAATAAAAGCTCCCCACCTAATAAGGGTTTGTGAATTAAATTTGCAAACCCTTATTTTTTACAACTACTCGGAATAATCTCAATCTTTTTTAACTTAAGTAAAAGCGAATATTCCGGATAATCGTACCTAAATTCACTTGCAACCCCTTGATTATTCAGAAGTACAGTCTGCTCAAATATTGGCGTTTGATCGTTATCTTGGTAATAGGCCATTCTAATTTTTTTAAATTTTTTATTAATTTCTTTTGGAAGAGATGTGTTTTTCGAGATTTCAACGTCATCAGTGAAAAAGACAGAAATTCTAAAATATTTGTCTGGTATAGTACCTTCATATACATTTTTAACTAAAATTTTCTTTCCAGAATACAAGTTACTTACAATTTCTTCCAAAAATTTATGAGGAAAAATTACATCCTTAGGAAAGTCTAGAGACATTTCTCTGTCAACGAAACTTATATTTAATTTATTTTCTCTCTTAGCTTTACCATAGAATCTTTCAACAACTTCTGCATTTTCTTTAATTTCCAAAACAAAATCCATGGTCTTACCATTAAAATTCTCATTTAGTGAATAGTTAATTTCACTTACAGTTCCAACCCCATAAGAATTAACAAACCTTGTCATCATGCGTTGGTTGGATACCCAAGAATTTTGACAGCTATCTAGCCAATCAATTGTTAAATACCCTGATGCTTTATCAATATATGTTTTTCCAGGGACCCTAGGTTTATCATCGTTTGCGTTTGAAATTTCATATTCACTTTTGTATGAAATAATTTTTGCCTTTACAGTTGAAAAAGTGAAAACTAGAAAGAATGAAAGATAAAGATAAAGATATTTAATTGAAAACTTCATGACTAATTATAATTTAAAATGTTAAAATTAAGGTAACCTTAGAGTTTTTTTTAAAATGATCAAATATTTTATTATTCTGTTATTGATTTGCTTGGTTATAGTTGTATTTGCTTTAACAAAAAAAATGTCAAAGAGAACAATTTATATTTTACACCTAATGACGTTAATTATTTTTTCAATTTTAATTAGCTCTTTTTTTCTTATGGAAAAAGAAAATGAAAAAAAATACACTCCTCCATTTTACGATGGGGAAAAAGTGATACCTGGACATTTTAATGAAAAAAATTAAAGATTTTCAAAAGAAATGTATGGATATAAATATACCACTCAAAGAAATTAAAACTGTGCAGAAATCTTTGAGTTTAAAAAAAGGCAAGGTATTCCTTATCGGAGGTGCAGTTAGAAATTTAATTTTAAATAAATCATTTATAAATCAGCATCCCGATTTAATTACAGACCTTTCTTTAAATGATTTGACCAAATGTTTAAAGAAATCGAATATAAAGTTTCTTCCTTTAGGAATTAAGTTTGGCTCATTAGTAGTATTGGTAAATAATATAAAAATAGATGTAACTATTATGAGAGAAGACTTGGAAACAGATGGAAGGTGGGCCAAAATCAAGCATACAAAGGATTTAGAACTTGATTCCAAACGACGTGATTTTACAATTAATTCAATATATTGTGATATGAAAGGAAATTTATATGACCCTAATAATGGTTACATAGATTTAATAAATGGAGTTATAAAGTTCATTGGAAAAATTGAAAATAGAGTTTCTGAAGATCTTTTGCGAGTATTAAGATTTGTTAGATTCTCAATAATCTATGATAAAAATTTAGATATCGATACTTTGAAAAAGTTGACAAGATATGAAAAAAGAATAGCTGATTTATCTTTAGAGAGACGTTTTGAAGAGCTAGAAAAAATTATAACTCACAAAAATTTTTCCAAGAATATAAATCTCAAATCTATAAGAAAAATTATTCAGAGCAGTGTGGGTGAGAAATTAAATTTCAAAAATTTTGAAAGGTTATGTAAAATTGAAAATAAATTTAAAAATATAAGTTTTTTGAGGAGACTTAAATTTCTACTGAGAGATGTAAAAAAATCTCTCAACTTTGAAAAGAAAATGAATAAAGAATTCATAAAAAGATTAAAATATCAAATTGATATATTTCGCTACAGTGAAATCTATCTAAGAAAAATTTTTTATAAGCATGATGATTTATATGTTAAAGACAAGCTTCTTGAGAACTATGCTAATAAAAAAATAAGTTTAGATACCCTATCAAAAGCTTTGAAAAATTTAGATAGTTTTAAGAAGAAAAAACTTCCAATTAAGGGGAATGATATCATCAAATTGGGCTTTTCGGCTGGCTCTGATGTGGGAGAAGTAATAAAAAAAACAGAAGAGTGGTGGATAAAAAATAATTTTAGAAAAAATAAAAAAGAATGTATTGAATTTGTTTCTCGGTTTTTACCATGAGGCATTCGGAGGTAGTGACATAAGTATTGCGTCAATATTACCATCAGTTTGAAGCCCAAATTTCGTTCCTCTATCATGTAATAAGTTAAACTCAACATATCTTGATCTTCTGTGCGCTTGTAAGCTTTCGTCTTTTTCAGTCCATGAATCAGAAATAGTTTCTTTAACAATTTGATTGTAGACTTTAAGGAAAGTTGAACCAACATTTTTAGTGAATAGAAAGTCTGAATTCCAGTCGTTTGAGTTGAGATAATCGTAGAATATTCCGCCTAGGCCTCTAGATTCCTGCCTGTGAGGTAAATAAAAGTAATCATCGCACCATTTCTTATACTTTTTATAGGATGTTGGATTATAATCATCACATATTTTTTTAAGTTCATTATGGAAAAAAGTTGAGATTCTTAACGATTCCTTACACTTTTTATCTGTTGGTGTAATATCTGTTCCGCCACCAAACCATGATTTTTCTGTTACAATGAATCTGGTGTTCATATGAATGGCAGGTATTTTTGGGGAATTGGGATGAATAACAACAGAGATACCAGATGCCCAGAATTCTTTTTTATTTTCCGTTCCAGGAATTTTTCCTATCATTGAATCTGATAGTTCTCCAAAAACAGTTGATATATTAACACCTGCTTTTTCAAAGACTTCACCTCTTATCAGACTCATTTCACCTCCACCAAGTTTATTTGTACCTGATTTATCTCTAAACCAATTTATTCTATTGAAACGTGCAGAGGTGTTTGAATGTTTTTTTTCTATTTCTTCAAGAGTAAGACAAATATCATCTCTGAGCTTTTTGAACCAATTGGATGATTTTTTTTTTCTTTCATCAATTTTTTTCATTGTTTTAAGTTTTTTATTTTTTATATTATAGTAAATAATATATTTTTATGGATAAAGTGGAATCAAAAGATAAAAATAATACATCATCAGTTGATGAAGAGAAAAGAGATTTTCTTTACATTACAACTGCTGGTTTAGCTATTGCTGGCGGTGGAGCTACAGTCTGGTCTCTAATTGACACAATGAATCCATCAAAAGATGTCCTAGCGCTTGCTTCTACGGAGGTTGATCTTTCACCAATTGAAGAAGGTCAAAGTTTAACTGTAATGTGGCGAGGGAAACCAATTTTTATTAGACACAGAACAACTTCAGAAATTCAAGATGCCACAGATGCAGATGTAGACGGTCTTATTCATAAAGCATCGGATGAATCTAGAGTTCAAAATCCCAAATGGCTAGTTGTAATTGGTGTTTGTACACATTTAGGATGCGTTCCGCTTGGGCAAAAGATTGGAGATAGTAAAGGGGATTTTGATGGGTGGTTTTGTCCTTGTCACGGGTCTCATTACGATACTTCTGGAAGAATAAGAAAAGGACCAGCTCCATTGAACCTTGAAATTCCACCATATGAATTTGTATCAGATGATATAATCAAAATAGGCTAAATTTATGAAAAAAGATAACAATACAGAACAAAAAGGCGTTGCAGGTTGGATTGATAAAAGACTGCCTGTTTTCAGTTTTATTAACCACAACCTTAGAGACTATCCTACCCCTAAAAATTTAAACTATTTTTGGAACTTTGGTTCTCTAGCTGGAATAACTCTAGTCATAATGATAATTTCTGGAATTTTACTAGCAATGCAGTATACAGCCAATACAGATCTCGCATTTGAAAGTGTTGAAAGAATTATGAGAGATGTGAATAATGGTTGGTTATTGCGTTATATTCATATGAATGGCGCTTCGATGTTTTTTATAATTGTATTTATTCACATATTTAGAGGTTTATATTATGGGTCCTACAAGTATCCTAGAGAGATTTTGTGGATGTTGGGAGTTGTCATTCTACTGTTAATGATGGCCACCGCATTTATGGGTTATGTTTTACCGTGGGGACAAATGAGTTTTTGGGGTGCAACAGTTATTACCAACCTCTTTTCAGCATTTCCAATTATTGGTGATTATATAGTTACTTTCTTATGGGGTGGATTTTCAGTCGATAACCCTACATTAAGTAGATTTTTTGTGCTTCACTATTTACTTCCATTTGCAATAGTAGGCGTGGTTGCACTCCATTTAGTTGCTCTTCATCAGTTTGGTTCAAATAACCCCACTGGAGTAGATGTTAAATCAGAAAATGATACGATCCCATTCCATCCTTACTATACAGTCAAAGATTATTTTGGTTTAGGTGTTTTTTTAATTATTTATGCAAGTCTAGTCTTTTTTGCCCCCAATTTTCTTGGGCATCCAGACAATTACATTCCAGCTAATCCCCTTCAAACACCAGCTCACATAGTCCCAGAATGGTACTTTCTTCCGTTTTATGCCATTTTAAGAGCAGTTCCAGATAAGTTAATGGGTGTTCTTCTAATGTTTGCAGCTGTACTAGTTCTTTTCTTCCTTCCTTGGCTTGACAAGCACAAAGTAAGAAGCGCAAGTTTTAGACCCTACTATAAACAATTTTATTGGTTGTTTGTCATTAATAGTATCGTCTTAGGTTGGGTTGGAGCAATGCCTGCCGAAGGAATTTATGTATTGATAGCAAGAATTGCTTCCGTATACTATTTTGCTTTCTTCCTAATAATAATGCCTTTGTTATCACGATTTGAGAAGGTTTCTGATTTACCTTCAAGCATTTCGTCAGCTGTCTTATCAAAAAGATTTGATACAGAAACTAAAGAGAGTTATGTTAAATAAAATATTGATATTTTTTGTAATATTTTCATTTTCAATTGTTTCTAAAACTATAAAAGCTGCTTCTGATAAAATAGAGTTGATAGAACAAAACTGGCCTCATAGTGGAATATTCGGTAGATTTGACAAATCTTCATTACAACGTGGTTTTCTAGTTTATAAAGAGGTATGTGCAGCTTGTCATGGTTTAAAGCATGTGTCTTATAGAGATTTAACTGGTATAGGACTTACAGTAGATGAGATAAAGTCAATAGCTGGTGAATATGAGTTAGTAGATGGACCAAATGATGAGGGTGAAATGTTCGATAGGGAAGCAAAACCAAGTGATAAATTTGTGAACCCATATGAAAATGATAACCAAGCTAGAGTTGCTAATAATGGTGCCTACCCACCAGACCTATCTTTAATAGTAAAAGCTAGGGCAGGTGGTGCTGACTATTTATATAGTCTGCTCAATGGATATAAGGAGTTTCCTGAAGGTTTTGAGGCAAGCGAGGGAATGTATTATAACGAGTACTACCCTGGAAAACAAATAGCTATGCCATCCCCAATCATGGATGATATCGTAGACTATTACGACGGAACAGACGCAACACACGTTCAGATTGCAAGAGATGTTACGTCATTCTTATCCTGGGCTGCTGAACCAGAACTAGAGGAACGAAAGAGCCTTGGAGTTAAAACATTATTCTTCCTCATTCTTTTAACCATAATGTTATTGGGCGTTAAGAGAAAGATATGGAAAGATGTTAATTAATAATGGATGAAATTGAAATTG
>JBELJQ010000031.1:0-19396 GCA_042090305.1 Candidatus Pelagibacteraceae bacterium | reverse complement strand
CTATTAAACCTTCACCAATTTCTTGCTTTAAAGCAACTTTAAATTTATCTTCAGCAATCTCTGCTTTTTTTTCTTCAATTTTAGACTGTTCTGGTGATTCCCCTTTATTGTCTCCTTCAACCGAATCTCCTTCTCCACTACCCTTACTTGCAGCTGCTGTTGCCAATTTAGCGAGCTGTTTTTCAAGACCACCAAATAAAACCTCTGATTCGGATTTTCCAGATGCAGCTTTTACTGATTCGATAGAATCTAAAGTTTTTTGTAAAAGATTAGGAAGTTCATCTTCGTTTGCTTCAGTTGGTGTGAAATTTACAACAACATTACTTCCGAGGGTTTCAATTTGTATATCTCCTCTTTGTATTGCCTCTTGAATATTTTTTGCAAGTTCTTCTGCATCTTCATTTTTAGCATCATCCTTTGAGGCTGTATCTTTATTAGTTTGTTGTTCTACTTTCGGTTGATCAGTTTCGGTGGTTTGCTGCTTAAGATTTTCTTGAACTGAGGGTGTGGGATTGGGGCTAAAGTTCAATGAAAGTATAGTTGTACCTTTCGGTGGCTCAACAACTGGTACAGTTCTTTGGATACCAAAGGCATTTTTTAAACTACCGCTTATTTGCTTAAATTTGGGTACATTAAACTCTGCAAAAGAAAGTATGAGTACAAAGAAAGCCATCAATAGAGTTGCCATATCTGCGAAGGTGGCCATCCATGCGGGGGCACCTTTCGGTGGGCATTCTGGACATTCTTGTTCTTCCTCTTCGGATATATTCTCTTCAGCGTTTTCTGATTTTTCTTCAGCCATTTTTTAAACCTTAACCTGCTGCAGCTTCTTCCAATAATTTTTGTTTTTCTTTAGGTGGAAGGTTAGCAACCAACTGATCTTGAATGTTTCTTGGGCTCTCACCTCTTGAAATAAACTGTAATCCAGTAATTATCATTTCCCTATATGTTGTTTCGTATGCGTCATAACCTTTTAATTTAATAACGATAGGTGTAAAAATAGTATTTGCTATCATAGCACCATATAAAGTTGTTAATAAAGCCACTGCCATTGCAGGACCAATTGCTTTAGGATCGGCCATATTTCCAAGCATTGCCACTAAACCAACAAGTGTTCCAATCATTCCCATAGCTGGAGCTATATCAACCCATGACTGTGCAACTCCAATCATAGACTGATGACGAACTTGCATTGCTTTTAATTCTTTTTTTAATTGTACAGTAAGTTTAGCCTCATCTGCTCCATCCACCAGCATCTGAAGACCATTATCAAAGAAAGCATCCGGAGTTTCTTGACCTTCTAGTGCCATCATACCATCTTTTCTTGCAATACCCGCTAACTCAACTATTCTTTGTATTAATTCGTCCATTTTCTTGACTGGAGGTTTAAATGCCTTTCCAAATGCTCCCCATGCACCTAAATAAGTTGGTAATGGAGCTGTATACATTACTGCGAAAAAAGAACCGCCAAAAACGATTAAAATTGAAGGAATGTCTATGTACATTCCTAGACCACCGGCTGATATCATTGCCCCTGCGATCATACCAATTGTTCCGAGAAAACCTATTAAAGAAGCTAAATCCATTTATTTTTCCATTATTAGTTTATATTTATAAAATAATATTTTGGTACACTTTGTGCAACTTTAATACCAAAATTGATTTTTTTTTTATTTATGTCTTTATTATAGTACTATAAAACAATGAAATATTTTATTTTAACAATATTAATAAATTTCTTTAATTTCTCGAACTCTTTCTCTTCCTCGTTCATAGATAAAGGTAATTACGTAATCGATTTATCTAATAAAATTGAATGGTTGAAGTGTACTGTAGGACAATCATGGAATGAAGAAAAAAAAAAGTGTTTGGGTATTCCTCAAAAATTAAATAGAGAGGAAATTAAAGAAGCAAATAGACAAATAAATGACCAATTAGAGGGCGAATGGAGGCTTCCTACTAGAAAAGAGCTAGAAAGTCTAGTTTGTATGGAATGCATAGGAGTAAAAATTGATTCAGTTTTATTTCCAAATACACCACCTGAACCATTTTGGACTTCTCAAAGAAATTGGTGGTCTCCAAAATTTTTCTGGTCAGTTAATTTCTTTACTGGTCATACTTTTGGAAGATTTGTTCCTGAAAAGAGATTATTTATTAGATTCGTGAGGGAGCGTTAATCTCTTTTCCTTAAATAATCAATTAACTTAAATATAAATACTAAGGTTCCTAAAGAAAATATTACTTTTACTGCATTCCATGGTGTAACAAACGAAAAAAACTTTAGATTATCAGTGAAAAGAACTGATACTATGAGAATCATCAAGACTGAAGCTATAAAAAATCTTATATAGATACAAATTCTGCAATTTTTCATATTTTATAAAATTATACAGTTAACTTTTTTTGACTTACTAAACTTACATAACTCTTTAGCCAAATTATTTGAATTTGATAAATAAATCACCTTAAAATGAATATCTTTCTCAATAATTTCAAAGGCATTTGGTATTTCTCTAAATTCCTTTTCAAATAATTCCCTCAACTTATTCATCAATTTCTGTGCATTTTCACGTTTTTTAAAAGCACCAAACTGAATTTTAACCACTATATCTGAATCTGAACTTTTGATGTTTTTATTGTTTTCAACTGGCTTTATTTCAATCACTTCCTCTTTAACTTTGTTGACCTTTAATTTTTTATCAATATTCTTATTTGAATCTAACTTTTCTATCTGAACAGCTTTTAGATCTATTTTCTTATCATTACTTTTTGCTAGATCCATTTTCCCCCCATCAATAAATTGATTTTTAGACGAACTATCTGCTTCTGAATCATCAATTATTTTTTCAGAAATTTCTTTTTTATTATCTAAATTTTCTATATTTTGATCTGTCAAAAAAACTACATTATAATAAACATAAAAAAAAATTAGTGGGGAAATTATTATTGGTATTATTTTTATCATTTAAAAATAAAGAATTTATGACCTTTAGTTTACAGGCTATGAGCCATTATTAACAGATTATAGTAATTTTATTTCTGTGTCACATAGATTTTTAAAGAGTCATTTTTCTGACTACCTCTTTGCGTCAAATTAAAATTTTGCTTTTTTATTAAAAAATTGTGAGATTATTATAAAAGGAGAATAAAAATGCAGATTAGTCAGAATCTTAAACTAAAACAAAGTCAGTCACTCGTTATGACACCACAATTGCAACAAGCAATAAAACTTTTGCAGTTAACAAATTTGGAGTTAACAGATTTAGTTGAAAAAGAGATAGAGGAGAATCCATTTCTTGAGAATAATGAGAATTCAGAGAACCAAACTGAAGATAGGGATGAAGAAAAAACTGATAATCTTGAAGATTCATTTAAAAATGGAGAATCTCTCTCTGATGAGCCTTATAATCATGATTATGAGAATAGATGGGATAATGACTTAGCTACAAGTAATAATAGTTCTCAGGATTATAACGATCCAGGCACAATCATCGAAAGAACTCAAAGTGATAGAATTTCTCTTAAATCTGTATTGACTAACCAGGCATTGATTGAGTTCAACCAGGAAGATGAAAAACAAATTGCTGAAATTCTTATCGACTATATCGATCCAAGTGGTTGGTTAACAGAGGATTTAAATGGTATTTCAAAATTTAGTGGTTATGAATTAGAAATAATTGAGGATGTCCTATTAAGAATGCAAAGTTTTGAGCCGAATGGTGTTTTTGCTCGAAACATAAAAGAGTGCCTTAAGATACAATTGAAAAATTTAGATAATTTAGATGAAACAAAAAAACTTATAATTGATAATCTTGAACTCTTAGGGAATGGAAACTTAAAAGGTCTTCAAAAAATTACAAATTTGAGTGATGAAAACCTTAAAAAAAATATCAAACTGATTAGATCATTAAATCCTAAACCTGGAACTTTATACGATGAAAATAATAATAACATCGCACATCCAGACGTGATTGTATCCAAAGAAAAAGATAACTGGACTGTTGAGTTAAATAATTCAACTCTTCCTAAAGTTAGTGTGAATGAGGGTTATGTGAAAGAAATTGAAAGACTTGAATGTAAAGATAGTGATAAGAAATTTATTAGTGATTCTCTAAATTCAGCAAGGTGGCTTATAAAAGCTATTGAACAAAGGAACATTACGACATTAAAAATAAGTTCTGAGATTATAAATCAACAAAAAGAATTTTTTGAAAAAGGGAAGAAATATTTAAAACCTATGATATTAAAAGATGTAGCAAAAAAAATAAACATGCATGAAAGTACAGTAAGTAGAGTTACTTCAGAGAAACTTATGATGACCCCATTAGGAATGTTTGAAATGAAAGTTTTCTTTAGTGCATCGATAAATAGTATTAATAATGGTGAAAGTCATTCAGCAGAATCTGTGAGAGAATCTTTGAAAAAAATAATTAGTGATGAGCCTCTAGAAAGTCCTCTTAGCGACGAAATGCTCGTTAACAAGCTTAAAGGTGAGGGAATTAATCTTGCCAGAAGAACTGTTGCAAAGTACCGTGAACTTTTAAATATACCTGCATCTTCGGTACGTAGAAAAATAATGAAAATACAAAATGTTAATATTTAAAAAGCTAATTATAAAATAATTAGCTTTTTGATTTTATACTTTTAATAAACTTTGATTGAGTCTACGAGTATTTGATACTTTTGATATCTTTAACATTACCTAAAAAGTGACCTACTGGATAACTTTCTTTTTTACATACCTCATCATCTTTATTAAAATGTGTGATCTCTATTACTGGTGTGGATTCCTTTGATGTAACTTCATTATTATGTAAATCATAGTGTTTTATCATTTAATTCTCCTTTGTGAAATATTCTGCAATTTCCCTGCCAGTTTATATTTTGAGCTTTTCTTGTTGTAATAAGTTTCTAAAATATTTAATTTTTCCATCATCAAAATTTTGTGTGATTTCCTTATCTATTTTTATTTTTCTTTGTCTAAGATCATTCCAAAAGCTTTGAACTTTAACAAGATATTTCTTTTTCCTTTTTGGCTTAGAGGAATGATACCTAGATATAGCTTCGTTCCACGATTTATGTTTTTTAAATAACTTTCTTAAAAATGATGCTGCATATTTTACGTTTTTATTTGGATTAACAATATCTTCAATAGTCTCAAAATTTTTCCCATGATATTTATAGTTGATTTGCATACAACCAATATCGATATTTTTATTGATTTTAAGACTTTTTTTCAAATGTTTAATAGTATCCTCCTCATTCTCAAAATACATAGATTTACCATTAACATTTAATGTCCATGGCCATGAACTTAATTTGTCATTCCTCTTCAAACCTGACTCCACTAATGAAATTGATGTTAGTAATTTATTAGGTAATTTGTACGATGAATTATATTTTTCAGTAAAAAACCCGCAACTCTTTAGATTGGCTGATGCAGACGTTTGTGAAAAAAAAAAAATTACAAGAAAAATTACTACATTAAACATGTAAATTATTCAGCAAATTTAATGCCACTTATCTTTTAAAAATGGAGCTACTTAACAATTCTCTTCCCTTTGTGATAAAATCATACGGGTTAACAGATTTATTATTCACTTTTATTTCATAGTGAAGATGTGCTCCAACTGCTCGTCCTGTTGATCCCATTTTACCTATTACTTGACCTTCTTTAACATATTGACCCTTCTTAACTCCTAGCTTATGTAAATGACCATATAGAGTGGATACACCATGTTTATGAACAATTTTAATAGCTTTTCCAAATGAACCATTTCTACCTGAGAAAGAAACAAAACCATCTGCTGGTGCTCTTACTTCCTCTTGCCATGTTCCTGCCATGTCAATGCCGTGGTGCATTTGACGAAGTTTATTCTTTGGATGAATTCTAAATCCATATGGACTTGAAATGTAATAATACTGCATTGGTGGCTTTAAGGGTAAATAAATAATCGCATCTTTTAATTCTTCAAGTACCTGAAATCTAAATGAAGTGTTCTCGATGAGATTATCTTCGTCACTCAAACTAGTAGTATTAAGTAAGCTTCTAATATTTATGTCCACATTATCAGGTTTAAGATTTAATGATTCAAATACATCAATCAAACTAAAAATTTCTCTATCAATTTTTTTTGTAAAATTAATAATTTTTAATTTATTCGTTCTTGGAGCTATAAATGGAATTACAGGTAAACCACTATAAGAGAATGCTTCTTTATTTTGTGGAAATGATTTTTTTAAAGGAGATTTTCTTGTTGTTAAAGTATGCTCCATAGCTATTAGCTCTGGGCTAGCTAATTGAGAAAATTGATCAAAAATTACTTCATCAGAATGAGATACATCATAACTAAAATTACTATAAAAATTTTTGAAAGATAATTTTATTTTTTCAAAACTTTCCTTAATGTTTGAAACGAAATCTTTTTTTTCTTTAACATTCTTATCAAATGATACTCCATCAACAACAATATCTCTTGTTTCAGGCTGATATTCTAAGTTAATTGATTCATTAGCGAGATTTTTTAAAGTTTGAATTTCTGAATCAGTAAATGTTTGTTTATTTATCTCAGTGTTTTGATAAGCCAAATATGAAAAAAAAGTTGATGCCCCAAAAAAAATGAACTGAAAAGTTTTAAATAAAAATAATATTCCTATTATCAGAGCAGAAAAATAATGTTTAAAGTTAAAAACAACTTCAATAGGCCCCTTTTTTGTAAAGTATAAAAATCTTCTTTCTTTTAAAAGTGTCCCCAGATTATTTGATAATACATTAAAATTTTTTGTTATTACACTTGATTCACCAAACCTTGTGCTTGATTTGATATTACTTAATATAAACCTATTAACTAGATCTTTTAACATTTTCATTATTTAAGATAGAGTACTACAACTAGCATTATATTCGTAAGTAATTGCATTACCATTATTAATAACATTAGTTTCCATGATATTGGATTACTTACGTTTAAGCTAAATTGTGGGAAGGTTGTTTCGTCATCAGGTTTAATTGACTGATTATCATTTTTATCAACTTTATCCTTCTTTCGAGTAGAATGACTATTGAAATTATTTGACTCAAAATCAGGCTTTTTTTCTATTTTTTCAATCTGAACCTTTGTCATGGATTCTGATCTATCAAAATTATCTTTGAAATCTTTTTTCTTTTGAACTATATTATCTGATAATTTTTCGGATTCTGTTTCTTTAATCTTATTTATAACTTCAACATTATCATTTACGTGAACTTTATCTTTGACATTTATATTTTGTTTTTTAAGCTCTGTATTTGAAGATTTATTGATTGTTTTTCCAGGATTTGATTCACCTTCAGGAACTGACATCTGATTCCTCATCTTCTCAATCCTATCTCTTATGTCTATAACTGGTTCACTCATAATTATTTAAATATAATTTATTTTATGCATTTAGTAAGCCAAAAATGTTAAGATAAATCTTTTTTTTTAACAAATTTTATGATAATCATTAAATTTTAAGGCAAAATGGCTATGTTTTCAAGAGATTCTGATAAACCAACAAAAACATCCTCGAGCTCAAGTGTAATTGGAACTGAAATGCAAATCAACGGAAGCATCAAGTGTAGTGGAAATTTGATATTAAAGGGTAAAGTCAAAGGTAATGTTGAGTGTGACAACATTAATATCTCTTCTGAGGGTAATCTAAAAGGAAATATTAAAGCCCTTCAGTCATCTATAGGAGGTAATTTTGAAGGTGATGTTTTTGCGGATTCATTGTCAATTGAATCAACAGCTAATATCAAAGGAAAACTTCATTACAACAATTTAAGAGCACAACCTGGCGCGAATCTTGAAGTAGAACTGATTAGAGGACTTGATAATAATAAAAATAATCAAACAAAACCAAAACAAAAAAAGGGGAAATAATGGCAGATACTCAATCGATAATTGGAAAAGGAGCAATTTTTAAAGGCAAGATTTCTAATGCATCAACCATTGAAATAAACGGAAGAGTAGAAGCTGATATCAAATCTGAAAAGGTTACGGTTGGCAAATCGGCTACATTAGAGGGCTCAATAGTTTCTGAGCTTGTAGTGATTTCTGGAAATTATCAAGGAAAAATTAAAGCAGACTCAGTTTGGCTAACAGATTCATCAGTTATTACTGGTGAAATTAATTATAAGTCTTTACAAATGGATAGAGGCGCAGCTTTAAATTGTAAAATAGTTCATAATTGGGATGAAAAGAAACTTAAAAATAAAAAGTCAAGTGAAGAAGAAAATTCAAACGAGTAAAAAAGAGGAGAATTTCATTGAGTGATATTTCTTATATTAATAAAGACCTTCTTATGGAGGGAACTCTTGAATCCAGAGAGGGACAGATAGTTATTGCAGGTCAGTTTAAAGGAAATATTACAGCCAAATCAGTCATAATTGAAGGTTCAGCCCATGTAATGGGAAATGTAAATAGTGAACATCTTAAAGTTGAAGGTAAAATCACAGGCGATATCACGGCTGATCTACTTGAGGTTTCAAGCTCTGGAACAATAGATGGAAAGTTGAAAACTAATTCTTTATCTGTAGATACTGGAGCGCAGATTTCAGGAAATGTTGGAAGGATCTCCTGATTTTTCGAATTTTTTTTGAGTACTTATACAACTTCTAAAGAAATTGATAGCACTTTCCTCACTATCAATTTTTGATAAGTAAATTGATGAAAATCGTCCAGCGGCCATTGCAACAGCCCAAACGTCTTTTTCATCTGCAGAAATTAAGTGAAGAAGGTCCTCAACTTTATCCCTTATGAGTTCGTATTTTTGTTTTTTATTTTTAATCTTATTAGGGAATTTTAAAATATTATTAGTTGAAATCATAACCTACAAAACGACTTATAATTCAATTGTTTAAAAAAATTTATTTATAAAATTCATTTATTTGCTATAAAATTTAAAAAATATGAAAAAAAAACAACATAATCTTCCAGTCAAAGCAAAAAGTAATGAAGTAATAAAAGTTAATCAAGACTCAATAAGCCCTTTTGATATTACTCAGAAACTTCATCACTTAAAAAATCGGTCTGAGGTAAGAAAGTTTTTACCGGATATCCTTGGAAGAGTACTTGCCAGAACCTGGATAGATGCAGATTTCAAAGAACAGTTTCATGAGGACCCTCAAAAAACTCTTGAATTCAACGGTGTATACTTACCTGAAGATATGTCCATAGAGTTTCAGAAGCCAAATTCAGATAGACCAAGAATTGTTGTCTACGAGCAAAGACCAAATTCTAAGTTTAGACTAAGAGTTTTATATTTACAATTAGTAATGATGGCGGGAAGGTGAAATTTTTATTATCAGTGATTTTACTTATTTGTAACCTTACTCTAAAGGTAGAGGCAACGGATCACGTGGTTGAAGATGATGACTATTATAATCAAGGAGTATCACACTATGACAATGGGGAGTTTAAAAAGTCATTTATTGTTTTTTTTAATCTATCAGAAAAAGGTCATAAAAGCTCAATTTATAACCTCTCAAATATGTATTTTGAAGGTATTGGAACGACTCAAGACTTTAAACTGTCTTTAAAATATACTTGGTTATGTTCATTGAATGGTAATAAAAGATGTTTAAGAAAAGTAGATAAAGTAATCGATAAATTAGTTGAAGATGATGTAAATCAAATGGCAGAGATAATTGAAACTATGCTTGAAAAACAATACGTTGACAATATAGATCAACATGCAGCTTTCAAGCTGGCATATTGGTTTGAAAAGATTTCTCCAGAAATTGATTTAGAAAAATCATATATGTGGTATTCTGTATCCGTTAGTACAGGTAATTATAAAGCGATGAAGTTAAGAGATAGAGTTGGTAATTCAATTGAAAAGGAAGTGCTGGCTGAACTTCAAAAAGAGGCATTTGATATATTTACAAAACAGAAATACCTTTCAGATAAAAAGAATACTGGAGATGAGTTATGAAATTTAAAGTACATTGGATTATTGACGGAATAATGGAAATTGATTCTAATTCTAAAGAAGAGGCTGAGGAAATTTTACAAAAAGATTTAGAGGAATATGTTAAAAATTCTGATACTCTTATGAACAAGTTTGTTGCTAAATCAATACAAGGTACAGCTTACAAAGCCGGTAAAGACGAAACTTCAGATATAACAGAAGAATCTGATGATGAAAAAACTAATTAATTTTACACTCTTAACATCGTTGCTTCTTCCTTTTTTATTAGAGAGTAAAACTAGAGGAAGAACATATGCTCCTGAGGAAGGAACATTTGACAGGAGGAAGAGAATAGTTATAGAGAGAAAATGTAGGCTTATAAAAGAACAAAAAATTCCAGATGATGTTATCTGTACTTATCAACCACAACCAAAAGAACGAGGTGAAAAAGATAAGCAAATCTACCTCGGTTCTCCTGGATTTGCATGTCAGAAGGAAATAACTTGTCCTAAAAAATAATAAATGGTGAAAAAATTTTGTTAAGTAAAAAAAGAGTTTGGTCTTTATTAGAACCAGCAAATGAAAAAGATCTTAACTCCAAGTTAGTAGACATGTTTTTACTAATGCTAATCACACTAAACATCATAATGGTAGTGGTAGAGACGGTAGAAGAAATTTATATAAATCATAAATTATTTTTCAAATATTTTGAATATCTTTCAGTATCTATTTTTCTTATAGAATATATTGGCAGACTATGGTCATGCACATCAGTTAAACTCAAAACAGAAAAACCATTTGAAAGAAGGTTAAAATATATTTTTAGTTTTTCAGCGATTATAGATTTATTAGCTATTTTACCAAGCTTACTTGCATTCTTTTTTCCAACTATTGACCTCAGGTTCATAAGAGTTCTTAGAATATTTAGGCTTTTAAAATTCTCGAGATATTCAAACTCTATAAACAGTCTATTAACTGTTATTTGGGACCAAAGAAAGTCATTTGGAGCTGCATTTTTTATTTTATTTATAATGTTAATTATAGCCTCGAGCGGAATGTATCTTGTAGAGAAAGACGTACAACCAGAAAAATTTGGTAGTATCCCAAAAGCTATGTGGTGGTCTATTGTTACTTTAACAACGGTAGGATATGGTGATGTTTATCCAATCACGTCTATGGGAAAAGTATTCGGTTCAATTACAATTATTCTTGGAATAGGAACTGTTGCTTTACCTTCAGGTATTTTAGCATCAGCTTTCACTGAACACACCAGAAGAAATCAAATAAAATACAAAAAAAAATTAGAATTTGTATTACAGGATAATATTATTGATCAAAATGAGAGAGTTGAATTGAGAGAATTAGCAGAAAGACTAAATTTATCTGATGAAGACATCAGCGATCTAGAGGAACATTACAAGTCGAAAAAAAAAAATTAGCCAACAGAACCAATAAAATTGGCAATACCGGTGCTTACTCTTCTTGCGCATTCATACAAGGACTCTAATTTTTTAAAAATATATTTTTCCTCATCTGAATAATCCACAAGGGTTTCGCTTAAATAGTCAGATTTTTCGGAGAAACCGTTGTTTGATGTTTTAATTTTGCCAGCTGGAAAAATTTGTCTAAGAATCTTTACTGCCTCAAAGATATCAAATCTAATTAACCTTGCTACTATTTCATCTTTAGTCGTACCTAATTGGTCACTAAAATTCGGAATTCTCACTGATAAAAGGAATATTTCATGAAAAATTGCAACTCTGACACCGTGCATTAATAAAAGTTCATCTCTCACCTCTTTTTCAATTACTCTACCTCTTCCAACTGCAATTCTGCCTCTATGCTTTCTACCTAGTAGCCAGTTTCTTATTTCCATATATTCCTGATGAAGTTTCCTGTAAACCTTATTTAAGCGCCAATGCACATCAAATTTTTCTAAAAGTTTTGCTACTTCTTTCATATTTTCACTTCGTTCAGAATCAACTGTCCTTGTTGACCAAGATAACCACATGCCTGGGTCATAGCAATCTATATATGCTTTAAGAACCTCAATATCACTAAAGGCAAAGGCGTATTCAACCATATCTATAATTCTTCTAAAGCGCTCTGATTTTCTATAAACATCATTAAAAATCTTAGAATCTTTTCTAATAAAAGTACCTACACCCCCAAGTGTATTGGCTAGCATACCTAATTGTTGTAAAATTGAATTTTGTGGTATTGCTCTGGTTTGACTTGGATGATAAGCTAACGTTTTTACTGAACTATCAAAATGTCTTTTAACAGATCTTGAACCAGTAGAGTGATTAAGATTTGAACCGAAAACACTCAGCAAAGCAGCATAATTGGGATCATCCATTATATCGGTATTAAAATTTTTTATGGTATTAACAAATTCAATCCCAAAGTCTGAAGAGATATACAAGTTATCTGAATCATTCTTATAGCTATCATCAAAACAGAACTCAAAGATTCTTGAGATAGCTGCAAATGACAAATCATGATTCATAAAATATTGATAACCATCTCCACCCTGAAAACTCATTTCTTTAATCAAGCCTATATCCCAGTTCTCTAATTTTTTTTGGGTATAATTACAACAAACATATCTTAACCTATCAGCTAATGAGACTGGATGTCCCCCTCTTCCAATTGACTCACCATGTGTATTGAAAATTAGTAATTTAACTCCACTGATATTATTTTCCACCAAAGTATTTGCAATTTTTCTTTGTAGATTCTCAATTGACAAAACTGCTGCCGACTGTCCTAAATATCTTCCTGCATCTGAATATCCTGTTTGAATTGATATTTTTTTCCGTTTAATAATATAATTTTTAAAGTGTTTATTTTTAAGCAAAGTGTTTATTATTGCATGACCACTTTCTAACCCTTTTTCGGTTTCAAATAGTGGCGAGATATCCACTTTGTCCTCCACACCAAACATTTTAGAAAAATAAAGTGCGGTCATTACCGTCAATGAATAATCACATTCAGCAATCAAAAATCTAATAGATTGATCTTCATCAATATATTTAAGGACTTGCTTGATTAGCATGAAGTATCTTCTGGCATTCATATTCTCTTCAACAATACTACCAAAATTAATTTTCACAGGTTTAACGTTATCTATCAACTTGGACAATGATCTCAAATATGACCTTTTATTTGAAGGATCATCGGGGTCACCAGTTAGATGTACTTCTCTTGAAATTGCATTATTAAGCTGATTAGCATTTAGTCTAAATTGTGTTCTACCCAATCCCAACCCACAATTAATTATTAATATTTTAAATAAAATAATTTCATCTAAAATTATGTTTCTTTCCTTAATATCCCCAGATTTTAGTTCATTAACAATATTTTGGATTTCAACAGTTAAAGGCTTAATTGTCGTTAAAAGTTTTTCCTTATTCTTATGCATAAAATTAGATATATGCTTAATCTCATCAAAATTATTTAAGAAAGTCTTACTTTCAAATGATTTTAATACCTTTTGATTACTTGAAATTGCATTACTTAGCCTTAGCTTAATTTTGCTTAGTTTACTTTTAAGAGTTTTAGAGGTTGCTTTTGATAGGATTTTCTCAACTTTTTTTTCATAAATTGCAAGTTGGTTAACTTTGACCTTTAGTCTTTTTGAAAAAGAATCGTTCCAAAAGATATCCCCTCTTCCATCAACATCGTAACCTACCCAAGTATGTAGCCTTAAGATATGTGGTTCTATCTTGTGGAAATCGTCTGGATATAAATCCTTACTTACATCAAGGAAGACACTGTAGAATGTTACTAGAGCATCTTGAAGATGTTCTAAAGCTACCATTGACAAGTTATGCTCATAGTCTAAAGTTATATTTTTTTGAGGGCGTTGTTCTGTTTTAAAAACTTGTTTGATTATAGTTTTGAGTTTTTTTTTACTTCTTTCATTATTTTCTAGGCCATTTATTGCCAAGTTAGCCAAATCATTCATTAATTCTTGGGTTGTTCCAAATGTAGGATGAGCAGTGAAAACAATACCAAAAACTTCATTTTTTATTACTTCGTTAAATTTCTCAAAATCTATTAATTTTTTATTATCAAGTGCAAGGGATCTAATAATTTTGTCAATTTTCTTTTTATTTTTTTTTAGATCTAAACAACCAATATATGATTGCAACCTATCGGCTCTCAAACCAAATGAACCAACCGCTAACCTTTGAATTAATGCTTCTAATGCAGAATAATTTAGTTTATTTTTTTCTAGCATCCTTGAAATGTCAAGTGCTAACATAGTTATGGAATTAGAAAATGGATCCTTTTCAGCACCAGATCTAATCCTATCAAGGTCCTTCTGAAGTGCTTTCCTCAACTGCTGCGTATCAATATCTCTATCAACTGGAAAACAGCTCCATGTCTCAGGTAATAGAGGCTTTCTGTATAGATCCATTTCTGAGTGAGATAACTTTCTTATATTAATACTTGTCATTTTGCTAAAAATTATTTAATTAAGAGTTTTATAACATAGTTTATAATCAAATGAAGTTTTTTAATCTATAATTTTATGGCAATACTAAAAGAAAAAGTAATAAGCATCCATCATTGGACTGATAAAACATTTAGTTTCAAAACTACTAGAGATATGTCTTTTAGATTTAAAAATGGTGAATTTGCGATGATTGGACTAGAGATTGATGGTAAACCATTATTGAGAGCCTATTCTGTTGTTAGTCCCAACCACGAAAATCATCTTGAATTTTTATCAATTAAGGTTCCTAATGGACCACTTACTAGCCAGCTCCAACATGTAAAAATTGACGATCAAATATTAGTTAATTCAAAACCAACTGGCACCTTAGTTTGTGACTATCTTCTTCCTGGAAGAAATTTATACCTTTTGTCAACAGGAACCGGGCTCGCACCTTTTATGAGTATCATAAGAGATCCTGAAACTTATGAGAAATTTAATAAAGTAGTCTTAACTCACACAGTAAGGACTATTGAAGAACTAGCCTACAAGGACGTTTTAAACACACTTAATAATGATGAAGTATATTCTGAAGTAACTAAGGGTAATTTCATTTACTTTAATACAGTAACTCGTGACAAATGGGAAAGAGAGGGAAGGATTACAAAATGGATCGAAGATGGAAAACTTTGGAGTGCAGTAGGGCTTGATGAATTTGACCCTGAAAATGATAGAGTAATGATTTGTGGTTCTGAAGATATGACTTATGAATTAAAACAATTATTTGAAAAAATGGGGTGCAAAGAAGGTTCAACAAAAGTGCAGGGAGCCTTTGTAATAGAAAAGGCATTTGCAGAAAAATAATAAATGAGATTGAATTGAAAATAAGGATTGTATATTTTGATTTCAATTTCTGGAGAGTCGATATTTTAAGACTTTGCCTATCATATAAGAACATTCCCTACGAATATGTAAGAGTACCCAGAAAAGACTGGTTAGACTTTAAAGAGAAATATCCATTTGAACAATTGCCAATTCTTGAAATTAACGGAAAAATTCATTGCCACACTCATTCATTAGCAATATTTTGCTCGTCGATAACGAATTTATATGACTCTGATATAGAAAATCAATTAATAATAAACCAAATAATTGATTGGGCAAATGAAATTACATACAGAATAGCTCATTCAATAAGAGAGAAAAATGAAGTAAAATCAAAAAAGCTTAGAAAAATCTTTATTCAAAAAGATTTTTTTACATGGTTTAGATTTTTGGAAAAGTTTTATATAGAGAATTCAAAAAACTGTTTTTTTACTGGGAAATTTAGTGTAGCAGATATCACAGCTTGGAGAGTAATACGATGGTTTTTATCAGGACAACTTGAACAAATACCAGTCGATTTTATTAAAGATTTTCCAGAACTTAACAAATTTTACAACAGAATTTGCGGCGATAGGAAATTCAGTGATTTAATTGAATTTAAAGAAATTATGGATTAGTCTTCTTCTGCATTTCAATAGTAAATTTTTTTTTCATCCAAAAAAGTATAATTAAACCTGGTAATCCTAAAAATGTAGATAGAATAAAAAAGAAACTCCAACCAAATATTTCAACTAGAAAACCACTGGGAGAGGAAAGAATAGTTCTCGTTAAACCCATTACAGAGGAAAGCAAAGCATATTGAGTTCCTGTGTATTGCTTGTTACATAAAACTGATAAATATGCAACAAAAGCTGAGGATCCTAAACCACCAGAAAAATTTTCACCAGCAATAGTAATTATCAAAAATCGAAAATCTGATCCAACCTCATTCAAAAGAACATAAAGTAAATTTGAAAATACCTGAAAAAATCCAGATATTATCAATGCGTTTAAAATTCCTTTTATTTTTACAAGATAGCCCCCAATAAAAACTCCAAAAACAGTCATTAAGACTCCAAATAACTTACTTGCATTCGCTATTTCTATATTTGAAAAACCTATTTTAACATAAAATGGATTAGCCATAACGCCGGCAATAACGTCACCAAATTTAAAAAAGAAAATGAAAAAAATAATTATAACTACTTTTGAAATTTGATTTCTTGTAATAAACTCTTTGAATGGATCGATAATGCTCCTTCTTTCAAACTTTTTCTTAAATATACTTTTTTTATATGTCAAAGAAAGAATGATTATCACTAATAAGATTATCATTATGGAAAGAAGTATAAAAACCTGTACCCAACTAAAAAGTTCCCTCAGGTACAATGTTCCTGCACCAGAAATTATACCTCCCAACCTATATCCAAGCTGAGTCATTGCGACACCTGCTCCTTGACTTTTATCGTCTAGTATTTCTATTCTAAAAGCATCTATTACAATATCTTGGCTTGCAGAGAGAAAAGCTATAACTAACGCGAGAATTGCTATAATTCCAATGTCATTATTAGGGTTAAACGTTCCAAGTAATATTAAAGATGGAATCATAAGAAATTGTATTAATAAGAGCCAAGACGGCCTGTGCCCAAATAAGTTGTAGAATAATGGAGATTTATAATTATCAAGAATGGGGGACCATAAAAATTTTATACTCCAAGGTATTGAAGTTAAGGCAAATAGACCAATTGTTGAGATATCGACCCCTTCGCGTGTCAACCATATGAATAAAGTAGAAAGTATAAGGTATAAAGGAATTCCACTTATTATACCCATGAAGAATATTGAGATAAGATTTTTTTTAAAGTAGAATTTTATTAAATTTAAATTCATTTGAAGTTGTATTTTTTTTTTTTTTTACAATAATATACTATATGTATTTAAAAAATTTTAAAATTTTAATAGTTACGATACTTTTTACTTATTGTATCGATGCTTTTGCCGAAGATAGCATACCGAGCCTGATAGGAACATGGACCGGAAAAAATAATACTCTTTCAGAACAGAGGGGGTTTAGAACTTGGGAAAAAAAAGTTGAAATACTCGAGCAAAAAGATAGAAGATTTAAAGGAACATTTTCCTATACCGATGGAACAAAAGACTTCTTTGGTGTAATTCATCCAGACAATCTTACATTCACTTGGGTTGCAGCAAACAGTAGGGGTTACAATATAGGAAAGATACTGGGGGAAAATAGAATAAGTGCTTGTTATGTAGAGTCTGGAATTGATGCAACAGCGGGATGCGCCGACTTGCTTAGAAAATAGTTCTAAACCTTAGCTAGGAACTCTCCTATCAATTTAGTTGGCTTCTTTAACGCTTCAGATGGCTCTCCCTTCCAATGCACTTTTTTGTTATCCAAAAAAATAAGTTGTTTAAAGTATTTGATAGCACCTTTCATGTCCGATGATACGGCTAATATAGTCATTTTCCTTTCCTTATTAAGTTGAGTAATTATATTAAAAATCAAAGTCGATTTAATTGGATCAAGTCCTGCAGTTGGTTCATCAAGTACTAAGAATCTTGGGTCGTGTGATATGGCTCTTGCGATTGCTACTCTTTTTCTCATTCCGCCTGACAACTCATTTGGCATTAAAAAAGCATCTTGTGGAGATAAGCCAACACTCTTAAGTATTCGTTTTGTTTTAATAATTAATTTATTATCATTTTCAATCCCAAGACTTTGGAACATTACATTTTGCCAGACTAACAAGCTATCAAACAGTGCATCTTTTTGGAATACAACACCAAAATGATTTGAATTATTATTCATATTTTCTTTTACGATAATTTTACCTTTTTTTAATTTTACTAAACCTAGAATTGTTTTTAAAAGTGTGGTTTTCCCAGAAGAACCTTTTCCGATAATACATGTTGGGTAACCAGAATCAATGGAAAGTGAGACATTGTTCAATATTTCAAAACTTCCGTAAGAAACGGAAATATTTTTTAAAACAATTGCATTTTTCATATAAAATAATGTTAAATTTATTCAAATGAAATTTGATTATAACGCCAATGTAATAGATTTTAAAGCTGGAACCGTAATTATTGCTGGATCTGGTCCTGGTTCTGAAAAATTAATAACATTGAAAGTTTATTATGCATTAAAGACAGCTGATGTTGTGATTTACGATGCGCTAGTAAATCCAAAGTTCATAGATTATTGTAAAGAGAATGTAAAAAGAATCTATGCCGGTAAAACAGGCAGTAAAAGAGCTTGTTCACAAGAGCAAATAAATGATTGGTTGGTAAAATATGCAAAAAAGAATAAAAAAGTATTAAGACTGAAAGGTGGTGATGTAAGTTTCTTTAGTAGAGGTAGTCAAGAAATAGATTTCTTAAAAAGAAATGAAATTAAATTCCAGATTTTCTCTGGTTTAACGGCGTCACAGTCAGCTATGAAATCAATTAACCAAGAATTCATTAGTAATGGCAAATGTTGTAATTTCATTACGGGACATAAAAAAATATCGAAGAAATTCAAAGAAATTAACTTTAAAAACCTTGTATCAAATAGTGGTAAAATTGTTATTTACATGGGCGTTTCTCAAATTAAATCGATATCAGAAAAATTAATCAACCAAGGTATGAAGAGAGATACTAAAATTACAATAGTTTCAAACTCTTCATTAAATAATCAATCTATATACCAAACAAATCTTGAGAAAGTCTCACAGCTTGTTGATAAATCGCCAATACATCCACCCTCTATTATAATAATTAAGTAGTTACGAATGAAATCCATAAAATACTTAGTTGAATTTCTACTTGTAAAAATTTTTTATATGATTTTTAGAATACTCGGTTTAAAGGTTTCATCAAATATCTCTGGACAAATATTCCTTTTATACGGTCTATTTTCAAAAAGAACTAAAATAGCAAAATCAAATATAAAGAGAGCTTTTCCTGATTTAACAAATAAAAATATAGATTATATCGTGAAAAGAATGTGGGAAAATTTTGGCAGGAATATTGGTGAATATCCTAACCTAGATAGAATAAAAGTTCATAATAATAAAGATATTCAAATCAAAAATATTCAAAATCTACTTGAGCCACTAAAAAAAAGTAAAAATTGTCTTTTTTTTTCAGCTC